>NZ_JAZQNX010000035.1:0-118013 GCF_045627565.1 Lelliottia sp. | reverse complement strand
CTGGCGGCTTTAGCGCGGTGGTCCCACCTGACCCCATGCCGAACTCAGAAGTGAAACGCCGTAGCGCCGATGGTAGTGTGGGGTCTCCCCATGTGAGAGTAGGGAACTGCCAGGCATCAATAAAGAAGAACCCCGGTCCGAAAGGCCCGGGGTTTTTTGCTTTTTTTGTGTAAGATCTCAGACTCCCTCCTGTCAAACTAATCCCCAATCGACTCGCATATACGGTAAACTATCGCAGAAATTGCATCAGGATAGCGTCTATGAACCATAACCTTAAGCCCTGGAATACCTTTGGAATTCAACGAATTGCCGATAACATCGTACGTGCCGACAATACTCATCAACTCCTTGATGCGTGGAACACGGCGACTGAAAATCATCAACCCGTTCTGATTCTGGGTGAGGGAAGTAACGTCCTCTTTCTTGAAGATTTTGCCGGTACAGTCATTATTAACCGCATTATGGGCATTGAGGTTAGTGAAACGGATGAGAGCTGGCACCTGCATGTAGGCGCGGGCGAAAACTGGCATAAACTGGTGCAATTCACGCTTGAAAAAGGGATGGCTGGCCTGGAAAATCTGGCGCTGATCCCGGGCTGTGTAGGCTCATCCCCCATTCAGAATATCGGTGCTTATGGCATTGAACTTAAACATGTTTGTGAATATGTCGACTGCATCGAACTGGCAACCGGCAAAGCGAGTCGCCTGACCGCTGAACAATGCCGCTTTGGTTACCGGGACAGTATTTTCAAACATGAATATCAGGATCGCTATGTCATCGTGTCCGTGGGTCTACGCCTCGCAAAACGTTGGCAGCCAGTATTAACGTACGGTGATTTGACCCGTCTCGAGCCGCTAAAAGTCACTGCACGTGAAGTTTTCGACGCGGTATGTCATATGCGAATGACGAAACTTCCCGATCCCAAAGTGAATGGAAATGCCGGTAGTTTCTTTAAAAACCCTGTTATCAGCTCCGAAACGGCAGAAAAATTGCTCGCTAAATGGCCTAACGCGCCCCATTATCCGCAAGCAGATGGATACGTGAAGCTCGCCGCTGGCTGGCTAATCGATCAATGTCAGCTCAAAGGTTCGGTAAAAGGTGGTGCTGCGGTCCATCGCCAGCAAGCGCTGGTACTGATCAATGAGAATAATGCGACCAGCGAAGATGTCGTTGCTTTGGCCCATTATGTTCGCCAATGCGTTGGCGATAAATTCGGGGTTTGGCTTGAGCCAGAGGTCCGTTTTATCGGGCGTACTGGTGAAGTGAATGCTGTGGAGACGATTGCGTGAGAGATAATACCGTTCCATTAACGCTGATCAGCATTCTTGCTGATGGTGAATTTCACTCGGGCGAGCAACTGGGCGAGCGCCTGGGTATGAGTCGTGCGGCGATCAATAAACACATTCAGACCCTGCGCGACTGGGGCGTTGATGTTTTCACGGTACCCGGAAAAGGCTATAGCTTGCCGGAACCTATTCAGCTACTGGATGAAGACGTCATTCGCAGCCAGTTGAAGCAGGGAAAAGTGACCGTTCTGCCCGTTATTGATTCCACAAATCAGTATTTACTAGAACGTATCAATGAACTGAACTCTGGTGACAGCTGCGTTGCTGAGTACCAGCAGGCGGGTCGGGGACGTCGAGGGCGCAAGTGGTTCTCACCGTTTGGCGCAAATCTCTATCTCTCAATGTTCTGGCGTCTTGAGCAAGGTCCGGCTGCCGCCATCGGTTTAAGTCTGGTGATCGGTATTGTGATTGCCGAAGTGCTTCACGACTTGGGCGCTGATAAAGTCCGCGTAAAATGGCCTAACGATCTCTATCTGAACGATCGAAAACTTGCGGGTATTTTGGTCGAAATGACGGGGAAAACCGGTGATGCTGCGCAGACCGTGATCGGTGCGGGTCTGAATATGGTCATGAGCAACGTGCAGACGGATGTGGTCAATCAGGGCTGGATCACGCTGCAGGAAGCGGGCGTAACTATTGATCGTAATACCCTCGCTGTTCGCCTTATTAAAGAATTACGTGAGGCGTTAACCCTCTTTGAGCGAGACGGGCTGTCACCGTTCCTGGGTCGTTGGGAAAAGCTGGATAATTTTATCAACCGGCCGGTGAAACTGATTATTGGTGATAAGGAAATCTTTGGCACCTCACGTGGTATCAATGCTCAAGGTGCTCTCCTGCTCGAACACGAAGGTATTGTGAAGCCGTGGGTTGGTGGCGAAATTTCACTGCGAAGCGCAGAATAACCAGAGGGAGCCAGTGGCTCCCTTTTTTTGCGCGCGCGCATATTAAGCCCCCCTAAAGTAGTAGGCCTGGAAAGAATATTAGTAAGAATAAGGAGTTAACGAAAATCGGTAAAAAACTAACAACGAAAAAGTATTTCTAAATATTTCACAGAGTAACTTTTTATTAAATCAATGCTCACTGTAAGTAGATAGTAAATCTAACAAATCATCTTAAACCACTATTTAAATCTGGATTTGTGAGTTTTTTATGAAATATAAGCCCATGAATTTATTTTAGTTAAGCCAATAAGAGCACCGTGTTTTTTTCGATCAAAAACAGTTAGCATGTGTCGAGTCGATGTTTACTGTTAAGTCGTAAATAAACAATCCGGCATTAAAACCATAATTTAAGCATGCCCATAATAAGCGTTCAGTTAACTCTGCAACGTAACTGTATACCTACACCTGAATAAAACTCGTCTGTCGATCGTAAATGACCACGTGAGTCAAACTGTGGTGTGTACATTATTTATTTGTAAATCATGAGTATAACTATGAATCATTATGATGATTTGCAGCGATTTAAGGACAAAACGCGCAATCAGGCGCTCGACTTTAAAGACTTCTCCGGACAAAATCAGGTGAGCGAGCAAGGAAGTTGGGCCATTCTTAATCAACTCCTTCCTGCAACGGAAGCAAATGCCCTTGCCGCCGGAGGACACGTCTCTTTACCCGTTCCGCAACCTGTCACTCCAGAGGCATTTGCACTGACGGATGCTGCCTTCGTGCCCGATAGGGTTGTGATTGAGACGGTGTCTCATGATGCCCCTTCGATATTACATGACGTTGCCGAACAGCTTGCCGCTACGCCTGATACTGTCTCTGCTGCACCTGCACCTGCACCTGCACCTGCACCTGCACCTGCACCTGCACCTGAATCGACTCGCGCCGTTATGCCTGCACCTGCTCCGGCTGAGGTGAATTTCTCGCGTCTGTTCGCTCCTGCGACGAACACCCCGAAGCCCACCGCTGAAAAAAATCAGCCCCTGAATTCCCTGCTGGAAAGGATCGCCACATGCCGTTAGTTTGCATTTGTTCGCCAAAAGGCGGCGTGGGTAAGACGACCATGACCGCAAATCTGGCCTATGCGCTCGCGCGCTCGGGAAGCAAGGTTTTAGCGCTGGATTTCGATGTGCAAAACGCGCTGCGTCTGCATTTTGGCGTTCCGCTTTCCGACACCCGTGGCTACGTTGCTCGAGCAGCAGAATCCTCCGACTGGAGCCAGTTTGTGCTCACAGCCGGTGGAAACTTGTTTGTGTTGCCTTACGGCGATGCCACCGAACCCCAACGCATGGCGTTTGAAGAACGCCTCACACATGATGAGCATTTCCTCACGCGCGGTTTAAGCACCCTTTTGAATTATCCGGGGCTGATTATTATTGCCGATTTCCCACCGGGACCGTCGCCAGCCTTAAAAGCGATGTCGCGCCTGGCGGATCTGCACTTGATTACGCTGATGGCGGACACCGCTTCACTCTCTCTGTTGCCGCAAATTGAAAATCAACGCCTGACGGGCGGCGCGCTCAATCATAAAGCCGGACACTATTTTATCCTCAATCAAAGCGACAACCGCCGACAGATCAGTCGTGACGTGACGGCCTTTGTCGAAAATAAACTTGGCGACAAATTGTTGGGCGTTGTGCACCGCGACGAAAGCGTTGGCGAAGCCAATGCCTCCCAACAGTCCGTATTTGACTTCAGTCCGGCATCCGCCGCAGCCTTCGACATTGAGCTTATTGCCAAAAAAGTCGCGGGTATTCTTGGGGTGAAAGTGGGTGACGGTACTGTTCACACCCTTCCGCGTCATTCAGGGTTCTAAACTCAGGCAGAGCAACCTATGAAAAAGTTTCTATTTATTTTGCTGGCCTTAGCAATGATTCCTGTTGCCTTGCTCATCATCATCACGCCGATGGACAGCCAGAAACAATATATCTTTGGCTTTATTAGTATTGGCCTTCTGTTTTTAATGGGCTTTAGCAAAAGACGCAGTATTTCCGTGATTATGGTGGTGATGTCATTATTGATGTCGACCCGCTATATGTATTTCCGCCTGACGCAAACCCTGCATTTTAATTCTGAGATTGAAACAATACTCGGCATGGGGTTATTTCTGGCGGAAGTCTACGTCTGGGTGCTTTTGCTGCTCAACTACCTGCAAACCGTCTGGCCGCTGAAGCGTGAAATTGTCCCGCTGCCCGACGATATGTCGAAATGGCCGACGGTTGACGTCTATATTCCTACCTATAATGAATCGCTGGACGTGGTGCGTGATACGGTGCTGGCCGCCCAATGTATCGACTACCCGCGCGACAAAATGAAAATCTACCTGCTCGATGACGGGAAGCGCCGTGAGTTTGCCGTCTTCGCGGCAGACGTTGGCGTGGGTTATATCACCCGTAACGACAACTCCCACGCGAAAGCGGGCAACCTTAACCACGCGATGAAGCTGACGCAGGGCGAGCTGATCACGGTGTTTGACTGTGACCACGTTGCCACGCGTATTTTCCTGCAAGCCACCGTGGGCGGGTTCCTGAAAGATCCCAAGCTGGCGCTGGTGCAAACGCCGCACTATTTCTATTCGCCAGATCCGTTCGAACGCAACCTCTCCGTCGGGCGCAATATCCCTAATGAAGGGACGCTGTTCTACGGCCCGATTCAACAGGGCAATGACAACTGGAACGCCACGTTCTTCTGCGGCTCCTGTGCGGTTATCCGCCGTAGCGCATTGGAAGAGATTGGCGGCTTCGCCGTGGAAACCGTCACCGAAGATGCACACACCGCGTTGAAAATGCAGCGCCTCGGCTGGAAATCTGCCTTCCTCGATATGCCCCTGGCCGCCGGTCTTGCCACCGAACGCCTGGTTCTGCACGTCATCCAGCGTACCCGCTGGGCGCGCGGCATGACGCAAATTTTCCGCCTGGATAACCCGCTGTTAGGACGTGGGCTAACGATTCAGCAGCGTCTGTGCTACCTCAGCGCCATGCTCTATTATCAGTTCGCACTGCCGCGCATCGCGTTCTTAACCGCGCCGCTGGCCTATCTGTTGTTCAACCTCAACATCATTCACTCGTCGGCGGGCCTGGTGTTTGCCTATGCGCTGCCGCACCTGTTCCTGGCGATTTACCTCAACTCGCGAATGAACGGCCGCTATCGCTACAGCTTCTGGGGTGAAATCTACGATCTGGTGCTGGCATTCCACCTGGTATTGCCAACCGCCGTGACCATGATTTTCCCGAAGCGCGGCAAGTTCAACGTGACGGATAAAGGGGCGCTGCTTAACGTCGGCTACTTCGATTTCCGGGTTGTACGCCCGCATCTGGTGATTGCCATTCTGCTGGCCATCGGCGTTATCGCTGGTATTGTTCGCGCATGTGCCCACGACTACTACGGCGTCGATCCCAGCGTTATCGCGCTCAATGTCGGTTGGGGGCTTTACAGCCTGATCTTCCTGCTGGCGGCGATTGCCGTCGCCCGTGAAACGCGCCAGACGCGCAAAACTATTCGTATCGACGTCAAAATCCCGGTGCTGATCCATTACGCCAGCGGGATCTCTTCCCGCAGCCAGACGGCGGATTTATCGATGGGCGGTTGCCGCATCGAATTACCGGATGAACGCCATCTGACGGATGAAATCGAAGAAGTGGAACTCCTGCTGCAATCGGGTGCGATCAGTATTCCGGTGAAAGTGGTCGCCACAGACGAAGAGTATATCCGCCTGATGTTTGAAGATATTCCGCTGGCGCGCCGCCGTGAACTGGTGCGCGTAGTGTTGGCTCGCGCTGATGCGTGGATCCAGCCGCCAAAACCGCAGGACAATCCGTTCCGTTCGTTGCTGACCATCGTGCGCTGCGTATTTGATCTCTTCTGGCTGACGTGGAAAACGCGCCGGGAGAACCGCCGTGCGCAAGCGCAGGTGCAGGAGGACGGCAACGCATGAAGCATCTGACAAAACTGACTTTGCTGGCGGCGTCGTTATTTGCGCTGCCGCTGCATGGCGAAGAAACCTCTGTTGAGGCGCTCTTGCCGGTAGAAATGCCCGCACCGACCGCGCCAGTGCTGGCGAATTTTGTGCCGTCCACGGTTAACAGTATCAGCGTGGCGCAGATGGGCCAGCCGCAGGGCCTGGTGCTCAGCGGCGGCCAGTTACAGGGCGGGATGAACTTCACTCTGCCGGTCGATCAGGTCATCACCAACGCGCAGTTGTCGCTAAACCTGAAAGTCTCTCCGGCAATGGCAACGCGCAACGCCACCATGCAGCTGATGCTCAACGGTCAGCCACTCGGTACCGTGCCGCTGGGAGCGGCGGACAGCGACGTGTCTCGCTTCCAGCTTGATATCCCCGCTGCGCTGTTGGTATCCAGCAACAGCCTGAGCTTTAAGATTAACGATGGCGATGCGATGCAGTGCCAGCGCGACCTGTCGGAAAAATACCGCGTCACCATCCTGCCTGATTCACGCTTTGATTTGGAAGGCCAGCAGCTTGATATCGGCGCGGATCTCAGCCATTTCCCGCGCCCGTTCTTTGATTCGATGCAGATGACGCCCGCCACCATTGCCTTCGCCTTTGGGCCCACGCTCAGCAGCGATACGCTCGGTGCAGCGGCATCGATCTCCTCCTGGCTCGGCATTCAGGCGGATTATCGCGGCGTCTCATTTGCCGCGCTGCACGACACGCTGCCCGAGAAAAATGGCATTCTAATCGGTCATCCGGGCGAGAAAATCGGCGGCCTGACGCTGCCGCAGTCTTCTCAGCCGATGCTGCAGATTATCGATAACCCGGCGAACCCGGTTTATAAACTGCTGCTGATCGTCGGTAATGACGAAGCCGCGCTGCGCACCGCCGCATGGCGACTGACGCGGGGCAATTTCACGCAGCAAACCGCCAGCATGGCGATCCCCACCCAGACGATCCCGGCCAGCAAACCTTACGACGCGCCGCGCTGGATCCCAACCGATCGTCCGGTGAAGCTCTCAGAGCTGATCCGCAAGGATCAAAGCCTGACCGTCACCGGGATCTGGCATGCGCCGCTGCGCGTGGCATTCCGCGCGGCCCCGGATCTATTCCTGTGGGACGGCGAAACCATTCCGCTGCATATCGGCTACCGTTTCCCGACCGAAAGTTGGATCGACGAGAACAAGTCCTGGCTTAGCATGACCCTGAACGACACATTCCTGCACAACCTGCCGGTCAACAAACAGGGCGCGCTGGAAACGCTGTGGCATAAAGTGGGTGGCGACGCGCGGCAGGAGAAATTCGACATGCCGCTGGAGCCGTACA
Source organism: Lelliottia sp. (assembly GCF_045627565.1). Classification (NCBI taxonomy): domain Bacteria; kingdom Pseudomonadati; phylum Pseudomonadota; class Gammaproteobacteria; order Enterobacterales; family Enterobacteriaceae; genus Lelliottia; species Lelliottia sp. The sequence goes on along the minus strand of NZ_JAZQNX010000035.1, from coordinate 110,448 downwards.
TGATTTACGGTGACAACCAGTTGTCGCTCTATTTCAACATCACAGCGAAAGAGAACGCGCCGTGTAGCGTACTGATGAATAACAACATCAAGAGCCGCATCGACGAAGATTCGTGGATCGATCTGAGCCACACGCGCCACTTCTCGCTCTTGCCGAATCTTTCCTATTTTGTCGGCGCATCCTTCCCGTTCACGCGTCTGGCCGATTATTCGCAAACCGTTCTGCTGCTGCCTGAGCAGCCGACCGAAACGCAAATCGCCACACTGCTGAATATGGCGGCGCGTTCCGGCAATGCCACCGGCACGGCGCTGTACAACAACCGCGTAGTGCTCGGCGTACCGACGGCGGGTGGCAACCTGGAACTGCTGCGCACGCGCGATGTTCTGGCGGTCAGCGGCATGGCGCAGCACGACTTCAACCAGGCGCTGTTGAGCGGTTCACCGTTTACTTCCCATGACAACACGCTGGGTGTTCGCACCCCGTCAACGTGGCAGAAACTGCAACGCTGGCTGGCGGGCGACTGGACCTCCGATGGCGTCGAAGCCGACCGTTATTTCTCCTCGAACGAAGCGTGGCGCGGGTTTGTCAGCTTCCGTTCCCCGTGGAGCAGCGATCGTCTGGTGGTGATGGCGCTCGGCAGTAACGACGAGCAGTTAGCTCGTCTGCATGACGATTTAACTTCTGCGCGCATCAACGCCGGGATTCGCGGTGACGCGGCCATTATCACCAACGAAAACGGCGTACGCAGCTTCCGCGTGGGGTCGCAGTTCCCGAGCGGCGAAATGCCGACCCAGATGATGATTGTCTGGTACGCCAACCAGCACTCGGCGCTGCTGGCGATTCTGGGGCTTATCATGAGTACGCTTTGCGGTCTGGGGCTGTATGCCTGGCTGAAAAAGCGCGCGCGTAAGCGTTTGAATCCGGAGACAGGAAAGTGAAAAAAATAACCATTAAATCGGCAATCTGTCTCTCCGGCGTGCTGGCGTTTGGATCGTCGGCTTATGCGGCGCAAAACGATGCGGCGCTGAAAGCGTTGTTCGACCAGGCTAACTACTGGCACGAAAAATCCCACGATGACCTGGCGAGCGAATCGCTCAAAAAGGTGTTGATGGTTGATGCCAACAACACCCAAGCGCTCTATCTGATGGCGCTGTGGGCGCAGCAAAACGGTGATTTGCAGGGTGCGGCGCAGTGGCGTGCGCGGCTGGCAAAAGTCTCGCCGGGCGATGCGGGGTTGCAATCGCTGGATAATGCCAAACAGATGACGCAAGTCCCGCAGGGCACGCTGACGCTGGCTCGTCAGCAGGCGCGGAGCGGCAATATTCCCGCCGCGCTGGCGACCTGGAAAACGCTGTTCAGCGGTGACACGCCGCCTGCAAGTCTGGCGCCCGAGTATTACCAGACCATGGGTAGCGATAAATCGCTCTATCCGCAGGCGCTCGCGGAATTACAGCGCTTTGCGGCGCAAAACCCGCAGGATAACGCCGCGCGCGTGGCGTTGGGCAAAATGCTGACCTGGCAGGAAAGCACGCGCCGCGACGGGATTATCCAGTTACAACAAATGGCGAGTGGCAGCAAAGATGCGGATGCCGGTTTACGTCAGGCGCTGCTGTGGCTGGGACCCAAAGCGGGTGACGAGCAGTTCTACGACACCTGGCTGCAGCGCCATCCGCAGGACAGCGAAGTGCAGGCGTACTATCGCAAAAATGTTGGCGGTGCCGCGAAAGGCGAAGGCTATACCGCGCTGAACAGCGGCAATACCGACGCGGCAAAACGTCAGTTTGAGCAGGTGCTGCAAACCAACCCGCAGGACGCCGACGCGCTGGCGGGAATGGGGTATATCGCGCAGCGCAGCGGTGACTATCAGGCAGCCGCGCAATATCTCGGTCGCGCCGCCAGTCAGGGCGGGGACGCGTCAACGGCGCGCCAAACGCAGGCCGACGACGCTGCATTTTACGGGCAACTCGCTCAGGCGCAGCAGGCACTGAAAGAGGGCAACGTCAGCCAGGCGCTGGCGCTCTCTGCACCGCTGGTGCAGCAAAGTGGCGAACGTGGAACGGCAGCCAAACTGTTCCGCGCCGACGTGCTGCGCCACAACAAAGACTATCCGCAGGCCGAACAGACGCTGCGTGAGTTGATTAACCAGCAGCCGCAAAACGGCGCGGCGCGGGAAAATCTCTATTACGTTCTGAAAGAGCAGAACAAAACGGAAGACGCACAGGCGATGCTGCGCACGTTGCCAGCGAGTTTGCAGGCGAAGCTCCAGCCGCGTGTGGTGGCGGGGTTGCCGGGCGATCCGATTCGTCGTCAGGCGCAGCAGGCGGCGGCCAACGGCAATACTGAACAGGCCATCGGCATTCTGCGTCAGGGCATTACGCGTTTACCGGATGACCCATGGTTGCGTCTCGATCTGGCGCGTTTGCTGCAAAAATCAGGCGCGGATGGCGAAGCTGCGGCGGTGATGCAGCCCGCGTCCCGGCCGGGTGCGGGCGCAAGCTCTCTGTACGCGGCAGCGTTATTCGCCAGCGAAAGCGGGGCATGGCAGCAATCTCAAACCCTGCTGTCGCGCGTTTCTCCTGCCAGCCAGACGCCGCAAATGCGCGAGCTGGCGCAGCGCGTGAACACCAATCTACAGATGGCGACAGCTGAACGCTATCTGGCGCAGGGTAACTCAGTGGCAGCGGCGAACACGCTTAAAACGCTGTCGGCGCGTCCGCCGGAAAGCCCGGCAGATGCGGGCAAACTGGCGCGAATGCTGGCGCAAAGTGGTGACCTCACGACCGCGGTGTCGGTGGTGCGCAGCAATATGCGTGAAGGCGTGAAGGGGAACGCGGGTGATTATGCCGATCAGGTGGCGGTGCTGAATCAGGCCGGGCTGAACGGCGAAGCGCAGAGTTTCCTCTCGAATCCAGAACTGTTGTCGCGCAGCACCCCAACGCAGCTTGCGGGCGTGCGAAACGGCTATGTGATCAACGAAGCGGATCAGCTCCGCGAGCAGGGCAACTATGCGGCAGCGTATGACAAGCTGATTCGCGCCCTGCAAAGCGATCCGCAAAATACCGATCTGATGTTTGCGATGGCGCGTCTGTATCAGACCGGCAAAATGAACAAAGAAGCGGGCGTGGTTTACGACTACCTGATGACCCGTGACACGCCAACTCAGGATGCTCGCGTGGGCGCAATCGACGTGGCGCTGGCAGAAGATAATGTGGTTAAAGCGAAACAGCTCGCCCACGGCCTGCAAAGCGATACTTCGCCGCAGCGTCTGATTTTGCTGGCACGCCTGGAAGAGGCGCAGGGCAATCATCAGCAGGCGATGACATATCTGCGCAGCGCGCGCGGCAAGCTACTGGGTCTGCAGTCGACCAACAGCTCTGCCACGCCGACCATGGGTGGTTTATTGCTGGCGGATAACCCGTTCATGACCACCAGTCGTTCGTCACAGGCGGTAGGCGCGACAACGTCCAGCGACAGCGCATTGCCGTGGCAACTGGCGCAAACCGCACGCGAGCCGGGCACCACGCTGCCGGGCACGATGCGTACCGATTTGCCGCAGGAGACGGCCCAAAGCCGCACGCTGCGCCAGGTTGATGACATGATGCAGCGGATGGATGAGCAGACCGGCATGTGGCTGCAGGGCGGGATCGAGGTGCGCGGTCGCGACGGTGAATCGGGCACCAGCAAACTGACCGAAGCCAAAGCGCCGCTGACCTGGTCCAGCTCGCCGTTTGGTGAATCGCGCTTCGAGTTTACCGCTACACCGGTGACGTTGAGTTCGGGTAGCGCCAGCGGTGACGCGTGGCGTCGTTCCGGATCGAACCCGCTGGCCAACGTGTCGTCAAACGTCATCTCGACGGTGACCAACGAGCAAAAAACACTGGCCGCGATGAGTGCTGCGGACAGGGCGACCTATCTGGCCACGCATCCCGAAGCACAAACCATTGCCGATCTCGGCACACTGGATGCCAGTGACTACAACCTTACCAGCTCTGACGGTCAGCTAAATCTGGCGAAATTGGGCAGTTACGATAGTGGAAAGGTCGGTGATTATCTCGAAGCATCCAATCTGAAGCCAAACGTGAATCAGCCCGGCGATGTCTCTACGGATTCCCAAAAGGCGAACGGCGTTGAACTGAACATGGCGCTCAGCGGTAAGGATTATCGTCTGGATGTCGGCAGCACGCCGTTAGGGCAGGATTTAAGTACGCTGGTGGGCGGCGTGAAATGGTCGCCAAAACTGACAAATTACCTGTCGTTGATCCTGACCGGTGAACGCCGTGCGGTGACCGATAGCCTGCTTTCGTATGTCGGACTGGAAGATAAATACTCCGGTAAGCGCTGGGGTCGCGTGACCAAAAACGGCGGAAGCCTGCAGCTGAGCTATGACGATGGCGACGCAGGTTTCTACGTGGGGGGCGGGGGCTACAGCTATCTCGGCGAAAACGTCGCGAGCAATACGAGTATGAACACCAATGCGGGCGTCTACCTGCGGCCTTATCACGACGATCTGCGTGAGGTTAAGGCCGGGCTGAGCATGAGCTGGATGGACTTCTCGAAAAACCTGAGCCAGTTTACCTTTGGCCAGGGGGGCTATTTCAGCCCACAAAACTACGTGAGCGTCGCGCTGCCGATTGATTACTCGCAAAAAATCGACAACTGGAAAGTCAAACTCGGTGGCTCCGTGGGGTATCAATCCTATACCCAGGACAGCAGCGATTACTTCCCAACGAACAATGAATGGCAGCAATTACTTGAGGGGGCCGTCGATTCTGGTTTCGCCAAGGAAGCGCATTACAAAGGCACTTCTGAGAGCGGCATAGGTTATACGATGCGCGCTGGCGTGGATTACAACCTCAACAAAGACATGACCATCGGCGGCAAAGTGGGTTATGACACCTTTGGCAGCTATAACGAAAGTACGGCGGGGCTCTATTTCCGCTACATGCTGGGAGACAAATAATGACAACGACACTGGAAAACCCCGCGCTACTGAGTTGGTTTCGCGGACAGCAAACGCCGGAAGGCTGGTTTGATCTGCTGGCGCTGATCGTGGACGGCATGGTACGCAACGTGGGCGAGCTGGAAAGCCAGCCGTTCCTGCGCCAGATGGGCATCGCGCTGGCCGATCAATATCCACTCCCGGCCTCCGAAACCGTGGGTGAACTTGAAGCGAATATCAATGCGCAACTGGCGCGTTTTGGCTGGGGATGCGTGGAGATCGACACCAGCGATACCGATCTTACGCTGCGTCATCAGGCGCTGCCGGTGAGCCGGGTTGAGGATCAGCAAAGCCGCTGGTGTCATGCCTTCTGTGCAATACTGGAAGGGCTCTATGTCCGCTGGATGCAGGGACAGGGCGGAAAATCGCACGTGACGGTGAGTCGCGAGCGCCTTTTTTCCCTTTCAGACGTGCAATTCCGTTACCACAACCCACAATGAGCTAATTATGCGTAAGCCCGCATGTGCCGCACTGGCGGTCATGATGACTGTGATGTTTTCCCCGTTCTCTCAGGCCGGTCAGGCCTGGGAGAGTTATAAAGCGCGCTTTTTGATGCCGGATGGCCGGGTTGTCGACACTGGCAACGGCAACGTTTCGCACACCGAAGGGCAAGGCTTTGCCATGCTGATGGCAGTGGCGAGCGACGACAAAACGGCGTTCGACAAGCTTTGGCACTGGACTGACAGTACGTTGAAAAACAAAAGCAACGGCCTGTTTTACTGGCGCTACAATCCGGTCCTGCCGGACCCGATTCCTGACAAAAATAATGCCTCCGATGGCGACGCGCTGATCGCCTGGGCGTTGTTAAAAGCGGACGCGCGCTGGCATGACGCGCGTTACAGCCAGGCATCCGATGCGATAACCAAATCGCTGGTGGCGCGCACGGTCATTCGCTATGCGGGTTACCGTGTGATGTTGCCGGGCGCGCAGGGGTTTAATCTCAACAGCGAAGTGATTTTGAATCCGTCGTACTTTATTTTCCCTGCCTGGCAGGCCTTTGCCGATCGCAGTCATTTGCAGGTGTGGCGCGAGCTGATTCAGGATGGGCACAAGGTGCTGGGCAAAATGGGCACGGGTACGGCGAATTTGCCGACTGACTGGATGTCACTGGCGGCGGGCGGCAAGCTGACACCTGCCAACGCCTGGCCGCCGCGCATGAGCTATGACGCGATCCGTATTCCGCTGTATATCCTCTGGTCGAGTCCGCAAAGTCCGTCACTGACGCCATGGCGCAGCTGGTTTGGACAATTCAGCCGTGAGAAAACGCCCGCCTGGGTGAACGTCACGACCAATGAATACGCGCCTTACATGATGGAAGGTGGGTTGCTGGCAGTGCGTGATTTAACGATGGGGCAATCCTCCGGCGAACCGGATATCACCGCGAAGGATGATTATTATTCGGCGAGTCTGAAGATGTTGGTGTGGTTGGCGGAGCAATGATTGATCTCCTCTCCTCGTGAGTGGAGGGATCCCCACACATTGATGATGTACTCCCTCTCCATTTAGGGAGAGGGCTGGGGTGAGAGGGAGTATGCGGCTCTGTGGATTATTCCGTTCACTTCCAGCTCGTGCTTATCTATCATTTCGGAACCGGTGAACGTGCCAGGGCGGCTCAATCGCCGCCGCCCTGGCAACCCGGGCTCCCGGCAAGAAAATCGTCGCTACGCGATACCTTCGTCTTATTCTCTACGGCTTTCGGGTCGGGCGCGATCCTGCATCCATGCAGGTCACGCCCTCTCCGCGCATCCCTGCGCGTCGCCCCGGCCTTCGGTCAACGACTCAGCGATTTACAGCCGGACCAGGTCATCGTTGAAAGCCCGATATTTTGATGGCGCAATCTCATGGCTTTGAACAAAAAAATTCCTGACGAGTCCTCTCCCCTGTCAGGATATATGGAAAACGCTTACTGCGGATACGGCACCCAATCCCCGCCATTCAACCGCACGTACGGTTTATCCTGATACTGAATCACTACCGCGTTGGCGTTCTCGGAGACTTCCGCTGTCTGCGGCAGGCCGCTGGTGAGCTGATTCCAGTTCACGCTGTCCTCCACAAACAATTTCCCGTCCACCGCACGCGCCACCAGTTCTGAAATCGCCAGATAGCTGCTTGGCTGGGTAATTTCAATTGGCGCACCCTGATGCGGCGCTTTCATGCCAAAGAATTTAATCCCGGCAGGCACGTTAGTGATCGACGGGCTTGGAATATCGCGCAGCCCGGACACCTGCATTCTGTCGCCTTTCAGCGCGCCGCCATGTTCTGGCACGACCACAACCATCACCTTACGACCAGATTTTTCCAGCTCGTTAAAGAACGCATCCAGCTCATCAAAGAGTTTCTGCGCGCGCACTTTGTAATCCGCCGTTTTGCTCACACCCGGATAGTGGTTCCCGTCATGCAGCGGCAACGTGTTGTAGAACGTGGCGCTACGCGCGTTATCGTCCTTGCCGACCGTTTGCAGCCAGCGTTGCAGCACGGCGGTGTCGTCATACACTGGCGAACCGTCAAAGCCCAGCAGTGGAACCGGCAGACCCGTTTGATCCATCAGCGGGGCATGCATGCCGCCGTTTTCGCGCACTTCTTTCAGGAAGCCGCCAAAAATACCGTTATGATCCAGCATCAGGTGCTGAGAGAAGCCCAGTTTTTCGAGGTTATCGAACAGATAACACTGGTTGCCTGCGGGCTGATACAAATTCTTATGTGATGGCTGACCGCAGCTTGCGCGCAGCAGGCGAATCGCCGCCGGACCGCTGTACGAGGTGGCCGAGTTGAAGTCTTTGAACTGAATATCGAAATGCGACCACAGCGGATGCGACATCAAACCGGCAGCTTCCACGTCCGCCCACGAAAGGGAGCAGATGTTAATCACCAGCAGTTCAAACGGCTGTGCATCGGCGGGCAACGCATCCGGGAATTTAGTCTGGCGCTTGGCTTCTGCGTTATAAAAACTGGAAAGCCAGGCGTTGAGATTGGTGTTGGTCGGTGGCGCGGTTTGTGACGGGATATCACCAATGACCGGCGTAGCGCCGGCAGTGGCGACCGTAGGCGCAGCCGTACCGCCCGTGGTGGTGACCGTGTTCGTCGGTTGACCAGCAGGCCACAAAGAGAAGCTCGGACCGGCCAGGGTTAACACATTCAGCCAGATCAGGATGGCCACCACGAACACCGTGATGCGAAGCCATTGCGACAGGAAAAGCCACGCAATGAACAGCACGAAAATCGCGCCGATCATTTGCCAGTTAATAAACCGCTCGACCAGATCCTGAATATAGCCCGCGCTAAAGCCCGCGACCTGCGAACCCTGGCTCATGATACTTTCCGGGCCGGGCAGCCAGGTGTCGTGCCAGAACAGCGCAAAACCAATCGGGATGGCTATCCAGTGACGCAGGCGGTGTAGCTTCAGGTTGGGGATTGGCATCAGCAAAAATGCCATAAACACCAGGTTTAACAGCGGATGGAAATTCAGATAGCCCGCCCACAGCAAACCAAATTTCACCAGAAAGTAGAAGTTCCAGCCGGAAAGGCCGCGCCAGTATTGCCAAAGCGGCGAAGGTGCCGAAGCAGTATAAGTAGAATTAGTCATGTTTTCGGTTTGCCTTGACGTGTGTAGCCCGTTTCAGTGTTCCTGCTGGTTTGACGTAGCGGGGTTTTGCAAACAGCAATCTTGTCGTATCACGAATACGGCGCAGCGAATGGCGTGCAAGGTAGCCAAGCGGGAAGAAAATGATCGCACAAACGATCACCAACTGAATGATATCGCTGGTATTCATGATGAAGCTCTCTCTTCCGCATCGCTCAGTAAACGAAGCGGTTCAGGGGTACGGCGCCAGGCGTGCCCGTCATGCGTAGCATTCAGAACGGGTTTCGCATCGCTCGCCATCAGCAGCGGTTTGCCCCACTGCTCAGGCTCCAGCGTTTGCATCTGTACGATTTCGGCGCTGATCAAGTTGTCTTCAAACCAAATCATGCGGTTAGAGAAGATATCGCCGGTCGGCAGCGGGAATATGTGGTTCAGCGCGGTATCCAGGTCGTTAACCCGACAGAAGGATAAAAACAGCACCAGACGATTATCGCCAATGGTCATGATATCGCCGGTACGGTTTGGACGACACAGCGTCAGCGCCTGCTCAATACGAATGCCCGGAACCGGGCGCAGCGCGACCATCACGCCTTTACCATTTTCTGGCAACAGCGTGTTGCTCATCATATTGCTGACCGCTTCGCAGAAGGTGTCCCACTTCTGATAGCCGCGCAGTTTCATCGGCTGGGTCATCGAAAGCAGCGTCGAAATATCCTCCGGGACGTAGCGATTAAACTGCTGGCCCTGAATGCTTTCGATCAATGTTAAGCACCGCGAAAGCGGCGCGTTCCACGGAATCACCATGTTTGCCCCACACCCCAGGAGCAGACGCTCATCGGTGGCGCGCAGGCTGGTGGTATTCTCACGCACGACGATTTTCAACGCGCTTCCGCGCTGACGGCGCAAGGTATGGATCTGCCGCGCAATCGCCTCAATTTGATTATTCTGGGTGAGCGAAAAAACAATCGTGGCGGCCTGAGTCGTGCGGGCCTCGTTAAACAAACCTTCGTTGGTTTCAAACAGCGACCAATATTCAGAAAGCGCAGGCGCACCTTCTAATACTGCAATGTGACTCAAAATGCGTTTTTCATCATTACGCGGCTGAACGACCGTTTCTTCCTGCCGCGCAACATGCCACTCGCCATTATTATGCATAAGGGTGAGTTGTTGCCGCGCGCTTACGCCTTTTTCATTAAACCAGAAAGCAATATCGTAAAGATGGCTGTCGGCCTGATGGCAGATGCTGGCAAGACCAAAAAGGGATCGATATTCACTCATTAAAAATGAGAACTGCTTATCATTATTACTACCTGGGCTGATTACCAGCAGCGTGCAATTTTGAACCCGCGCCCATTTATTGATCTTTTCCAGCCACAGACGCAGTTTTTCTGAAGATATATTTTGCCAAAAATTATTTGTGCATTTGAGGATCACTAAATAATGTTCAGGGTCGATACTGCATTGAATATCGCGGGGCAAAAAGTATAGACCATCTTCTTCAAGGGGCATGGAAAACAAACGCACTTTATCGGGACCGAGCGTTTCATTGAGTCTGATGATTTTTTTAGGGTCTTCACCCATAGTGACAACGGCGACTTTTGCGCCCTTATCTTGCGCTGCAATTGTTTGATTCACCAGACTTATAGCATCGTCATTGCGATCCGTGCTAATCCACCAGACTCCGCCGGCTGGCATGTGGCGCAATTCATCCCACAATGACTGGATACCAACTGAAAATATGGGGTTCACAGTGTCCCTCTTGGCGTTTAATTTACCTGTATCTCAGTTTACTAGCGAAAGCGCAGAAATAAACCTAACATTGAAATTAAAGAGCATCAGATTTAGCATGTAAATGAATTTTCGCTGGCAGGAAGCCTTTCTACGTCTGTAGTTCGTTTGGTTTTAATAAAGGGATGAAACTAAAATGCATAATAATGAGCCTGCAACGCCGGTTGATTCTAGCCTGGGGTACACATTCCAAAACGATTTTTTGGCGCTTAGCCAGGCATTTTCATTGCCAGAAATAGATTACACCGATATTTCCCAACGGGAACAGTTGGCGGCGGCGATTAAACGCTGGCCTTTATTAGCTGAATTTGCCCGTCAACAATAAGGGAGCCATTGATGGCCATACTCGGATTACAGGGCATTCGTGGCGGTGTGGGCACGACGTCTATCGCAGCGGCGCTGGGATGGTCATTACAGGTATTAGGTGAATCTGTCCTGGTTATTGATGCCTGCCCTGATAATTTGCTGCGCATGTCTTTTAACGTCGATTATGACGTCTCCGACGGCTGGGCGCGTGCGCTGCTTGATGGCCGCGACTGGCGTGATACCGCGCAACGTTATACCTCGCAGCTTGATATTTTGCCGTTTGGTCAATTGACCGTGAGCGAGATGGAATCGCTGCACACCCGTTTTGGTACGCTGGGATATTTTGCGGATGCCCTGCAATTGTTGCAGGAAAAAAGTCACTACCAGTGGATTTTGCTGGATCTGCCAAACGGCTTTTCTCCGCTGACTCGTCAGTTAATCGAACACTGCGACCACATGCTGACCATCGTCAATGCCGATGCCAATTGCCATATTCGCCTGCATCAACAGGCACTGCCCGCGGGTGCACATATTCTGATCAATGATTTACGTATCGGCAGCCAAATTCAGGATGATTTGTATCAGGTGTGGCTGCAAAGCCAGCGCCGTCTGCTGCCGATGATCGTCCATCGTGACGAAGCAATTGCAGAATGCCTGGCATCAAAACAACCGCTGGGTGAATATCGCGGCGACTCGCTGGCAGCCGAAGAGATCCTTACGCTGGCCAACTGGTGTCTGCTGCACTATACCGGACGTCCGGAACCGGGCAGGAGCCACCCATGAGCCGCGCGTCCGCCTGGTTACTCATCCCGCCGGTCAGCGCCCGTTTAAGCGAGCGTTACCGGAATTACCGCCGTCATGGCGCGTCGCCATTTAGCGCCGCGCTCGGCTGTTTCTGGATGGTCCTGGCCTGGATTTTTATCCCGCTCGAACACCCACGCTGGCAGCGTATTCGCGCACGCCATCACGAACTGTATCCGCATCTGAATCCTGACAGGCCAAGGCCGTTAGATCCTGCGCGTTACGCGATTCAGGCCCTGTGGCTGATTGCCACGTCTGCTAAGAAAGAAAAAACCGAACCGCGCTGGCGCGGCATGGGCGGCTTTAAAAACCTGCGTGGCCGCTACCATCAGTGGCTCGAAAACCTGCCCGACCGCGTCAGAAATCAGACTCGCCATCTTGAGAGCGAGAAAGAGCTGGGGCATCTGCATCCCGGATTACGCCGCTTTATTCTGGGCATTATCGTCGTTTTCTCGCTGATTCTGGCGCTGGTGTGCATTACTCAGCCCTTTAACCCGCTCGCGCAGTTTATCTTCCTGATGTTGCTCTGGGGCGTAGCGCTGCTGGTGCGCCGTATTCCGGGGCGTTTCTCGGCGATGATGCTGATTGTCCTGTCACTGACCGTCTCCTGCCGCTACATCTGGTGGCGCTACACTTCCACGCTGAACTGGGACGACCCGGTGAGTCTGGTGTGTGGCCTGGTCCTGCTGTTTGCCGAAACTTACGCGTGGATTGTCCTGATTCTGGGGTATTTCCAGGTTGTGTGGCCGCTGAATCGCCAGCCGGTTCCGCTGCCGAAAGACACGCGTGTGTGGCCGACAGTCGACATTTTTGTTCCGACGTATAACGAAGAACTGAGCGTGGTGAAAAACACCATCTATGCTTCGCTGGGCATCGACTGGCCGAAAGACAAGCTTAAGATTTGGCTCCTCGACGACGGCGGTCGCGAAGAGTTTCGCGAGTTTGCGCAGAGCGTCGGGGTGGAATATATCGCCCGTACCACGCACGAGCACGCCAAAGCCGGGAACATTAACAACGCACTGAAATACGCCACGGGCGAATTTGTTTCTATCTTCGACTGCGACCACGTCCCGACGCGCTCGTTCCTGCAAATGACGATGGGCTGGTTCCTGAAAGAGAAACAGCTGGCGATGATGCAGACGCCGCACCACTTCTTCTCGCCCGATCCGTTTGAACGCAATCTGGGTCGGTTCCGCAAAACACCGAACGAAGGGACGCTGTTCTACGGGCTGGTGCAGGACGGTAACGACATGTGGGATGCGACCTTCTTCTGCGGCTCCTGCGCGGTGATTCGACGTGCTCCGCTGGACGAAATCGGCGGCATCGCGGTCGAAACCGTCACCGAGGATGCGCACACTTCGCTGCGTCTGCACCGTCGCGGTTATACCTCCGCCTACATGCGTATTCCGCAGGCGGCGGGGCTGGCGACCGAATCGCTGTCGGCGCACATTGGTCAACGTATTCGCTGGGCGCGCGGGATGGTGCAGATTTTCCGTCTCGATAATCCGCTGTTTGGCAAAGGGCTGAAGATGGCGCAGCGCCTCTGTTATCTCAACGCCATGTTCCACTTCTTGTCCGGTATTCCGCGGCTGATCTTCCTGACCGCGCCGCTGGCTTTCCTGCTGCTGCATGCTTACATCATCTTCGCCCCGGCGTTGATGATCGCGCTGTTCGTGTTGCCGCACATGATTCACGCCAGCCTGACGAACTCAAAAATTCAGGGCAAATATCGCCATTCGTTCTGGAGTGAAATCTACGAAACGGTGCTGGCGTGGTACATCGCGCCGCCGACGCTGGTGGCGCTGATCAACCCGCACAAAGGCAAATTTAACGTTACCGCCAAAGGTGGCCTGGTGGAGGAAGAGTATGTCGACTGGGTGATTTCCCGTCCGTACATTTTCCTCGTGCTGCTGAATATTGTCGGCGTGCTGGTGGGGATCTGGCGCTACTTCTACGGGCCGGAAAGCGAAATGCTGACCGTGATCGTGAGCCTCGCGTGGGTCTTCTACAACCTGATTATCCTCGGCGGCGCAGTGGCGGTGTCGGTGGAGAGTAAACAGGTGCGCCGCGCGCATCGCGTCGAAATCTCCATGCCTGCAGCGATTGCCCGCGAAGATGGGCATCTTTTCTCCTGCACCGTTCAGGACTTCTCGGACGGCGGTCTGGGCATCAAGATCAACGGCCAGGCAAAAGTGCTGGAGGGGCAAAAAGTGAAATTGCTGCTCAAGCGCGGCCAGCAGGAGTATGTCTTCCCGACGCAGGTGGTCCGCGTTTTGGGGGATGAAGTTGGGCTGCAATTGATGCCGCTCACTAAGAAGCAACATATCGATTTTGTGCAGTGTACGTTTGCCCGCGCGGATACCTGGGCGCTCTGGCAGGACAGCTTCCCGGAAGATAAACCACTGGAAAGTCTGCTGGATATTCTGAAGTTGGGGTTCCGTGGTTATCGCCACCTTGCAGCATTTGCTCCGCCGTCAGTGAAAATAATTTTCCGGTCACTTACCTCGCTGGTTTCCTGGGTGGTGTCGTTTATCCCTCGTCGTCCTGAGCGAGATGAGGCGATACAGCAACCGGACCCGGTTATGGCTCAACAATGATGATAACGCGATGAAAAGAAAACTTTCCTGGATATGTGCTGTGGCGGTTGGGATGAGTGCGCTGCCCGCGATGATGGCTCAAGCGGCGCCTGAAAATACGGCGGCAACGCCTGCACCGACCGTGCCTGTCGTCGCGCAAGCGACCGATCCGGTGGTCACCGCAGCGCCAACGCAAACTGAAAACGTGGTGCCAAATCAGCCAACCGAGGGCAACACCCTTCCGGCGACGCCGACAGGTGCGCAGGCGGTTGGGCAGGTGATGCCGGGCGTTAACGGGGCGAATGCACCTATCGTGGCTGAAAATACGCCGTCACGTGACGTGAAGCTGACGTTTGCGCAGATCGCACCGCCGCCGGGCAGCATGATTTTGCGCGGTATCAACCCGAATGGCGGCGTTGAGTTTGGGATGCGCAGCGATGAGGTGGTGTCGAATGCCCTGCTGAATCTCGAATACACGCCATCGCCATCTCTGCTGCCGGTTCAGTCCCAGCTCAAGGTCTATCTCAATGATGAACTGATGGGCGTGTTGCCTGTCACCAAAGAGCAACTGGGCAAAAAAACGCTGGCGCAGGTGCCGATCAATCCGCTGTTTATCACCGATTTTAACCGCGTACGTCTGGAGTTTGTCGGTCACTATCGCGACGTGTGCGAAAACCCGGCCAGCAGCACGCTGTGGATGGATGTGAGCCGCAATTCCTCGCTGAGCATGACTTACCAGACGCTGGCGGTGAAAAACGATCTCTCTGCCTTCCCGGTGCCGTTCTTCGATCCGCGTGACAACCGCGAGCTGAATCTGCCGGTGGTCTTTGCCGGTTCGCCGGATATTACCCAGCAACAGGCGGCCACCATCGTCACCTCGTGGTTTGGCTCCCGTTCAGGCTGGCGCGGGCAAAGCTTCCCGGTCCTGTTCGACAAACTGCCCGACCGCAACGCCATTGTGTTTGCCACCAATGAGAAGCGTCCCTCGTTCCTGCGCGACCATCCTGATGTGAAAGGGCCAATGGTCGAAATGGTGAATCATCCGGATAAACCGTATGTGAAGCTGTTGGTGGTCTTTGGTCGCGACGATAAAGATTTGGTGCAAGCCGCGAAAGGCATTGCGCAGGGCAACGTCCTGTTCCGTGGCAATAGCGTTGCCATTGGCGAAGTCAAACCGCTGCTGGCGCGTAAACCGTACGATGCGCCGAACTGGATCCGCACCGACCGCGCGGTCACCTTTGGCGAGCTGAAAACCTATGAAGAGCAGCTTCAGTCAACGGGGCTTGAGCCGTCAGCGATTAACGTCCCGCTGAATCTGCCGCCGGATATGTACCTGCTGCGCAGTAACGGGATTGATATTGCGCTGAACTATCGTTACACCGCGCCGCCAACCAAAGACAGCTCGCGGATGGATATCAGCCTGAACAACCAGTTCCTGCAATCCTTCCCGCTCACCAGCAGCCAGGACACCAACAAGCTGCTGCTGCGTCTGCCGGTACTGCAAGGCCTGCTGGATGGTAAAACGGACGTTTCGATTCCGGCGCTGAAACTCGGCGCGGTCAACCAGTTGCGCTTCGATTTCCAGTACATGAACCCGATGCCGGGTGGCTCGGTGGATAACTGTATTACCTTCCAGCCGGTGCAGAATCATGTGGTTATCGGCGATGATTCGACTATCGACTTCTCGAAGTACTATCACTTCATTGCGCTGCCGGATCTGCGTGCGTTCGCGAACGCCAGCTTCCCGTTCAGCCGGATGGCCGATCTGTCAGAATCCATTGTGGTGATGCCTAAAACGCCAAACGAAGGGCAGATCGCTACGCTGCTGGACGCCATGGCCGCCGTGGGCGCGCAAACGGGTTTACCCGCTATTAACGTCACGTTGACCGATGATGGCAGCCAGATCCAGAACAAAGACGCCGATATTATGGTGATCGGCAACATTCCGGAAAAACTGAAAGACGACAAACGTATCGACTTGCTGGTTCAGGCGACAGAATCCTGGGTCAACACGCCGCTGCGTCAGACAACATTCCCAAGCATCATGCCGGATAACGCAGACCGTGAAGCCAGCGTGCAGACCAATGTGAGCTCGGAAGGCCCAATGGCGGCGATTGTCGGGTTCCAGTCTCCGTACAACGAACAGCGCAGCGTCATCGCCCTGCTGGCGGACAGCCCACGCGGGTATGAACTGCTGAACATGGCGATGAATGACAGCGGCAAGCGCGCGGCGATGTTCGGTTCCGTGGCGGTGATTCGTGAGTCTGGCGTCAACAGCCTGCGCGTGGGGGATGTTTACTATGTCGGCCACTTGCCGTGGTTTGAGCGCGTCTGGTATGCGCTGTCCAATCACCCGGTTCTGCTGGCGGTGTTTGCGGCCATCAGCGTGGTGTTGCTGGCGTGGGTGATGTGGCGTCTGCTGCGAATCATCAGCCGTCGTCGTCTCCATTCGGATCACGAGTAACGGACGATGAACGCGCTTCGCGGGTGGATGATGGTCGCGCTGGTTCTGGCGGCAGCGAATGCGCGTGCGGCCTGTAGCTGGCCTGCGTGGGAGCAGTTTAAACAGGACTACATCAGCGATGGCGGTCGCGTGATTGATCCCATTGACGCGCGGAAAATCAGCACTTCGGAAGGGCAAAGCTATGCGCTGTTCTTTGCCCTTGCCGCCAACGACCGCAAGGCCTTTGATTTGCTGCTGAACTGGACGAGCGATAATCTCGCCCAGGGGGCTCTCAG
The DNA here is from genome assembly GCF_045627565.1 of Lelliottia sp. Lineage (NCBI taxonomy): Bacteria > Pseudomonadati > Pseudomonadota > Gammaproteobacteria > Enterobacterales > Enterobacteriaceae > Lelliottia > Lelliottia sp. The sequence continues at coordinate 93,659 of NZ_JAZQNX010000035.1, read as the reverse complement.
TCAGCATCTGCCTGCCTGGTTGTGGGGAAAAAAGGATGCGGATACCTGGGCGGTGATCGACAAAAACTCTGCCTCTGATGCGGATATCTGGATTGCCTGGACGTTGCTGGAGGCGGGGCGTTTGTGGAAAGCGCCGCAATACACCGCCACCGGCAAAGCGCTGCTAAAACGCATCGCCAGCGAAGAAGTCATTAAAGTGCCGGGTTTAGGGCTGATGCTCCTGCCCGGCAACGTCGGTTTTACCGAGGAGAAAGCCTGGCGCTTTAACCCCAGCTATCTCCCGCCGCAGCTGGCGAACTATTTCACCCGCTTTGGCGCGCCGTGGACCACGCTTCGCGAGACGAATCTGCGTTTACTGCTGGAAACCGCGCCAAAAGGATTTGTGCCCAACTGGGTGCAGTATCAGCAAAATAAAGGCTGGCAACTGCAGCCAGAAAAAACCTTTATCGGCAGTTACGACGCGATTCGCGTGTATCTCTGGACGGGCATGATGCACGACCGCGATCCGCAAAAAGCCCGACTGCTGGCACGTTTTAAACCGATGGCGACGCTCACAACAAAAAATGGCGTCCCGCCGGAGAAGGTCGATGTCGCAAGCGGTAAACCCACGGGCGATGGCCCGGTCGGTTTCTCCGCCTCGCTGCTGCCGTTTTTACAGGACCGCGATGCACAAGCGGTGCAACGCCAGCGCGTCGCCGATCATTTTCCCGGCAATGACGCCTATTACAGCTACGTGTTGACCCTGTTCGGACAAGGATGGGATCAGCATCGTTTTCGCTTCACCGCAAAGGGTGAATTACACCCTGACTGGGGCCAGGAATGCGCAAGTTCTCATTAAGTTTACTCAGTTTATCGCTTGGCTTAACGCTGATGCCGCTGGCGCAGGCCGCCAACTCTCCCCAGCAAAAACAGTTGCTGGAACAGGTTCGACTCGGTGAAGCGACGCAACGCGAAGATCTGGTCCGCCAGTCGCTCTATCGTCTGGAGCTGATCGACCCGAATAATCCTGATGTGATCGCCGCGCGATTCCGCTATCTGCTGCGTCAGGGCGATAACGCGGGCGCACAAAAAGAGCTGGATCGCCTGAAGGGTATCGCGCCGAGTTCGAGTGCTTATAAGGCTTCGCAAAACGCCATGTTGCTCTCGACGCCAGAAGGGCGTCAGGAATTACAGCAGGCGCGTTTACTGGCGACCACCGGTCATACGCAGGAAGCCATTGACGCTTATGACAAAATTTTCGCTGGTAATCCGCCAAACGATGCACTGGCGACGGAATACTGGACCGTTGTCGCTAAGAATCCTGCGCGTCGCGTGGAGGCCATCAACCAGCTCAAAAAAATTAATCTCACCAGCCCTGGCGATACGCAACTGCAAAACACGCTGGCGCAGCTTCTGTTCCAGAGCGGGCGCAGCGATGAAGGCTTTGCGGTGCTGCGGCAAATGGCGAAATCCAACGCTGGACGCGATGCGGCTTCCGACCTCTGGTATCAGCAGATCAAAGATGCGCCGGTGAGTGCCGCCAGCGTCAAAGCCTTGCAGGATTATTTGCAGGTGTTCAGCACGGGCGATAACGTCACCGCAGCCCGCTCGCAGTTGGATGACCAGCAAAAACGCTTAGCCGATCCCGCGTTCCGTGCCAAAGCCGAAGGGCTGGCAGCGGTTGAAGCAGGCCAGGGCGGCAAAGCCGTTGCCGAGCTACAGCAGGCGGTGAGCGCCAATCATGCCGACAGCGAAGCCGTGGGCGCGCTGGGGCAAGCGTATTCTCAGCGCGGCGATCGTGCGCGAGCGGTCACTCAGTTTGAAAAGGCTATCGCGCTCGATCCGCAAAGCGATAACCGCGGGAAATGGGACAGTCTGCTGAAGGTCAACCGCTACTGGCTGCTGATTCAGCAGGGCGATGCCGCGCTGAAAGCCAATAATATCAGCCAGGCTGAACGTCATTACCAGCAGGCGCGCAACATCGACAATACCGACAGCTACGCGGTGCTTGGTCTGGGTGACGCGGCGGTTGCACGCAAAGATAACGCCGCCGCCGAGCGTTTTTATCGTCAGGCGCTGCGCATGGACAGCGGCAACAGCAACGCGGTACGCGGGCTGGCCAATATTTATCGCGCACAATCACCGGAAAAAGCCGACCAGTTTATCCAGTCACTTACCGCCAGCCAGCGTCGCAGCATCGATGATATCCAGCGCAGTCTGGATAATGACCGGCTCGCGCAGCAGGCGGAACAGCTGGAAAACCAGGGCAGTTTTGCCCAGGCGGCTGAAATTCAGCGCCGTCGGCTGGCGCTCGATCCAGGCAACGTGTGGATAACCTATCGTCTGTCACGCGATCTCTACAGCGCCGGGCAGCGCAGCCAGGCGGATACGCTGATGCGTCAACTGGCGAGCCAAAAACCGGGCGATCCGGAACAGGTTTACGCCTACGGTTTGTATCTGTCGGGCAATAATCAGGATCGTGCCGCGCTGGCGCATCTCAACACGCTTTCACGCGATAAATGGAACGGCAATATTCAGGAGCTGGCTGACCGACTGCAAGGCGATCAGGTGCTGGAAACCGCCAACCGCCTGCGCGATAGCGGCCAGGAACGTGAGGCGGAAACGCTATTACGCCAGCAGCCGCAGTCCACGCGTATCGACTTAACGCTGGCGGACTGGGCGCAGCAGCGGGGCGATCGGGCTTCTGCTAAAGCCGCCTACACCACCGTTTTGCAGCGTGAGCCGCAAAACACTGATGCGATTCTTGGCCTGACGGAAGTCTATCTTTCTGAAGGCGATAAAGACGCTGCACGCGCACAGCTGGCGACACTGCCCGCCGGGCAAAATAGCGAGCCGCCGTCGGTGAATATGCAGCGCCGCGTTGCGCTGGCGCAGGCTGAGCTGGGCGATACAGCTGCCGCAGAGCAGACGTTCAGCAAACTGGTTCCGCAGGCTAAATCGCAGCCGCCGTCAATGGACAGCGCGCTGGTGCTGCGCGATGCAGCACGTTTCCAGGCCAGTAACGGCCAGCCGCAACAGGCGCTCGAAAGCTATAAAGATGCGATGGTCGCGTCCGGTATCACCCCGACGCGCCCTGAAGATAACGACAGTTTTACGCGCCTGACGCGAAATGACGAAAAAGACGATTGGCTTAAGCGCGGCGTGCGCAGCGATGCGGGCGAGCTGTATCAACAGCAGGATCTCAACGTCACGCTGCAGCATGACTACTGGGGTTCCAGCGGGACCGGCGGGTATTCCGATCTGAAAGCACACACCACCATGCTGCATGTCGATGCTCCGCTGTCCGACGGACGGATGTTCTTCCGCAGCGATCTGGTGAATATGAACGCCGGTTCGTTTGAGACCAAAGACGGTACTTACGATCCCAAATGGGGCACGTGCGCCGGTACGCCATGTCACGGCAGTACCAATCAAAGCGCAAACGGCGCGAGCGTGGCGGTGGGCTGGGAAAACAAAACCTGGGCGATGGACATCGGCACCACGCCAATGGGCTTTAACGTCGTCGACGTGGTGGGTGGCCTGAGCTACAGCAATGATTTAGGGCCGATTGGCTATACCGTTAACGCCCATCGCCGTCCGATCTCCAGCTCCATGCTGGCGTTTGCCGGACAAAAAGATCCTAACACCGGCACAACATGGGGCGGCGTGCGTGCCACCGGTGGCGGCGCGAGCATCAGTTATGACAAAGGCGAGGCCAACGGCATCTGGTCGAGTCTGAACATGGACGCGCTCGAGGGCAAAAACGTTGAGGATAACTGGCGCATCCGTTGGATGACCGGCTATTACTACAAGATTATTAACAAAAACAACGAACGCCTGACGGTGGGTCTGTCGAATATGCTCTGGCATTACGACAAAGATTTGAGCTCCTATTCGCTGGGTCAGGGCGGCTATTACAGCCCGCAGGAGTACGTTTCTTTCGCGGTGCCGGTTACCTGGCGTAAACGTACAGAAAATTGGTCCTGGGAACTGGGCGGTTCTGTCTCCTGGTCGCATTCCAAAACCAAAGACGGGATGCGCTACCCGATTCAGGGGCTGATCCCAACCAATGAACCGGGACGATACGGCGACAGAAACGAGCCGGAAGAGGGCAGCAGTTCGTCCGGAACCGGCTATACCGCGCGGGCGATTGTGGAACGTCGCGTAACGTCCAACTGGTTTGTCGGTTTGGGCGTCGATATCCAGCAAGCGAAAGACTATACCCCGAGCCATGCGCTGCTGTATGTGCGCTACTCCGCTGCGGGCTGGCAGGGCGATATGGACTTACCGCCGGAACCGCTCACACCTTACGCAGACTGGTAACCGGAATTATCCTTAATAGAAATCTTAGACTCTCTAAAATTCGTCGCAATCGGGTATACTCTGGCGGCAATAGGGTAACGTTTTGTTACGCTATGCTTCGGGTTTGTGGAGAGTCAATTTGCGTGTCAGCCGTTCTTTAACGATCAAACAAATGGCGATGGTGTCTGCCGTCACTATGGTGTTTGTTTTCATATTTTGCGTTATTTTGCTGTTTCATTCCGTACAGCAGAATCGCTACAACACGGCTTCGCAACTGGAAAGTATCGCCCGTTCGGTTCGTTTACCGCTTTCGGCCGCCATTCTGAAAGGGGATATCCCCGAGGCAGAAACCATTTTACAGCGCATTCAGCCTGCAGGAATTGTCAGCCGGGCGGATGTGGTGTTACCCAATCAATTCCAGGCGCTGCGGATGAGCTTTATTCCCGAGCGTCCGGTTCCGATGATGATCATGCGGATGTTTGAGTTGCCGGTGCAGATTTCGCTCCCGCTTTACTCCCTTGAACGCCCTGCCAATCCGCAGCCGTTAGCCTATTTGGTATTACAGGCGGATGCGTATCGGATGCACAAGTTCGTGATGAGCTGGGTCTCGACATTAGTAACTACTTACTTACTTTTAACGCTGATCCTGAGCGTGGCGCTGACCTGGTGTATCAACCGTTTGATTGTCCATCCGCTGCGCAAAATTGCCCGTGAGCTGGATAATCTCTCGCCGCAGGACCAGGTGGGACATCAGCTTTCTCTGCCGCGCCTGCATCATGACGACGAAATCGGCATGCTGGTACGCAGTTACAACATTAACCAGCAGCGCTTGCTGCGCCACCAGGATGAGCTGAACAGCAACGCCACGCGTTTCCCGGTCTCTGAGCTGCCAAACAAAGCCTTCCTGATGGCGTTACTGGAACAAACCGTCGCGCGTCAGCAGACCACGGCGCTCATGGTTATCGCCTGTGAAACCTTGCAGGATACTGCTGGTGTGCTGAAAGAGAGTCAGCGCGAAATGCTGCTCCTGACGCTGGTGGAAAAAATCAAATCGGTGCTCGCGCCACGAATGGTCCTCACTCAGGTAAGCGGCTACGATTTTGTGATTCTCGCCCACGGAGTGAAAGAACCGTGGCACGCCATTACGTTAGGTCAGCAAGTGCTCACTGTCATAAACGAACGTCTGCCGGTGCAAGGCATTCAGCTGCGTCCGAGCGCCAGTATCGGTCTGGCGATGTATTACGGCGATCTGACGGCCGAACAGCTGTATCGACGTGCGTTCTCCGCGGCCTTTACCGCCCGTCGCAAAGGCAAAAATCAGATTCAGTTCTTCGAACCGGAGCAGATGGAAAAGGCGCAGCGGCGGTTGACGGAAGAGAGCGATATTCTCACCGCGCTGGATAATAATCAGTTCGCGCTTTGGCTGCAGCCGCAGGTCAATCTTGAAACGGGCGAAGTGAAAAGCGCCGAAGCGCTGTTACGCGTGCAACAGCCGGATGGTTCGTGGGAGCTGCCCGAAGGGCTGATTGAGCGGATTGAATCCTGTGGGCTGATGGTGACAGTGGGTTATTGGGTGCTGGAAGAGTCGTGCCGTCAGCTTTCTGCCTGGCAGGAACGCGGCATCGAGATGCCGCTGTCGGTCAACCTTTCTGCTTTACAGCTGATGCACCCGACGATGGTGTCGGAGATGCTGGAGCTGATCAATCGCTACCGGATCAAGCCCGACACGTTGACCCTCGAAGTCACAGAAAGCCGTCGTATTGACGACCCAAATGAAGCGGTGGCGATTCTGAAACCGCTGCGTAATGCCGGGATTCGCATTGCGCTGGATGATTTTGGCATGGGCTACGCGGGGCTGCGCCAGCTCCAGCACATGAAAACGCTGCCCGTTGACGTACTGAAGATCGACAAGACTTTTGTTGACGGCCTGCCAGGCGACAGCAGCATGGTTGAAGCCATTATTCAGATGGCGCGCAGCCTTGATTTGCATGTGATTGCTGAAGGTGTCGAAACGGAAGCCCAGCGCGACTGGCTGGCGAAGGCGGGTGTCGAAAGTGGTCAGGGCTTCTTATTTGCTCGCGCCGTGCCGTCTGATGAATTTGAAAAACGTTATCTCACAGCCGAAAACACGCCCGCAAAAGTGTAAGTTTGTTGCTGGCTTGTTCGAGTCAGCTCTAATTTCTTAACATTTTTGTTTCAATTTTGATGTGTGTTCATTTCTGTCCTGTTTTACGGGTGTTATTTTAAAGCCGCAGGTGAGTCTTACCCATAAAAAACCTGTGGTTTTTCTTTCCAAGGACACCCTATGAAAACCTCACTCTTTAAAAGTCTCTACTTTCAGGTTCTGACAGCGATTGCCATTGGTATTCTCCTTGGCCATTTCTATCCTGAACTGGGCGCACAAATGAAACCGCTTGGCGACGCGTTCGTTAAGCTCATCAAAATGATCATCGCGCCCGTTATCTTCTGTACCGTAGTGACCGGAATCGCTGGCATGGAAAGCATGAAGGCGGTCGGTCGTACCGGTGCAGTTGCCCTACTGTATTTCGAAGTCGTTAGTACTATTGCGCTGATTATCGGCCTGATTATCGTGAACGTGATGCAGCCGGGTGCGGGGATGAACGTTGATCCTTCCACGCTGGATGCCAAAGCGGTCGCGATTTATGCCGAGCAGGCCAAAGATCAGGGTATCGTCGCGTTCCTGCTGGATGTGATTCCCGGCAGCGTGATTGGTGCCTTTGCCAGCGGCAACATTTTGCAGGTGCTGCTGTTCGCCGTGCTGTTTGGTTTTGCCCTGCATCGCCTGGGCAGCAAAGGCCAGCTGATTTTCAACGTGATTGAAAGCTTCTCGCAGGTCATTTTCGGCATCATCAATATGATCATGCGCCTGGCACCAATTGGGGCGTTCGGGGCGATGGCCTTTACGATTGGTAAATATGGCGTGGGTACGTTGATTCAGCTCGGCCAACTGATCATCTGCTTCTATATCACCTGTATTCTGTTTGTGGTGGTGGTGCTGGGTTCGATTGCACGCGCGACCGGTTTCAACATCTTCAAATTTATCCGCTACATCCGCGAAGAGCTGCTGATCGTGCTGGGTACCTCCTCTTCTGAATCGGCGCTGCCGCGCATGCTCGATAAGATGGAGAAACTAGGCTGTCGTAAATCGGTCGTGGGGCTGGTGATACCGACCGGGTACTCCTTCAACCTCGACGGTACATCGATTTATCTGACCATGGCTGCCGTGTTTATCGCCCAGGCGACAAACACCCATATGGATATTTTCCATCAGATAACCCTGCTGGTGGTGCTCCTGCTTTCATCAAAAGGGGCGGCGGGCGTTACGGGCAGTGGGTTTATCGTCCTGGCCGCCACGATTTCGGCCGTCGGACACCTGCCGATTGCGGGTCTGGCGTTGATTCTCGGTATCGACCGCTTCATGTCTGAAGCCCGCGCCCTGACCAACCTGATCGGTAACGGCGTTGCCACCGTGGTGGTAGCGAAATGGGTGAAAGAGCTGGACCATAAAAAACTCGACGATACGCTGAATAATCGCGTGCCTGATAGCAAAACCCAAGGTTTATCCTCATAAAATCAGCACTTATGCCCGCTTACCCTTGTAGGGGGGCGGGCTCCTGCGCATAATACCGACTCATATCTGTCATAATTCGACAAGATTTTTTTCAGGTATATTTCACTTCATGCCGTGACGTTTCACCCTTCACGCGGTCTAATCGAAGTGTTTGAACGTTTATTACAGAGTGCTCGAGGCAGTGAGACACTCTTTTTAACCAGGAATGTTGATCAGGGGTTTACATGCAGGGCACAAAAATTCGACTCTTAGCCGGCGGTTTGCTGATGATGGCAGCAGCCAGTTATGTGCAGGCAGATACACTCCAGCCCGACCCGGCCTGGCAACAGGGAACACTGGCGAATGGTTTTCAGTGGCAAGTTTTAGCCACGCCGCAGCGTCCCAGCGATCGCATCGAAATTCGCCTTTCTGTTAATACCGGTTCACTAACTGAAAACTCGCAGCAGAGCGGGTTTAGCCATTTTATTCCTCGACTGGCGCTGACTCAAAGCGGCAGTTTGCAAGCCGTGCAGGTGCGTTCACTGTGGCAGCAGGGCATTGACCCGAAGCGTCCACTTCCGCCTGCTGTTGTCTCTTACGACTACACCATGTTTAACCTCAGCCTGCCAAATAACCGTAACGATCTGCTGAAAGAATCGCTGACCTGGCTGGGTGATACCGCGGGTAAAGTGGCGATCACGCCGGATACGGTTAACTATGCGCTGAGCAACAGCGACATGGTGGCGACCTGGCCTGTGGACACCAAAGACAGCTGGTGGCGCTATCGCCTGAAAGGCTCCACGCTGCTGGGGCATGACCCGGCAGAGCCGGTGAAACAGCCGGTCGATATCGAGCAAGTTAAGTCGTTTTATCAGAAATGGTACACCCCGGATGCGATGACGCTGATCGTGGTGGGTAACGTAGATAGCCGTTCAGTGATCGAGCAGATCGGCAAAGCATTTGGCGATCTCAAAGGCAAACGTGATGTACCTGCACCGGTTCCGACGCTGTCGGCGCTGCGCCCAGAGCCAGTGAGCATTATGACTGACGCCGTGCGCCAGGATCGTCTGGCGTTGATGTGGGACACGCCGTGGCAGCCGATTCGTGAATCTGCGGCGCTGCTGCGTTACTGGCGCGCTGATTTAGCGCGTGAAGCACTGTTCTGGCATGTTCAGCAAACGCTCAGCAAAAACAATGCGAAAGATATCGGCATTGGATTCGACTGCCGCGTGCTTTTCCAGCGTGCCCAGTGTGCGATTAACGTTGAATCCCCGAGCGATAAGCTGAACGCCAATCTCAGCGTGGTCGCGAAAGAGCTGGCAAAAGTGCGTAAAGACGGTCTGTCGAAAGAGGAGTTTGATGCGCTGGTGGCACAGAAAGGCCTCGAGCTGCAAAAACTGTTCGCCACTTATGCCCGCACGGATACTGACGTCCTCATCAGTCAGCGTATTCGTTCCCTGCAAAACCAGGTGGTGGATATCGCGCCAGAGCAGTATCAGAAGCTTCGCCAGGATTTCCTGAATAGCCTGACCGTTGAGATGATTAATCAGGATCTTCGTCAGCAATTGTCTCAGGACATGGCGCTGGTGCTGTTACAGCCGAAAGGCGAACCGGAATTTAACATGAAGGATTTGCAGGCCACCTGGAATGAGATCATGACGCCGGAAGCCGCGCTTGCTGCACAGCCAGCGGTAGATGATTTACATCAGGATGCGTCAGATATTCCGCGCACGCAGTAATGTGCGGGCAGATGCCCTGATTCTGGCCCTCTCCTGCGGGAGGGGGCAAGGCCATCATCAAAACCCTCACAGAAAACAGGATTGTTCCGTCTACTCTCCATTTATCGGGTTTGTTGTTCCTGCTTTTTCTTCATCCATGCGTCATCATATTTAATATTGCCCCTGACATAATTCCATTCAATCGCCCGGAATCTCAGCCCCACAACCTCATGCATATTTGGCGCGGTACTGCCCGGATAATAAACATGAGTAAAATCTAAGGACGAGATAACCACGCTTTCCAGCGTGATGCGGTAGATCTCAACTTCAATTCCCGCCTCGACAATCTCATAATATTTAATGACAGCTTTCTGTAATCGTCGTGATTCACTAATTACATTAGCAAGATACGGACTGACTTTATCGAGTTGTTTATGAATAATGACGGGATCGTGCTGTCGGGTTCCTGTCAGGTTTCCGGTATGGCTATCGACACCTGTTCGTATGCCATAGCTACTGTTCATCACCTCTATGGCACCCTCTCGGCCTGGCGCCATACAATCCCCGGTGACTTGCATTCCGTTTTCATCGTATAAAAATAAATAGGCGGGCAGTGACATTCTTATTACCTCAATTCCCTTAGTTGTCCGTTGTTATTAATAAAGAACTCATGAATATAATTTTTACCATTTAAACCGTATGAAACAGCATAGCTATAACCATATTTCCATTTTATGTTAATGCAGTCATCAGGATAAGAGAGTTTTAGATTTGTATCATGTTTTATTGTTGTATATCCTTTCTCCTGATCAGATTCTATACGGTAGTAATTCAAAACGTCTTTTTTATCTACGCTGAAACAAAGTCTTTCATTACTGATGTAAGTGTATCTGTTTTCAGGAGCAGGCATCCCTCCTGGACAACCAGACAGCAGGAATATTAGAGGAATCATAACGAGTTTTTTCATCCAGGAAATCCTTTTAACACGGCTTTATATTTTTGAATCAAAGAGTAAACAGATTCACTAGAATTATAATCACGATATACATGTAGATCACAATAATCTGTTAAATTATTATTAAGTAATAGCCAGTAATCACTAGCAATGGATGCTTGTTGTTCTAATCCATAATGCAGAAAATCTGCTTTATCTAAGCTGTAACTGTAATCAGCGAAACGAGAAAATAAGCCCCGTGTTCTGACAAACATACCCTTTTGTGCTTGCCAGGCGTGAACCATCTCATGCATAAATCTGTGTTTTTTTCCTACGAGCTCTAAAGAGAAATCGTGTGAATAGGTTTCTTCTCTAAACCACAGTTCACCGTTGGGCGTCATCGCAACATCGATAGGCTGTAGGTTAAAGGGGAGATAGCTTTCTCGGTGTACCCATATTTTACTGTAAATGAGACTTCCCCCGAACAGTGTTTTAGCAAGAGCGATTTCTCCTGTAGTAAGGAGTCTCAATCCATCGGGCTTTATCCGGGTTCCTGATGTTGGATCAATATTTTCGTTAACGGGCATTCAATAACCCTCTCATCCTTGTTGGTATTGAGCACTCATCCTACAACCAGAAAATAGATGAAAGAAACGATATTTTCCGAGTTATTTATTGAACAATAATTTTCACGAATAAATTAAATCAACGCATTGCTTTAACTAATTAATGGAATTCGACACCATGCAATTACATTCGAAAATTAGATACTCCTTCCAGTAATAACCATTTTAAAAAATAACGTTCTCACCGTATTATTTTTACGCACCTGCAATAACAGGTGTCGGGATTAGCCTCCTGAAACCTTCACTGACGACACCGCTATTTTGTGTCGTTCGCACGGCTACGCTAATATGGCGGGCCGGGCGGGGGCGTCGAAAGACGCGCCGGTGTCAGTGAGGCCGGTAAGGCTAACCCCGCTCGGATCCGCCACCCGTGAGATTAGCCTCTCTCTGGCGGTCATTAAAATCTCTCACTGGAGTTTTCTCTATGACATCAATCTTTACTCCCGAGCATGACTTATTCACTGTCCCCTTCAGCGCCGCGACCGATTTCACCGATCTCGCCGACTGCTGCGATCGCTTTGCCGAAACGCTGATGGAATGCCATGAACCTGTCGAGAAAATGGCGCTGCTTGGCCGCATCGGCGCTTGTCTCGCGCTGCTACGCCCGACGCTTAGCGAGCCGATCCCGCCGCACCTGATCGGGCGTTTTACCGTCGATACGCTGCCCGAAACGGCTCCGTATTTTGAGCCGGATGCCGAAGCCCTGTGCGATTACTGCCAGTCGCTGACGCTGGTGCTCTGCGGATAATCGCTACTGCCGGAAACGGAAAAAACGCTGAAAGCGCTGCTGTGTGAGCTGATGTGGATGTTTGCAGGAGATCTCAAAGCGCCGCGCTGGTCTTGAGACCAGACCGCGAACTGATGAAGGGCGTTTAGCGCAGATTGAGCAGGCAACGGGAAAGACGGGGCAATCGCATCAGCAGATTGCCCCATAGCCTTCCCGGCTAAGACAGTTGTTTGCTACGTTTACTCAGGCATCGCATCGCGGGGAATAATCGCCCCGCGATACTGAATCACGGTGCTTGCCGTCAGATGGCCGCGTTTGGCGGCGTCTTCAGGCGTTCCGCCCGTCAAACGCACGGCCAGATAGCCCGCGCTGAATGAATCGCCTGCCGCCGTGGTATCGACCACTTTGTCTTTGGCTAATTTCACCGCCGGGACGTCAATCACGGCTTCACCCGCTACCGACACCAGACAAGAATCCGCGCCGCGCTTAATCACAACTTCAGAAACCCCCGTCGCATGCGTACGCGCAATCACCTCTTCAACCGGCTTTTCGCCCCATAACGCATCTTCGTCATCGAGGGTTAAAAACGCGATATCGGTGCATTGCAGCATCTGCGAATAAACCTGCTGCGTCTCTTCGCGGCTGGCCCACAAACGTGGACGGTAGTTGTTATCGAAAATCACTTTGCCACCATTTGCACGGCACTCGTGCATCAGGGACAGTAATTTTTCACGGCTGGACGGGCTTAAAATGGCCAGGCTAATGCCGCTCAGATAGAGATAATCAAACGTCGCCAGTTCTTCACAAATGGCTGCAGAATCTTCGCTCTCCAGCCAGAATTTGGCGGCAGCTTCGTTGCGCCAGTAATAGAAAGTACGTTCGCCAGTGCTGTCGGTTTCGATGTAATACAGCCCTGGCAGACGGTTTTCCATACGCTGAATCAGCGAGGTTTGCACGTTTTCACTCTGCCAGGCTTCCAGCATCTGCTGGCTAAAGCTGTCGGTACCCAGCGCAGTGACGTAATTGACGGCCAGCGCTTCAGGAGCGACCTGGCGTGCAATGTAAACCGAAGTATTCAACGTGTCGCCACCAAAGCCGCGGCTAACTTCTGCGCCTTTCTGTGACAACTCAATCATGCATTCGCCAATCACGGCAATTTTTTTAGACATAGTCGTGAACCTGAACAGATAAATTAAAGTGAGTGTGCGCTGTGAGGAATTTATGGTCAACTATATTAAAACGTCGTTCCATAATTTTTTTTGAGCCAGCGCGTGTTCCGGAAAGTTTCTGTCATCTTAATTTCATTTTCCCGGCCAATTGAACATAAAGTTCTCACCCCATAAGCCGATAACTCTTTGACGAGTCCAGACAGGTCATCTCTTTTCAACAGGACATCTGAAATGAAGTCAGAGCAGGTTATCCAGCGGCTATGCACCACTCCAGAAGCTAGTATCGAAAGCTTGCAGGAGCATCGCTATTGGCTGCAATGTGAGCGTGCTTATACTTATCAGCCTATCTACCGTATTAACGGCAGACTCATGGCAGTTGAGATTTTAACCGTTGTAACGCATCCATCCGATCCCACGCAACGCATCGCCCCTGACCGCTATTTTGCGGAGGTCAGCGTGCGCCAGCGTCTTGATGTTCTGGAAGAGCAGCTGGAAATGCTGGCGACGAAAGAAGCCTTTTTCATGCGCAATGACATCCTGGCTTCGGTCAACGTGGATGGCCCAACGCTTATCGCCTTGCGACAGAATCCTGGGCTGCAAAAACTCGTCGCTTCGCTGCCATGGATGCGCTTTGAACTGGTTGAACATGTGCAGTTGCCGCAGGACTCTTCGTTTGCTTCGATGTGCGAATTTGGCCCGCTGTGGCTGGATGACTTCGGCACGGGCATGGCGAACTTCTCGGCGCTGAGCGAAGTCCGTTACGACTACATCAAAGTCGCACGCGACCTGTTCATCATGCTGCGCCAAACCCCGGAAGGCCGAAACCTCTTCACTTTGCTACTGCAACTGATGAACCGCTATTGCCAGGGCGTGATTGTCGAAGGCGTAGAAACGCTCGAAGAGTGGCGCGATGTGCAGAATTCGCCAGCGGCAGCGGCTCAGGGCTATTACCTGTCTCGCCCCGTACCCATGGATACCCTCGAAAACGTGATTATCACCCTGTAAAACTTGCTGTTTCCCACAATAGCGCGTCAGTAAAACGCGCTATTCCCGGAAGCAGCAAATCCCCATTTCGCTTTGCCTGAACTATATTCATGAGAGGTAAAGTCACAATGAAAGGGGACAGTGATGACAAAAACGACCAGGATCGTCACCTGGGTGGCAGGGATTTTCTTGTTGTTGATTGTGGTAGCAATCATCATTATTGCGACGTTCGACTGGAATCGTCTCAAGCCGACCATCAACCAGAAAGTCTCAACCGAACTTAACCGACCCTTCGCCATTCGCGGCGATCTTGGCGTGGTGTGGGAGCGTCAGAAAGACGAAACCGGCTGGCGCAGCTGGGTTCCCTGGCCGCACGTACACGCCAACGATATTATTCTCGGCAACCCGCCGGACATTCCTGAAGTCACCATGGTTCATCTGCCACGCGTAGAAGCCACGCTTGCGCCATTAGCGCTGCTGACGAAAACGGTTTATCTGCCATGGATCAAACTGCAACAGCCTGATGCGCGGCTGATTCGTCTGTCCGAGAAAAACGACAACTGGACGTTTAATCTGGCCAGCAGCGATGAAAAAGATCCCAACGCACCGCCATCGGCCTGGTCATTCCGTCTGGATAATATTCTGTTCGATCGCGGTCGGATCGCGATTGATGACAAAGTCAGCAAAGCGGATGTGGAGATCTTTGTCGATCCGCTGGGCAAACCGCTGCCGTTCAGCGAAGTCACCGGTAGCAAAGGCAAAGACGATACCCAAAAAGTGGGCGATTACGTTTTTGGTCTGAAAGCAACAGGGCGCTACAACGGCCAGCCGTTAACCGGCTCAGGTAAAATTGGCGGCGTGCTGGCGCTACGCAGCGAAGGCACACCGTTCCCGGTGCAGGCGGATTTCCGCTCCGGCAACTCCCGCGTGGCGTTTGTTGGTACGGTCAACGACCCGATGAAAATGGGCGGCGTCGATGTGCAGCTTAAATTCTCCGGCGATTCGCTGGGTGAACTTTATGATTTAACGGGTGTGCTGCTCCCCGATACCCCACCGTTTGAGACGGACGGGCGTCTGGTGGCAAAAATCGATACCGAAAAATCCTCGGTGTTTGATTATCGCAATTTTAACGGGCGCATCGGCGATAGCGACATTCGCGGCTCGCTCACTTATACGACTGGAAAACCGCGCCCAAAACTGGAAGGCGATCTCGAATCCCGACAGCTGCGGCTGGCCGATCTCGGCCCGCTGATCGGCGTCGATTCCGGGAAAGGTGCGCAGAAGGCAAAAAGCGCCGAGCAGAAAAAGGGTGAGAAAGATATTCAGCCGGCGGACAAAGTGCTGCCCTACGATCGCTTTGAAACCGACAAATGGGATGTGATGGACGCCGATGTGCGCTTCAAAGGGCGCAAAATCGAGCACGGCAGCACGTTACCTATCAGCGACCTCTCAACGCACATCATCCTGAAAAATTCAGACTTACACCTGCAGCCGCTGAAATTCGGTCTGGCGGGAGGCACCATCTCGTCAAATATTCATCTCGACGGCGACAAAAAACCGATGCAGGGGCGGGCGGATATTCAGGCGCGCAGGCTGAAGCTGAAAGAGCTGATGCCAAACGTTGAGCTGATGCAGAAAACCCTCGGTGAGATGAACGGCGATGCGGAAATCCGTGGCGTGGGCAACTCGATTGCTGCGCTACTGGGCAGCAGTAACGGGAATCTTAAACTGCTGATGAATGACGGTCTGATCAGCCGTAACCTGATGGAGATTCTGGGGCTGAATGTCGGTAACTTCATCATTGGGCAGATTTTTGGTGATGACGAAGTGCGCGTGAACTGTGCGGCGGCAAATCTGGATCTGGTCAACGGTGTCGCGCGTCCGCAGATTTTTGCCTTCGATACGGAAAACGCGGTGATTAACGTGACGGGCACTGCGAGCATGGCTTCGGAACAGCTGGATTTGACGATTAATCCGGAGAGTAAGGGTTTCCGCATCATTACGCTGCGTTCCCCTCTCTACGTGCGTGGTTCGTTTAAAAATCCGCAAGCCGGTGTCAAACCCGGTCCGCTGATTGCGCGCGGTGCGGTGGCTGCGGCGCTTGCAACATTAGTGACGCCTGCGGCCGCGCTGCTGGCGCTGATTTCGCCATCAGAGGGTGACGCGAATCAGTGCCGCAATATTCTGTCGCAGATGAAGAAATAACATTGGGGGGCTGGAGGGCGTGATCTCCTCAGCGTGAGGATTTGCGCGATTTCCCCCTCTCAATTTAGGGAGAGGGGAGAGGGCCTATTATGCAAATCATCACGAAATCACAACGACTGATCGCGCGTCTCGTGCGTTAACAGCAAGGCAATCAGCGTCAGCGCGGCCATCGATGCCAGATACACGCCCACATAGAACAGGCCGTAATTTGCCTGTAACCAGGTGGCGATGTACGGCGCAACGGACGCACCCAAAATCGATGAAACGTTATAGGAGAACGACGCGCCGGTGTAGCGCACTTCCGTTGGGAACAACTCCGGGAGCAGCGCGCCCATCGGGCCAAACGTTAGCCCCATCAGGCTCAAACCAATCAGCAGATATGCCATCACCAGCGCCGGGCTGCCGGAACCCAACAGCGGCGGGAAGACGAACAGCGCGAACAGAATGATAAGCGTAGTAATCACGATCATGCTGGAGCGACGGCCAAATTTATCCGCCAGCAGGCCCGCAATTGGCACCATCACGCCAAAGCCAATCACCGCCATCATCAGCATCCAAAGCACTTCATTACGCGGCAGGCCCAGCCCAACCGGCGCAGCAGCGGTGCTGAAGGTCATGGAATACACGGTCATGATGTAAAACAGCGTGTAGGTCGCCAGCATGATGAACGTGCCCAGCACCGTTACGCGGACGTGTTTGGTCAGCAGCGTTCCCAGCGGGATTTTGACTTGTTTTTTCGCCGCTGCGACTTTGGCGAAAACTGGCGTTTCGTGCAGAGAAACGCGCACGTACAGGCCAATCAATACCAGCACAGCAGAGAAGATAAACGGAATACGCCAGCCCCAGCTCATGAACTGCTCGTCGGTCAGCAGCCACGACAGCAGCAGGAACGTGCCGTTAGCGAAGAAGAAGCCAATCGGTGCGCCTAACTGCGGGAACGAGCCGTACAGCGCGCGTTTACGCGGCGGGGCATTTTCAGTCGCCAGTAATGCGGCGCCACCCCACTCACCGCCCAGTCCCAAACCCTGACCAAAGCGCGCCAGCGCCAGCAGAATCGGGGCTAAAATGCCGATCGTTTCGTAGGTTGGCAGCAAGCCAATCGCCACGGTGGAAATCCCCATGGTCAGCAACGAAGCCACCAGGGTGACTTTGCGGCCAACGCGATCGCCAAAGTGGCCGAAGACTGCCGAACCAATCGGGCGCGCGATAAAGGCGATGGCGAACGTTGCCAGCGATTGCAGCGTTGCAGCCGTAGGATCGCCCTGCGGGAAGAAAATATGCGGAAAGACGATGACCGCAGCGGTGGCGTAAATGTAGAAATCGAAGAATTCGATGGCGGTGCCAATCAGTGAGGCAACGACGACTTTATTACGCGAGTTGACCGGTGTGCTTTCCGGTTCGGAATCGATTGTAGTGGCTGTGGCTTGCATAAAATTTTCTTATTTTTTGGCGAACGAACGGCCATATTACGCATAGCAAAAGCGACATTTCAATCTGTAACAAAGTGGTGAGGTGGTGATAAAAGCAGCAAAAAGCGGATAATATTCAGGCCAGCGAAATATCTTCTATGAAATGCTTCACAGTTTTTATATATCAGAGGATAAAACTGGTTTTTGGTTAAATAAAAGTTACAGGCTGGATTTATATGCTGAAATGCCGAATCGGGCTGAAATTATGCATGCTTATTCAGCCCGATAGCGGATTTACCGGTGCGTTTTACCCGGCATTCTTGGGTCGTCTTTGTACTGCGCGGTGGCGATCCACGCGGCGCAGAAGAGCGTCAGACGGGCAAAGAAGTAGAAGAACGCCATCAGGCCTAACACCGAGCCAAACGCTGCACCAGACGGCGATTTCACCAGCGTCGGAAGGGTGTAGGTCATGACGATTTTGATCACTTCAAAACCAATCGCCGCGATAAACGTCCCCCGAATCAACGCTTTTTTGCGCGGGCGGTGGCGCGGGAGTCGCCAGAAGATCCAGAAGAAAAGCAGATAGTTGGCAAAAATAGAAATGGCCAGGCCGATGACCCGCCAGGCCGGTTTGAGCCACTCAATGTAATCGAGATACAGCGCGGAGATAATCATCTGTTGCGCTGACCCGGCGACGGAAGTAATCGACAGCGTCACGATCAACGCAATCAGCAGGCCAATCAGCGAGACGAAATCGCGGAGATATTTAATCCAGATTTTTTCTTCGTCTTGCGGCGTGCGCTCCCATACATCACGCGACTGCGCGCGGATGGCTTCACGCAGGTTTCCCATCCAGTTAATGCCTGAATAGAGCGCAATCAGCAGCCCGACAATTCCGACGGTAGTACGTTGCTGTACCGCTGTGCTGATGGTGTTTTTGAGGGTGGCGGCGAGCGTGGGGTCGCTGACGTTGACCAGAATTTTATTGAAGATGTCCTGTAACAGCGTGGGATGCGAGGCGAGGATAAAACCGGCCGCTGCAAACGACACCATCATAATCGGGATCATGGATAAGAAAGAGAAATAGGTGATCGCCGCACCAAACTGGTTGCCCATGCGATCGTTAAAGCGCTCGGTGGCGCGTATCAGGTGCGCAATCATCGGGCGGCGCTGAATTTTCTGCGCCGTGTCGGTCACCGTTTCCAGTGCCTTATTCGCTTTACCTGGAGAGGGCTTTTTTTCTGGCTCCGTTTCCATTTTTTTAATGGGATCGTATTCCAGTTCCTGAGTCGGTCGTTGCTGGTTGTTTTCCGGCGTCACGCGTATTTTCCTTATTCGTTTGACTGGAGGTTAGTGAATTATAGCTTGCGACTAGTCAACGTAGGCTTTCATTATGCCGGTGAGCCACTCCATGAACAGGTGAACACGCCGGGAGAGGTTGCGGCGATGGGGATAAATCAGTGATACGGGCATCGGTTCGGCGCGATATTGCGGCAGGATCTCCACCATTTTTTTCGCCCGCAGCGCCTCGCGCACGCCGACGCGCGGCACCTGAATAATCCCCAGACCGGCCAGGCACGCCGCGTGATACGTCTCGGTGCTGTTGACCGTTAAAATGCCTCCGGTTTTTACCCACAGCGTTGTATCACCGTTAAAAAATTCAAAACCCTGCGGGCGCGTGCCCAGATTAACGGCGTAATGAATGACGGCGTGAGACGCGAGATCGTCCAGATTTTCCGGATAGCCAAAACGCGCCAGATAATCGGGGCTGGCGCAGTTAATAATCGACAATTTGCCCAGCGTGCGCGCGATTAAGCCAGAATCCTTGAGCGTGCCAACGCGGACCACGCAGTCGAACCCTTCACGAATCACATCCACCAGCCGATCGCTGCTGCTCAGTTCCAGCTCAATGCCGGGATATTGCTGTAAAAAGGTGGGCAGTTTCGGGATGACTAAATTTCGTGCAACGGCAACCGGCATATCGACGCGCAATCGTCCGCTGATGCTGGTGGGGTCGCTCTGGAAAAGCCCATCCAGTTCGTCGAGGTTGGCGAGCAGATCTTTTGCCCGCTCGTAATAGACCATGCCGTCTTGCGTAAGGCTGACGCGGCGCGTGGTGCGGTGTAAAAGCTGGGTGCCCAGCAGGTTTTCCAGCGCCTGAATCTGGCGCGATACGCTACCTTTAGGAAGACCTAACGTGTCCGCGGCGCGAGAAAAACTCTCCAGTTCCGCCACGCGGATAAAGAGCTGCATTGCGTGAATTTTATCCATAGGCTGCGCTCATTATTGTTGTCATTGAAACAGTGAAGCGTTTATTGCCATCTTTATTGATTTTCTATCACCTAATAAGCTCTTACTCAATCTCCATAACAGCCGAAACGAGGTTTTCCATGAGTGAACGTATTGCATTAGTGACGGGTGGGAGTCGCGGACTGGGTAAAAACGCGGCGTTGAAGCTGGCAGCAAAGGGGACGGGAATCATCCTGACTTACCACAGCAGCCAGAAAGAAGCGCGTGATGTGGCCCATCAGATTGAAGAGAAAGGCGTGAAGGCCGTGGCTTTGCCGCTCAATGTGGGTGACGTCGCGAGCTTTGAGCGTTTTGTGAGCGAGGTGCGCTCACAGTTAAAACATGTCTGGCAGCGTGATTCGTTCGATTATTTATTGAACAATGCTGGAACGGGTTTATACGCCCCGTACGCAGAGACCACGGAAGCGCAATTTGATGACGCGATGAATATCCATTTTAAAGGACCTTTCTTCCTGACGCAGGGTCTGTTGCCTGTTATTAAAGACGGTGGGCGCATTTTGAACGTCTCGAGCGGGTTGGCGCGTTTTGCCCAGCCGGGTTCCAGTGCCTATGCGGCGATGAAAGGCGCAATGGAAGTGCTCACGCGCTACCAGGCAAAAGAGCTGGGCGCACGCGGCATATCAGTCAATATCATCGCTCCAGGCGCTATCGAAACTGATTTTGGCGGCGGTCGCGTGCGGGACAACGAGCAGCTGAATCAGATGATTGCTTCGCAAACGGCGCTGGGCCGCGTCGGTCTGCCGGATGATATTGGTGACGCGATCGCGGCATTACTGAGCGATGAGTTGGGCTGGATGAATGCGCAGCGCATTGAGGTGTCAGGGGGGATGTTCCTGTAATCCTCAGCGCGTTTGAGCCACATGCTCGTGCTTGAGCAAGCCAAATACCCAGTCATTATGCCAGCCCCCAGACAGCCAGAAGCTTTCTCGCAGCTCGCCTTCCAGTACAAAGCCTGCTTTTTCCAGCAGGCGCCGGGAGGCGATGTTGCCTGCCGTGACCGTTGCGGTCAGACGACGGATCCCGCCCTGCTCAAACGCAAAATCACACAGCGCGCGTAACGACTCATATCCATAGCCTTGACCCTGAGCTTCCGGCGCGAATAAGAACCCGACTTCTGCGCAATCATTTTCTCTATGAATGTATCCAGTCGCTCCCAGCGGTTTTTGGCTGGCGGCGTCACGCACAACTAAACACAGCCAGTGATCGCTGCCAGGCGTCCAGTGTTGAAGACGCGGTTCAAATGCCGCGCGGATCACCGCAATTGGTCGCTGATTTGCAACAAATTTCATCACATCGGGATCCTGCTGGAGCGACAGATAAAACGGCCAGTCTTGCTCCTCGACAGGTGAGCAAATCAGGCGGGGCGTTGTTATCACCGGCATGCACTTTCTCCTATAACAATTTTCAATGATTATAGGATTGTCACTTTATTTCTCCATATTCTCGGTTATGTTTAACGGCATATAAATTAAAAAAAATTAGCCCTTTGCGGCCGACTTCTCCTTTTTGCTGTACTTAAGGTAAATGATGACATCAAGCACATCACATCACATTCGTGGGCAATTTGAACAATGCATCGGCATCATTCGGCTCGCCTCCGTGGAGATCTTGCTGTTACTTGATCTACGCGTCTCTGAAGGGAAAGATCCCCGCTGGTTCCTGGAACAACTCGACACGGCCCGCCTGGCTCTGGGCGGATGGGGACCAGTGGCGAAGCGCCTGAATCTCAATGATGCCGAAATGTCCGATTTCACTCTGCAATTGCGGCTATTACAGCAGCGCGTGCCGCAGTATGAAAGCGGCCAGGATGTGAGTGAAAATCAGCTGATCGCTGCTGTGCGTTTTGTCACTTCGCTGGAACATCTGCGTTTGCAGCAGCCGCTGCTGAGCTACAACACGGACCTCGCGCCGGGAAATGAGTCTCAGCAATTGCAGGCGCATAAGCAGGTGCGTGCCATTGAGCTGATCATCAGATCGTTAATTATGCAGGCGTGGCCCGATCAGGTTCGGCTGAATAACCATTTAAAAACTTTATTTAATGCCGACCGCGTCAGACGCTGGCTGAAACTCGGTGAGCGTAACGATGTCCTTAGCGGCATGATGTTCAGCGAAATGGCGCAGATGCTGGTCGATAAAAAAGAGTTCAGCCGCTATTACTCGCGTCTGTTTAACGATGGCACCAACCTCACCCTGCTGGTTGAGCCGCGTAAAACGCTGCAGATTTTCCTGGATGATATTCGCCAGATCCGTAATGCCCTGACCGTTCAGCAAACCTTAACCTCCGCGCAACTCCTGATGCTGGATAATTACTATGGGCAGATCTCCCGGCCTATCCAGCGCGCTTTCGAAGAGGGGCGCACGCGCATAAATCCGACCGGGCTGATGGCGGTCGATGCCAGTGAGCTGCACACCTTCTGGGAAAACGCGCAAAAAATGGACAGGCAGATCGGGGGAGATCTCTTTGAGGTGCGCGACAGCATCGAAAAGCCGACCCAGCGCGCGCCGCGCACTCCAGAGCAACGCGATCAGTTGATCTCCGGTACGCTGTGGGGGGCGGTGGGTGTGATGGTTCTCGCGATTATTGCGGGCGGCGTGTGGCTGGTGGTGAGTGAAATGCCTTCTGCTCCGGCGGCCACCGTGACAGCACAGGTGCAGGCCCCGTTGCCAGAGACGCGTGACAAGCCGTCACCGCGAGAAAAACTGACGCGTATGGGCGTGACATGGGACGAAAACAGCCTCCGCTCCGCCATCGATCGCAACGATACGCGTATGACACTGCTGTTCCTGCAAAGTGGTATGGACTGGAAGCTGTCGTGGACCGAGCAGGCGATGGCGTCTAAAAACGACGAGGTGCTGGAAGTGCTGATGCGCTATCCGCAGAAAATGGTGGAGGAAAAACCGTGCCGCCGTTTCATCAGCACCCTGAGCCATGCGATGTCGAATGGGGAACCGCTCACGTCGGTGCGTAAACAGTTCCTGGCGGCTTTTTGTACCGTGCCTGCGGTCGTGAAGCGCCAGAAACGTGAAGTCGAGCAAGCGACGCTGCGAGCACAAGCGCAGCCGGATGAAATCAACAAACGTTGGCAGTCAATCCAGGTGGATATTTACGATGTGATTCGCTAAATAGATACCTTTAACAGAGGGGAACTAGGGTTCCCCGTACAGCCCAATCAAACGCCGAACCACGCCGTTCGTCCAGCCAAAGCCATCCTGCAATGGATATTCACCCCCACCCCCTTCGCGCGGTGTACTGCTGGCAATGTGATATTTTTCAATCAGCTTGTGATGCGCTTTGTAAAAGTGATTCACCGTTTGTAGCCAGCTCCAGGCGATCTCATCCCCCAGCGAATCATTGCCGTACTGTTTGAATCCCTGGATGGCCATCCATTGCAGCGGTGCCCAGCCGTTCGGTTTATCCCACTGCTCGCCGGTTTCGTATTCGGTCGCCAGAATTCCGCCCGGTGTGAGCAAGCGGGCTTTGATCGTATCCGCCAGGCGGTCGGCCTGTTCATGCGTTGCCATTCCCACATACAACGGGACGATGCTGGCGGCAGAAAAGAGCGCCATCTCTTCGCGACGCCAGTCGTAATCTCGATAACAGCCGCCCTCGTCATCCCACAGGAAACGGTTTACGGCGGCACGGCGGTCATTGGCTTTCTGACGGAATAGCTCAGACGTCTCTTTATCGCCTTTCGATGCCGAAATATTGGCTATTGCACTTTCGAGTTTGAACAAGAACGCGTTCAAATCGATCGGGATAAATTGCGTGGTGCGGATGCTGGCGAGCCGTCCGGCATCGCGCAGCCAGCGAGAGGAGTAATCCCAGCCGGACGCCGCGCCTGCGCGCAGATCGCGATACACTTCGTTTGGCGGACGACTTGAGTGTTTGGCGGTTTCAACGTCTTCTATCCACGACTCATCGCGCGGGGTATCGCGGTCGTCCCAATAGCGGTTGAGCAATGAGCCGTCCGGCATGCGCACCGTGTGACGGTAGGCCTGGTTCGGAATCAGCGAGTCAGCGCCGTCCATCCAGAACGCATACTCCATCATCAGATGATCCAGATAACGCTTCGCCCCGCGTACGCCGTCCTCTTCAAACAGCTCGACCATCAGCGCAAATACCGGCGGCTGTGAGCGGCTGAGATAATAGGTACGGTTGCCGTTCGGGATATGGCCGTAGCGCTCAATCATCCACGCGAAGTTATCCGCCATGCACTTGAGCAGATCGTTGCGCCCACTTTCCGCCAGGCCCAGCATGGTGAAATACGAATCCCAGTAGTAGGTTTCGCTGAATCGACCGCCCGGCACGATATACGCCTGCGGCAGCGCCAGCAGCGATGACCATGGGATGTGATCCTGCGGCTCGCGCGTCAGCACCGGCCACAGATTATCAATATGTTCTTTGAGCGACAGACTCGGGTCCGAGACATATTCGGTTGTCAGGTTTTCCGGCATCCAGAAGTGATTCTCAACGAAGCGTTGCAAATCAAAGTCGCGATGACGCCGAACCTTACGGTAACGAATCAGAATATCCAACGGATCCATCTTCGGCGCGCAGTCAGGGAACGTTTTGCTGTCCGCAAACAGGCGCGTCGATTGTACGTGC
Organism: Lelliottia sp.; assembly: GCF_045627565.1. Lineage (NCBI taxonomy): Bacteria > Pseudomonadati > Pseudomonadota > Gammaproteobacteria > Enterobacterales > Enterobacteriaceae > Lelliottia > Lelliottia sp. The sequence continues at coordinate 69,119 of NZ_JAZQNX010000035.1, read as the reverse complement.
TCAAAAAGTTCCAGATAACGATCGGCAGGGGTGAGCGCATCGGATGCGGGCAGCCCCTCAATCATCTCCGGTTCCGGCTCCGCCTCGATCATCTCATCCAGTTTCAATTCGCAGGGATCGGTCTCATAACGCAGCTCTTCTGCGATTTCGAACTCGATAATGTCTGCAGCATGTAATTTCTGGTTGAACATGGTGGTTAGGACCTCCGGTTTTGCATTGTCACAAAGACGGGTATTGCTTGGGTATTGACTAAGCTTAGACACTCGCTTCGATGTCTGGGGTACGAAGTGTGCGGTTGATCACGTTTCGACAATATCCCCTTAGCACAGAAAAATGACGTAATAATTTGAATTTACGTGGGTTATTGATGGTTTTTGCAGAATGGCGGACGCGTGAAATTCAGAGCATTCGTTTTGCAACGATTTATGTATGTTAAAACAAAATGCCCCTCCGGAGAGGGGCATTGGGGTTAGCGCATGGTAACAAATTCTTCTGCGGCGGTTGGGTGAATCGCCACGGTATTGTCGAAGTCTTTCTTCGTCGCACCCATTTTCAGTGCTACCGCAAAGCCTTGCAGGATCTCATCCATACCAAAGCCAATGCCGTGAATGCCGACGATTTTCTCTTCCGGCCCCACGCAAACCAGCTTCATACGGCACGGCTGGCGATGCGACGTGACGGCGGTGTACATCGCGGTGAACGACGATTTGTACACTTTCACCTGGTCGTCGCCATACTGCTCGCGCGCCTGTGGTTCGGTTAAACCGACGGTGCCGATTGGCGGATGGCTGAAGACCACGGTCGGAATGTTGCTGTAATCCAGATGCTCGTCCGGCTTGTTATTGAACAAACGTTCGGACAGACGACGACCCGCCGCCACGGCAACAGGCGTCAGCTCAACGGCACCGGTGTTATCGCCGACCGCATAAATACCCGGAACGCTGGTGTTCTGGAATTTATCGACGTCGATATAACCTTTCTCGTTTGTTTTAACGCCGGTCACCGCCAGGTTGAAGTTGTCGTTAGCCGGTTCACGTCCAATCGCCCAAATCAGGCAATCGACGGTCTGGCTACGGCCATCCTCCAGGGACAGCGTCAGGCTGCCGTCGGCGTTTTTCTCGATGGCTTTTGGCACCGCATGAGTGTGCAACGTTGGGCCTTCGGCGTTCATCACTTCAACCAGCGTCTCGACGATCAGCGGATCAAAGCTGCGCAGAGGCGCATGTTTACGCACAAACAGATGCGTTTCCGCGCCCAGACCGTTAATCACGCCCGCCAGTTCTACGGCGATATAACCCGCGCCAACCACGGCAACGCGTTTTGGCAGCGCTGGCAATTCGAAGAAACCGTCAGAGTCGATACCGAATTCCACGCCCGGAATGTTCGGGTGGCTCGGACGGCCACCGGTGGCGATCAGGATGTGATCGGCGGTGATCGTCTCACCATTCACTTCGATCGTTTTGGCATCGACAAAGCGCGCAAAGCCTTTGATCACATCGACGTTATTTTTACCCAGCACGTTGTCGTACGAGGTGTGAATACGGTCGATATAGGCGGTACGGCTGGCAATCAGCTTGTCCCAGTCGAAGTGATTAATGGTGGTGTCAAAACCGTAATCCGGGCCGTACATGTGGATGGCTTCGCGGATTTGCGCAGCATGCCACATCACTTTTTTCGGTACACAACCGACGTTAACGCAGGTGCCGCCCAGCTCTTTGGCTTCAATCAGCGCACATTTCTGGCCGTACATGGCTGCACGGTTAATCGAGGCGATACCGCCGCTGCCGCCGCCAATGGCGATGTAGTCATAATGCTTGCTCATGGGTCATGTCCTTAATTTCTGATTGCCGCGATTGTATACCTGAAATCAATAGTTTCCACCGATGACTGCGATTACTCAGGCACGATCCAGCTGACTGTCGCATGGCCAATTCCGGCTGGCACCAGCGTTTTGTGCAGCCATGGCAGCACGTTGTTCATTTGTGCTTCGAGCTTCCACGGCGGGTTAACCACGATCATGCCGGAACCGGTCATGCCGCGCTGATCGCTGTCAGGACGCACGGCCAGTTCAATTTGCATAATTTTACGGATGCCGGTCGCTTCCAGCTCTTTGATCATGCGTTTGATTTGCGCGCGCAACACCACCGGATACCACAGCGCGTAAGTCCCGGTCGCGAAGCGTTTGTAGCCTTCGTTAATGCCGGTCACTACCGCCTGATAATCGGTTTTAATTTCGTATGGCGGGTCGATCAGCACCAGACCGCGACGGGATACCGGCGGCAGTTTGGATTTGAGCTGCTGATAACCGTCGGCCTTTTCCACGCGTGCGCGGGCGTCTTTTTGGAATTCGGAGCGCAGCAGCGGGAAATCGCTTGGGTGAAGTTCGGTCAGTTGCAGACTGTCATGTTCGCGCAACAGCTGGCGAGCAATCAGCGGGGAACCCGGGTAGTAGCGCAACTGGCCGCTGCGGTTGTAATGATTCACCACGGTGATGTATGGCTCCAGCTCGGCAGGCAGATCGTCCTGTTGCCAGATGCGAGCGATCCCTTCCAGGTATTCACCGGTACGCTCCGCGTGCTGACTGCTTAACTGGTAGCGGCCTGCGCCAGCGTGGGTGTCCAGATAGAGAAAGGGTTTATCTTTCTCTTTCAGAGACTCGATAATCAGGCTCTGAACGGTATGTTTGAGGACATCGGCGTGGTTGCCCGCGTGGTAGCTGTGGCGATAACTGAGCATGGGTAAAGGTGTTCCAGTAAGTAAACGTAGGCCCGGATCGCGGTGCGCGGTCAGGCAAAAAAAAGCATATCGCCACAGTATACAGAAAAGTCACCCTCGCCGCGAAAGCGCAACGTTTGGCATTGAAATTCACTACACTTAACCCCATTCTACAAACAATATGCACAGCGCCGGATGCGCGCTTCATTCATCTTTTCTACAGGACAGCGCTTATGACCAATCCATTACTGACGCCTTTCTCGTTACCGCCATTTTCTAAAATCCAGCCAGAGCATGTGGTTCCAGCCGTCACCAAAGCGTTGGACGATTGCCGCACGGCGGTAGAAAGCGTGGTCGCGAAGGGCGGACCGTACACCTGGGAGAATTTGTGCCAGACGCTGGCCGAAGTGGATGACGTGTTGGGCCGCCTTTTTTCACCGGTCAGCCATCTGAACTCTGTAAAAAACAGCCCGGAACTGCGCGAAGCCTACGAACAAACCCTGCCGCTGCTGTCGGAATACAGCACCTGGGTGGGTCAGCACGAAGGGTTGTACAACGCCTATCGCGATCTGCGCGACGGTGAAAATTACGCCAAACTGGATATCGCGCAGAAAAAAGCGGTCGATAACGCGCTGCGTGACTTTGAACTGTCCGGGATTGGCCTGCCGAAAGAGAAACAAACGCGCTACGGCGAAATCGCGGCGCGCCTGTCAGAGCTGGGCAATCAGTACAGCAACAACGTGCTTGATGCCACCATGGGCTGGTCGAAGCTGATCACCGACGAATCCGAGCTGGCCGGTATGCCGGAGAGCGCGCTGGCGGCTGCTAAAGCGCAGGCCGAAGCGAAAGAGCAGGAAGGTTTCCTGTTAACGCTCGATATCCCGAGCTATCTGCCGGTTATGACCTATTGCGACAATCAGGCGCTGCGCGAGGAGCTGTACCGCGCGTACAGCACGCGTGCGTCAGACCAGGGCCCAAATGCCGGGAAATGGGACAACAGCCCGGTGATGGCAGAAATCCTCGCGCTGCGCCACGAGCTGGCACAGCTGCTGGGGTTCGACAGCTACGCGGATAAATCTCTCGCCACCAAAATGGCAGAAAACCCGCAGCAGGTTCTGGAGTTCTTAACCGATCTGGCAAAACGTGCGCGTCCTCAGGGCGAGAAAGAGCTGGCACAGCTGCGCGCCTTTGCGAACGCTGAATTTGGCGTTGACGACCTGCAACCGTGGGACATCGCGTACTACAGCGAAAAACAGAAACAGCATTTGTACAGCATCAGCGATGAACAGCTACGCCCGTACTTCCCAGAAAACAAAGCCGTTAACGGCCTGTTTGAAGTGGTAAAACGCATTTACGGCATCACTGCCAAAGAACGTACTGATGTGGATGTCTGGCATCCGGAAGTGCGTTTCTTCGAGCTGTATGACGAGAAAAACGAACTGCGCGGCAGTTTCTATCTGGATCTGTATGCGCGAGAAAACAAACGTGGCGGCGCATGGATGGACGACTGCGTCGGCCAGATGCGTAAAGCCGACGGCTCGCTGCAAAAACCGGTCGCTTACCTGACCTGTAACTTCAACCGTCCGGTCAGCGGTAAACCTGCGCTTTTCACGCACGATGAAGTGATCACCCTGTTCCACGAATTCGGTCACGGTCTGCATCATATGCTGACGCGTATTGAAGCGGCGGGCGTGTCGGGTATCAGCGGTGTACCGTGGGATGCCGTTGAACTGCCAAGTCAGTTTATGGAAAACTGGTGCTGGGAGCCGGACGCGCTGGCGTTTATCTCCGGTCACTTTGAGACAGGCGAACCCCTGCCAAAAGCGTTGCTGGATAAAATGCTGGCCGCGAAAAACTACCAGGCGGCGATGTTTATCCTGCGCCAGCTGGAGTTCGGCTTGTTCGATTTCCGTCTGCATGCTGAATTCAGCCCAGAGCAGGGGGCGAAAATCCTCGAAACCCTGGCTGAAATTAAAAAGCAGGTCGCGCTTATCCCAGGTCCTACGTGGGGCCGATTCCCGCACGCGTTCAGCCATATCTTTGCTGGCGGATACGCTGCGGGCTATTACAGCTACCTGTGGGCAGACGTGCTGGCAGCAGATGCCTACTCTCGCTTCGAAGAGGAAGGGATCTTCAACCGCGAAACCGGTCAGTCGTTCCTGGATAACATCCTGACGCGCGGGGGATCTGAAGAGCCAATGGAGCTGTTCAAACGCTTCCGTGGCCGCGAGCCGCAGCTGGATGCGATGCTTGAGCATTACGGAATCAAAGGCTAATCGCAGCGTGAAAATCTGCTTAGTAGATGAAACAGGCGCCGGAGACGGCGCCTTATCTGTTCTTGCGGCCCGCTGGGGGCTTGAACACGATGAACAAAATTTGATGGCGCTGGTGATGACGCCGGAGCATCTTGAACTGCGCAAGCGTGATGAGCCCAGGCTCGGCGGCATCTTTGTTGATTTCGTTGACGGCGCGATGGCGCATCGGCGTAAGTTTGGCGGCGGTCGCGGTGAAGCAGTAGCGAAAGCGGTGGGTGTCAAAGGGAGTTATCTGCCCGACGTGGTGGATGCCACTGCAGGGCTGGGGCGCGATGCGTTTGTGCTGGCGTCCGTGGGTTGTCGCGTTCGAATGCTGGAACGCAATCCTGTGGTGGCGGCGCTGCTCGACGATGGTCTGGCGCGCGGCTATGCCGATCCAGAGATTGGCGCGTGGTTACAGGAGCGTTTACAACTGATTCACGCGTCGAGCCTGACGGCACTGACGGATATCACGCCGCGCCCGCAGGTGGTGTATCTCGATCCGATGTTCCCGCACAAGCAGAAAAGCGCGCTGGTTAAAAAAGAGATGCGCGTGTTTCAGTCGCTGGTGGGACCAGATTTAGATGCGGATGGTTTGCTGGAACCTGCGCGATTGCTGGCCACAAAACGGGTGGTGGTGAAGCGTCCTGATTACGCGCCGCCGCTGGCGGATGTGGCGACGACGAATGCGGTGACGACCAAAGGGCACCGGTTTGATATTTATTCGGGAACGGCTGAGGTGAGTGCGGACTGATGCCCTCACCTCAGCCCTCTCCCACAGGGAGAGGGAAAAAACAAGAAAACGGCAACCGACGTTGCCGTTTTCTTTTACCTTGTGCGGTCTAACGCCTTAACCCTCTCCCAAAAGGGGACAGGGAATAAACCGACGCTGTTTTTACTCCCTAACCCCTATGGGGTGAGGGGATATAGAATTACTCTTCTTCTTCGTCACGCAGTGGAACAATCAGCATATCAACGTGAACGGTGTTGATCAGTTGACGCGCTGAAGACATCAGTTTGCTCCAGAAATCCTGGTGATGACCGCAAACCACCAAATCCATATCGTATTTCTTGATTGCATCAACCAGCACCTGGCCGAGATCGCCGCTACCGCTCAAGGTTTCGGTAATAGGGTATCCTGCGTTTGTGGATAATTCAGTTAGCGCGTGGTGAGTTTCTTCAGAAATGCGCTTCTGCATGTCGCCGAGATTGACGTCGATGAGGCCGGTGTAGAGATCGGAGTAATTCACATCAACGTGAATCAAAGAAACTTTCGCGTTATAGGGACGTGCCATGGATACCGCTTTATCAACCAGCACTTTACTCTCAGGAGAGAGGTCTACCGCGATAAGAATGTGTTTGTAAGCCATAGTGTTACTCCTTCCTTAAGTTATCGATGACCCATGAGTTAAGCCGTCGTCTATCTGTCTTTATTACGGCCCAGTTAACGAAAATTTTCAAGCTTTGGTGTTGATAACGATTAACCTTGTGGCAAAAAAAGTAGCGGATCTCCTACACTATTTAATGAGCCGTTCGGATAATTAAACGTGAACCCGATCGACTTTCGTCATTCTTTCACTGAACTGTCTGTCAGGGCATTGGGGTGCGGTTGTCCAGAAGCCTTGCTTCGTGGGCGGACGCCGGGGAGGAAGTATGATTAGCACCGTCGCATTGTTTTGGGCGTTATGTGTGGTTTGCATAGTGAATATGGCGCGTTATTTCTCATCGTTACGCGCGCTATTAGTGGTACTTCGTGGTTGCGATCCGTTGCTTTATCAGTATGTGGATGGTGGAGGATTCTTCACGTCGCATGGACAGCCCAGCAAACAGATGCGTCTGGTGTGGTACATCTACGCCCAACGCTATCGCGATCATCATGATGACGAATTTATCCGTCGTTGCGAGCGTCTACGTTGTCAGTTCATTTTGACCAGTGCCCTGTGCGGACTGGTTGTGGTGAGCATGGTGGCGCTCCTGATCTGGCATTGAGTATGAAAATGAGTATAAAAAAAGCGGGTCAGTTTCCTGACCCGCTTTTTTATGCACTCTGATGGTTAAATCAGCTTCAGGGAGATCCAGTACAGACCGCCTGACAGCAGAATTGACGCCGGAAGGGTAAACACCCAGGCCATCAGAATATTGGTCACGGTTTTGCGTTGCAGACCGCCACCGTCAACAATCATCGTACCCGCAACGGACGAAGACAGTACGTGCGTGGTGGAGACCGGCATACCGGTGTAACTCGCCAGACCGATAGACACGGCAGCCGTCATCTGCGCGGACATGCCTTGCGCATACGTCATGCCTTTCTTGCCGATCTTCTCACCGATAGTGGTGGCAACACGACGCCAGCCAATCATCGTACCGATACCCAGCGCCAGCGCGACCGCCATGATTATCCAGATTGGCGCGTACTCAATGGTATTGAGCATATCGCCTTTCAGTTTCTTCAGCAGGCGCTTATCGTCTGCGTTCACTTCTGGCAACTTCGCGACTTTATCGGTCACATCAGAGATGCAGAGCATGATACGACGCAGCTGACCCCGTTGATCGACGGACAGTTTGTCATAGCTTTCGATATCACCCAGCATAACCTTCACGCGTTCCAGCGCGTTGATCGCGTTTGCCGGATGGCAATGGAACTCGCCTGGCGCGGTTGCTGCACCCGGTTCAGGTGACGGAATCAACTGGTCAACGCCGGTGGCTTTCTTCAACAGCGCAGGATGCTGCTGGAAGTAAACTTCGACGTTATTGATGGCATCGCGGGTACGGGTGATTTCGTAGCCGGACGCATTCATGTTAACCACGAAACCTGCTGGTGCCACACCAATCAGTACCAGCATCACCAGACCAATGCCTTTCTGGCCGTCGTTCGCGCCATGAGAGAAGGCCACGCCGATGGCTGAAATGATCAGTGCGATACGGGTCCAGAATGGCGGCTTTTTCTTGCCGTCTTTCTTTTCACGCTCAGCTGGCGTCAGGTGAATACGGGCGCGTTTTTTGGTTCCGCTCCAGTAACGACGCAGGATGAAAATCAATCCACCCGCAACGACCAGACCCACGATCGGGGAAATGATAAGCGAACCAAAAATACCAATAACTTTCGGGATATTCAGCGCATCAACGACTGACGTACCGGTCATCAGGGCGTTCGTTAACCCAATACCGATAATCGCGCCGATCAGCGTGTGAGAACTGGATGCAGGCAGACCGAAATACCAGGTTCCGAGGTTCCAGATAATTGCGGCAAGCAGCATTGAAAATACCATCGCCAGACCATGGGCTGAACTCATATTCAGAAGGAGGTCTGTAGGCAGCATATGAACGATGGCGTAGGCTACGCTTAGACCACCAAGGAGAACACCAAAGAAGTTAAATACAGCCGCCATCACAACCGCAACTTGCGATCGTAAAGCACGAGTATAGATAACGGTAGCTACTGCGTTCGCCGTATCGTGGAAGCCATTGATAGCTTCGTAGAACAAGACAAATGCCAGAGCAAGCAATAATAAAAGTCCGGTATGTAAATCCAGACCAGCAAACAAATGTAGCATAGGACGTTACGCCATTTTGGAGGACATGAACGCGGCGCATTATCCAGGACAAACGCGCAACGGGCAAAGTGAAATATAGCTTTTTTTTGATATACCTTCTGCTTTGGATGTGTCCGGTAAAGAAATATATTTTATATTTCAAGTAAATGACTGAGATATCGGATTTTTGCGCTGGTGCGACCACATAGGAAACTTTACAATTCGCGCCGGTAAAACAAGAGGATTTTGATGTGGAAAGGTTTGATGCCGTTGTAATTGGCGCCGGTGCGGCGGGAATGTTCTGTGCGGCAATGGCCGGACAGGCGGGTCGTCGCGTGCTGCTGCTGGATAATGGCAAGAGGCCTGGACGCAAGATCCTGATGTCTGGCGGGGGGCGCTGCAATTTTACTAACTTATATGTTGAACCCGCCGCGTATTTGAGCCAAAACCGACATTTTTGCAAATCTGCCCTGGCGCGTTATACCCAGTGGGATTTCATTGAACTGGTGGGAAAACACGGCATCGCCTGGCATGAGAAAACGCTGGGACAGCTATTCTGCGACGACTCCGCGCAGCAGATTGTCGATATGCTGGTGGCCGAATGCGAGAAAGGCGGCGTTATCACGCGCCTGCGCACTGAAGTCCTGAACGTGAGCCGCGACGACGGCGGCTATACCCTGGAGCTGAACGGTGACAGCGTGCGTGCAGATAATCTGGTGATTGCCAGCGGCGGTCTGTCGATGCCTGGATTAGGTGCCACGCCGTTTGGCTACAAAATCGCGGAGCAGTTTGGCCTGAAGGTATTGCCAACACGCGCCGGGCTGGTGCCCTTTACGCTGCACAAGCCGCTGCTGGAACAGCTCCAGACGCTCTCCGGCGTGTCGGTTTCGTCCACCATCACCGCGGAAGACGGGACGCTTTTCCGCGAAAATCTGCTCTTCACCCATCGCGGTCTCTCTGGTCCGGCGGTATTGCAAATTTCCAGCTACTGGCAGCCGGGTGAGTTTGTGACGGTGAATTTAGTGCCGGAATGCGATCTGGACAGCTTTATCAACGAGCAACGCGCTGAACATCCGAATCAAAGTTTGAAAAATACGCTGGCGATGCAACTGCCGAAGCGTTTGATTGAGTGCCTGCAGCTGCTGGGGCAAATTCCGGATGTGACGCTCAAGCAGCTCAATAGCCGCGAGCAGCAAGCGCTGGTCGACACGCTGACAAACTGGCGCGTTCAGCCAAACGGCACCGAAGGGTATCGCACGGCGGAAGTAACGCTCGGCGGTGTCGATACCGATGAACTCTCCTCACGCACCATGGAGGCCCGCAACGTGCCGGGGTTGTACTTTATTGGTGAAGTGATGGATGTGACCGGCTGGCTGGGTGGGTACAACTTCCAGTGGGCGTGGGCGAGCGCATGGGCATGTGCGCAGGCGCTGGCACAAAAATAATAACCTATCGCAATTATTGCGCACTTTTTCTTTCGCCGTTCCGCTAAGCTTTGATGAAGATCTATACCATTCGCCGCATCCTTTCCCGTTGAAAGCATGCGGCAATCTAGCCTCTCACTCAGAGCTTCCCATGCAGCTAATTAGCATCATTATCTTGCTTACCCTGACGGTGGTCATTCACTCCGTGTGGATGTTTATCGTTCTGAAATTCATCAACCTGAACGTTGACGCGGTGTTTCGTATCGTCTTTCGCAACGTCGCGATCGTCATTTCCATGCTGTTTGCGCATCTGATAGAAGCCAGCCTGTTTGCGGGTTTTTACTATTTTGTCGATGCTTTCAAAGACTGGAATACCAGTTTTTACTTCTCGCTGGTGAGCTATGCCACGGTGGGATACGGCGACGTCACGCTACCCGAACACTGGCGTTTGATAGGCGGTGTTGAAGGGCTCGTCGGCGCCTTAATGGTTGGCTGGTCGGTCGCGGTATTGGTTGCGGTGTTGCAGAGATTGCGCGGGATGAGTGCCTAATCGGCAGATGCAAGGCACCCTTCTCTGAGGTAAAGTAGGCCGCTTGCGCGAGCTTCGCTGTCGCGGCTTTGAGGGCGTAGAAACTGGTCAACAGTCCGTCCTTTTCAATTGCTGGTTAACCCCAGTCTGCATGGTTTGTGTTTTGTCCTCAAAAAGGGTTGTTTATGGCTTCTGCTCATCTCGGTTTCCCGACGGAAACCGTCGTTGTCTTTGTTGTGATGGCCGTGGGGGCGATGTTTATCGACCTCTTCATGCACCGTCACGACAAACCTATTTCGTTAAAAAGCGCGGCGATGTGGTCCATTTTTTGGGTCATGATGGCAATGGCGTTTGCGGGATTCCTGTACGTTCACCACGGCGCAGAGGTGGCGAGTTTATTCCTCACCGGTTATGCGCTGGAAGAGGTGCTCTCGGTTGATAACTTGTTCGTGATGATGGCGATTTTCGCCTGGTTCGGGGTGCCGGATAAATATCGTCACCGGGTGCTGTACTGGGGCATTCTGGGGGCGATTGTGTTCCGCGGGATTTTTGTCGCCATCGGCACCAGCCTGTTGAGCCTTGGGCCGTACGTGGAAGTGGTCTTCGCGCTGGTGGTGGGCTGGACGGCGCTGATGATGCTCAGACGCAACGAAGAGAGCGACGAAGTCGAGGATTACTCGCATCATCTTGCCTATCGGCTGGTGAAACGCTTTTATCCTGTCTGGCCGAAGATCAGCAGTAACGCATTTCTTCTGACGCAAAAAGAGGTGGATGCGGAGCTTGAGAAACCCGAAAACCAGGACGTGATGGTTGGGCGTGTGAAGAAAGCGAAACGCTACGCCACGCCGCTGCTGCTGTGCGTCGCGGTGGTTGAACTGTCTGACGTGATGTTTGCGTTCGACTCTGTGCCCGCGATTATCGCCGTTAGCCGTGAACCGCTGATTATTTATAGCGCCATGATGTTCGCGATTCTCGGATTGCGTACGCTCTATTTTGTGCTCGAAGCGCTGAAGCAGTATCTGGTGCATCTGGAGAAATCAGTGGTTCTGCTGCTGTTCTTCGTGGCCTTTAAGCTGGGGCTGAACGCGACGGATCACTTCTGGCATCACGGCTATAGCATTTCCGCCACGGCAAGCCTGTTTGTGGTGTTGGGCGTACTGGCGCTGGGAATTATCGCGAGCGTGATGTTCCCTGGGAAACGAGCCGAAAGGTAAATGCAAAACGGCAACTGAGGTTGCCGTTTTTAGTGTCTGCTCCCTCTCCCCGTGGGAGAGGACTGGGGTAAGGGCACCAGACCGCACAAGGTAAAAACAAAACGGCAATTCTGTTGCCGTTGGAGTTTTCCCCTCTCCCTGTGGGAGAGGGTTAGGGTGAGGGCATCAGATCGCAGCTAGTTTTTAATCGGCGAACGACGACGCGCTTTAGGCGGATGGAAATGCCGCCAGTGCGGATCTTGTGCCGCGGCTAGCAACTCATGATCTCCACGGGTGTCGCCCCAGGCGCGCAGGTGGTAATCGTTCAGATTGCCATACACGCGCTCAAGCCGCGCCACCTTCTGCGCGCAGCGGCAGTTGTGCCCGGTAATACGCCCGGTCAGTTTGCCGTCTGCCACTTCCAACTGCGTGCCAATCAGCTTAATGCCGAGCTTATCGGCCCACGGCTGAAGAACCAGCGCGGGCGACGCTGAACAGATCGTCACTTCCGCACCTGAATTCACTTCAGCCGCAACCGCCAGAACCCCCGCCGGACGCATCAGTTTGTTCCAGTATTTCTCGCAAAACAGTTCCGCTTGCTGGCGCATCCAGTGCTCATCCACGCCCGTCAGGAACGTTTTAATCAGCACTTCCTTGAGCTCATCGCGCGTCAGTTTGCGACGCACGCAGTGAAGCGTTGGCAGCGCCATACGCACCAAACGCCCAGCAAAATAACGTTTACCAAAGGCAAAACGCAGGAAAGGGATAAAACTGTCGTGATGCGTCAACGTTCCATCAAAATCAAAAACGGACAGCACTCTGGATTTGGCCACTGCCTCATCGGCAATCATATTGGTCATAAATACGTCTTAGCTGAAATACACATTCTGTTCATTAGTTTACCTGCTTTACTTCTCCAGTCCTTATACCACGCCGATTTTTTTCTCATTCTTGCGACCTGCTAGTGAGTCCGATAATGGATCCCTCAGGCTTTGTTCAAAAAACGATCTGTCTATATTATCGCCGTCTCGAAAGGTGATTCGGGGGAGCGCTGTCTCCTCACTGGTAAGGAAAAATTCACTCAATTTAAGTTATCGTTATGATTTTTAGACTTCTTATTTCAATACTCACGTTAAGTTTTGCCTCTGCTGCATTGAGTTTTCAACTGCCTGCATCGATGTTATCGCAACATCATCCGCTTTCTGCGTCTACCGCCAAGACCGCGCTGGAGCAAAAGGAAACCAGCCCGCTTCGTGGACGGATCCTGACGCAATACCAAAAATGGAAAGGGACGGACTACAAATGGGGCGGCACCAGCCATCACGGCGTGGATTGCTCCGCGCTGATGCAGCATTTATTTAGCGACGCGGCGCATCTTTCGCTGCCACGTACTACGGGGGAGCAGATCCACCGAGGCGTTCAGGTGGCGGAATACCGCCTTAAAGCTGGGGATCTGATTTTCTTCCAGACCGGGCCAAACCGCCGCCACGTTGGAGTGTATATCGGCAATCGCCAGTTTATCCACGCCTCCACCAGCCAGGGTGTCACGGTCTCAACGCTGGCGAACGATTACTGGCATTCGCACTTTATTACCGCTCGCCGGATCACCGGTTGAGCCATTAGATAATATCATCCACCACACCCCCGTCGACGCGCAGTGCCGCGCCGGAGGTGGCGGAAGCCTGAGTTGAGCAAACATAAACCACCATGTTTGCCACTTCTTCCACCGTGGCGGCGCGCTGGATAACCGAACTTGGGCGATGGGCCATCACGAACTCTTTCGCCAGCGTTTCCAGTGATTTCCCGGTTTTCTCCATCTCGTCTTTCATCATCTCGGCAAAACCGTCTGACATTGTCGGGCCCGGCAAGACGCTGTTCACCGTGACGCCGCTTCCGGCGACGAATTTCGCCAGACCACGCGAGAGCGAGAGCTGCGCCGTTTTCGTCACGCCGTAGTGGATCATGTCCGCCGGAATATTGCAGGCCGATTCAGAAGAGATAAACACCACGCGACCCCAGCCTTTTTGAACCATGCCAGGCAGCAACGCCCGCGATAGCCGCACGCCGGACATCACGTTGGTTTGCCAGTAGTTATTCCAGGTGTCGTCGTCGGTAGCGTAAAAATCCTGTGGGCCGTAAATCCCGGCGTTGTTCACCAGAATATCGACATTAGACGCTACTTTTAGCAGCGATTCGACGCCGTCAGGCGAGCTGAGATCGGCAATCGCCGCGCGAACCTGAACGCTAGGCACAACCTGCTGAAGCTGCTGAATGCCTTTATTGACGGACTCTACGCTGCGGCCATTGATTATCACTTCAGCCCCGCTTTCTGCCAGGCCGCGTGCGATGGCAAATCCGATGCCGCCGGTAGAAGCGGTGACGAGTGCGACTTTCCCCGTAAGATCGATTTTCATGGTCTGTTCCTTTTGATGATAAAAGTGCAGACCATAAAGCGTAGCAGAGGGGAACGTCTGCGCAGGAATCAGAGGAACGTGACGGCGTTGTCGTCCAGCGTAAAGGGGGTAGGGGTGCAGACCGCCAGACTCAGCGCGCCAAACTGACAGTGGCTGATGCTCAGGGCGGATTTGAAGGTGCTGTCGATACTGACAATTTGCCAGGCGCTGCCGCCGCGCTGTTTCACTATCGCCTCTTTGCGCGTCCAGATGCGCCAGAACGCCGACAGTTTTTCTTCTGGCATTTCGCGCTCCAGCTCGTCATGTTCCGCCACGCTAAACACGGCATTGGCGAGGGCTTGCCAGTTATCGCGCGGTCGAATCACTTCGATATCGCAGCCCACTTCGCCTTCGTCGCTCATCAGCAGGGCGATGTCATCGCCGCTATGGCTCAGGTTGAACCAGAATGGCTTTGCATCGACAAACGCGGGTTTCCCCTGATCGCCAAAGACGATTTCCGGCAACGAGGCAGGAGACAACGCACGCGCAAGCAGCGTACGACCCGCCAGCCAGCGGGCGCGACGGGCACCCTGTGGTGCCCTGTCTGCAAGCGCTGATACCAAAGGGTCAGCGGTAAGAGTCGAAATTTTTCCCAGTACCAACTGGTACATAGTTACGCCCAACGTTTAATGATGATGGAGGTGTTAATGCCGCCAAAGGCGAAATTATTGCTTTGCAGATATTCACAGTCAATCTGACGTGCTTCCCCCATAATATAATCTAAAGCGCCGCATTGCTCATCAGGTTGTCTTAAATTGAGCGTTGGGGCGAACCAGCCTTCACGCATCATTTGCAGACTCATCCACGCTTCTAGCGCTCCGCAGGCTCCTAACGTATGACCAAAATAACTCTTCAATGATGAGATGGGCACGCTCTCACCGTAGATAGCTGCCGTTGCCTGGCTTTCGGCCAAATCACCGCGATCGGTCGCTGTACCGTGGGCCGATATGTAGCCCATATCCCTTGCGCTTAATCCGGCCATTTTCAGCGATTTTTCCATGCAAATCTGCATGGTTTCACGCTGCGGCTGAGTGATATGTGCAGCGTCACAGTTGGTAGCAAAACCGACAATTTCACCGTAGATCGTGGCTCCGCGCGCTTTGGCATGCTCCAGCTCTTCGAGAATGAGCGTGCCCGCGCCTTCGCCAATCACCAGACCGTCACGCTGCGTATCAAAAGGTGAAGGCGTGGTTTTAGGGGCATCATTACGCTGGCTAGTGGCAAACAGCGTATCGAACACCGCCGCTTCAGACGGACAAAGTTCCTCCGCTCCGCCTGCGACCATCACTGTCTGATAGCCGTGGCGGATGGCTTCCCATGCATAACCGATCGCCTGGCTACCAGATGTACAGGCGCTGGACGTCGGGATCACGCGCCCACGCAGGCCAAAGAACAGACCTGTGTTGACCGCCGTGGTGTGCGGCATCATCTGCACGTAAGTGGTACCAGTAATGTTATTGGTATGCTTTTCGGTGAGCATGGTGGCAAATTCACTCACTGGACCCGTACTCCCGGTCGACGAGCCGTATGCGATACCCGTTTCGCCGTTGGTCAGCACGGCTTCGCCAATAAGTCCTGCCTGCTCCAGTGCCTTTTCGGTCGCACGCGTCGACATCAGCGATACGCGGCCCATCGCACGGATGCGCTTGCGGGTGTAATGCTCCGGCAGGGTGAAATCATCAATCGGCGCACCCAGCAGGGTATGCAAGCCATCGTAGACCTGCCACTCTGGCATTTTGCGGACCGCATTTTCATAGGCCAGAAGTCTCGCGGAAACCGACTGCCAGTCCTCACCAAAGGCGGTCACGCCGCCCATGCCCGTAATGACCACGCGACGTGTCATAGCATTCCTCCATTAATGGAAATGACCTGGCGGGTCACGTAGCCCGCAATGTCTGACATCAAATAGCTTGCCAGGCCGGCCACTTCTTCTGCCTGACCCATACGTTTCATTGGGATAATGGACATTGCCTCTTTCAGCGCTGCCTCTTCCATTTCGATCATCCCGGTATCAATTAACCCCGGCGCAATGCAGTTAACGGTGATTTTGCGTTTTGCGAGTTCAATCGCCAGCGCTTTGGTCGCGCCGATAATCCCGGCTTTTGCCGCGCTGTAGTTCACCTGACCCCGGTTGCCCATCACGCCAGAAACAGACGACAGCGTAATAATGCGCCCGCCTTTGCGCGTGCCAATCATCGGCATAATGCACGGGTGAATCACATTGTAAAAACTGTCCAGATTGGTGTGGATCACGCTGTCCCAGTCGTCTTCGCTGAGCGCAGGAAACGCGCCGTCACGGGTAATGCCCGCATTGCTGACCACGCCATACCACGCCCCGTGCGCTTCAATATCTTGCTCCAGCACATCACGGCACTGCTCGCGGTTTGCCACGTCAAAAGAGAGCAAACGGCCGCTGCCGCCCGCTTGCACAATTGCATCCAGCGTCGCCTGCGCACCTGCTTCGTCGCGGTGATAATGCACGCCCACGATAAACCCATCAGCAGCGAGCTGTCGGGCGATGGCGCGTCCGATACCTTTGCTGGCCCCGGTGACCAGAACGGAACGATTCATGTGGAGGATCCCTGATTAAAAAGTGAAGACAGCTCTTCCGCGCTTGGCTGGAAGGTATTCACGCGGCCTGTCGCCAGCGTGCAATCATTGGCGGTTATCGTGCACTCAAAGCTGCCAAAACGTTCATCCTGCATCAGCAGCTTGACGGTGATGGTTAGCGTAATGCCTGCTGCAAAATGCCCGTCAGCGCACACCAGTTCACGCGCGCCCAACACCATTCCCAATGAAATGCTGCTCTGTCCCTGCTGATGGCGATGCCAACCGGACCAGACGCCCACGGTTTGCGCCATCAGTTCAAGCGCGTACCAGCCGGGCAGTTCACCGTCGCTATTCAGAAACGGCGCGAGAACGCCTTTTGAGCTAACGGCAACGCGGCACACGGCACTTTCATCAGTGACGCTTTCAACGGATTCGAGCAGCAGCATCGGCGCATCGTGGGGCAAGTACTCCACGGGCAGTAAATAACTCATGACACTCTCCCCAGCAGGATGCTGGCATTATTGCCGCCAAACGCGAACGAGTTAGACAAAATCACCGGCTTTTCCAGTAAGGCTGGCTGATGCAGCACGCCGCACAGCGGTAGGGTATCGTCAGGCGTGTAGCGGCTAAAATCCTGTGGCGGTAGTGGCAAATTGCGGGTCAGGATCAGCCAGCTCAGAGCCGCTTCGGTGATTCCCGCTGCACCCAGCGTGTGGCCGGTCAGATGTTTGGTTGAACTGCACGGAACGGTTTCCCCAAACAGGTCATGCACCACCTGCGATTCAATCTGATCGTTAAGCGGCGTCGCGGTACCGTGCAGGTTGATATAGCCCACATCTTCAGGTTTCATTTTTGCTTCGTTCAGCGCCTGGGTAATCGCGCGGATCGCTCCTTCACCCTGCGGATGCGGAGCAGAAATGTGGTATGCATCGCTTGATTCCCCAGTGCCCAGCAGCGCCACGGGCTGCGGTTCGCGGGTCAGCACCATCAGCGCCGCACCCTCCCCAATGGTGATGCCGCGACGGTGACGTCCAAACGGCTCACACAGCGTGGTGGACAGTGATTCCAGACTATCAAAACCGTTGATCGGCATCCGGCTCAGCGTATCAGCACCGCCGACAAGGGCGACATCCACCAGACCGGCGTCGATCAAACGACGCCCGCTGATCATTGCTCTGGCGCTGGAGGAACAGGCGGTGGACAGGGTAAATGCCGGACCTTCAAGGTTCAGCCAGTTCGCCAGGAAACGCGACGGATCGCCCAACTCCTGCTGCGGATACGCCCAGTGGGAATCAGATTCACCCTGAGTCGTCAGGCGCACATGCTCATCGCCTTCATCCAGCCCGGACGTGCTGGTACCCATAATCACCGCCACGCGATCGCGACCAAAACGAGCGATTACATCGTCCACGGTGGGTTGAATTTGCGCCAGTGCAGCCAGCAACAATTGATTGTTACGCGAACGATGGACGGAAAAATGGTCTGGAATCGGCGGAAGTTCGCCCTCGACGCCGCCCAGCACCGTCTCCTGCTGCCCTTGCAGCCAGCCCGCGCGGCTGCGCATACCCGGTGCGACACCGCGCGTCAGGTTGGCGGCAATCTCATCGGCGGAGTTGCCCAGTGCGTTCACCATTCCAACGGCAGAAATGTAGATCATCTTAGTCACCCAGATATTGAATGGTGATGTGATAGTTAAAAACGTGCTGTTCGATGCTGATCGGCTCGCGCTTGCCTTTGCGTTGCAGATAGACGATTTCTGTCACCAGTTTACCGTTGGCATTGCGTAGCTCACGGCGATCGCCGATGTCTTTGAGCGTCCAGCCCTTCGGCAATTGCGGCTGCCAGGCGCTAATTGGCCAATGGCTCAGCATCACGTCGGCCAGCACCTGGCTGGCGGGCGGCAACTGCGGCACGATAATCGACTGCTCAGTACGAATGCCGTTTTCGTCATAGGTGGCGAGGAACAGGCGGATCCCGACGGATGATAATCCGGCTAGCGTGATTTTATGCGCGTCGGCGTTGAGCATCACCAGCAGCGACTGGGTCTGGCCGTTAAAACGCCCCGTCAGCAGTTGCTGAGAATTCACCGCAGGGGTAATTCCAGGCGCAGGCAGCGTGACTTGGGTACCAGGCTGCAGCCAGGCCTGCGGACGCTTACCGTCGGTGTTTTGCGTGGAGTGGCTACAGCCAGCCAGCAGCAGCGCCGCAATCAGCGCGGCGGCACGGCAAAAATGGGTCATCATCGTTTTCTCTCTTTTTTAGCCGGCATCGCCAGCGGTGCCAGCAGGAAGGCGGTGAAAATGCCGCTCACCAGCACAATACCAAAGCTGCTGATCGCCTGGGTGGCACTGAACACCAGCATGCCAAGGGTCAACAGCGTGGTCATCATTGCCAACGTAATCGCCAGCATTGACGTTAGCGGCGTACCGCGTGGATTGCTGAAGAACAGGGTGTAGTTGATGCCAATCCCCAACACCAGCACGAGAGCCAGCAGCGAGAACAAATTAACCGGATGACCACTTGCGGCCAGTGCAGCAAGGCCGCAGCCGAGCGACAGTACGGAAGGCACCAGGCTTACCAGCCCTTTGCGCCAGCCGAGGCGCAGCATGGCACCGCAGGCGATCACCACCAGTGCAACCAGCAGCAGGCCGGTCAGTACCGTGCGATAGAGCGAGAACAGGCTATCAAAACTGGCTTTACGATCGACCCATACCACGCCCGGGTTTTTGGCTGCCAGCTTGCTTAACGCCGCGCTGTTTTTTGCGCCGTCCACCGGAACCAGCACGCCACTTTCACCATTGGGCAGCGTTAGCCACAGCAGACGCCAGCCTTCGCTGGCCGGGCTGGCGAGCCAGTCGTTGACCGTCACCGGCATTGGGTTCAGATCCGGCGATACGCTCGCCACTCCAGCGTTTTTCAGCACGTTTGTCACCGCTGGCGTGGCGTTTTGCAGCAGCGCCAGATCGCTTTTTTGTTGCGACAGTGAGTTAAGCGGTAGGGTGCGGTAAGTTTTGATGTCGCCGCTTTTTTGCAATTGCGCCAGTGCAGGTATAAAGGCTTCGAGCCGTTCCAGCGTCTGCTGCGCCGACGCGCCATGCACCACAAACCATTTCTGATCGACGCTTTGTCCCGTCAGGGCCGTAATGGTTTTTTCCTGCGCCAGAATATCTTTCGGTAACGCCTGCAACTGAGCGATATCGTCATCCACGCGCAGATTTGCTAAGCCGATAACGGACACCAGCGCCAGCAGTACCGGCAGGCCAACAGACACTTTTTTATTGCGCCGCCATGCCGCCAGCCAGCGCAGCATCAGCACCATTGCGGGAACCGGACGCACCGGCAAGCCACGACACAGCCACGGATGCCAGAAAATCACCGTCAGACATGAAGCGCTCAGCCCCACGGCGGCAAACACCGCCATCTGGCGAATGCCCGGGAAGGGTGCCAGCATCATAATCAGATACGCCGCCACGGTGGTTAACAGCGCCAGCAGCAGGGCATTGCGCACTTTTGCCAGACTTTGCCAGGGCGAATCCTGCGCGCCGTGAACCATCCGTTCGGTTAGATAATAGAGCGTGTAATCGGCGGAAATACCGATAATGCTCATGCTCATTACCAGCGTCATCAGGTGCAGCTCACCGAAAATCATCAGCGTGGCGACGGTCCCCGCCAGCGCGCCGATGCCGATGGAAATCAGGCACAACAGCAGGGGGCGCAGAGAGCGAAACACCAGCACGATGAGTAAAATCACGCCCAAAATGGTGGCCACACCGAGCGTGGAAATATCCTGTTTGGCCTGCTGACTGGCGTAATCGCTGTAAAAAACGGTACCGCGCGACAGCAATTGTGCCTGTGGATAGTCCGTTTTCAACCGATCCTGAAGACCGTGAAGCGTTGTCACGAGTCGATGAGTTTGCTGCATATCGAACGACTCGCCGACCAACTCCCCGTGCAGCAGATACCAGTAGTTTCCGGTATCGTCTTTGGTCACGAGCCAGCCATCCATCAGACGTAATTTTTGGCTGTTTTGCGCAAGTGCGAGCTGCGAGCCGCGCATCAGCATCAGCGGATCGTTTTGCAACTCTTTCCCGCTCACGCCAGAAAACGCCGAATAGAGCTGCGACAAAATCCACTGGGCTTGTGCCTCGCCGCCGTTTTGCAGACGTGCACGGGTGGCGGTGTCGATCAGCCCGTTTCGGTGCTGCCAGAAAAATTCGCCCCAGGCTTTTTGCCCGGCGGCGTCCATCGGGCCTTTGACTTCCTTCAGCGAAGCCGATTTTTGCAGCAGCGTCAGCCACTGCTGCGCCACACGCGGATCCGGCTCTTTCCCGGGGCTGACTAGCCAGACCAACTGGCGGTCGAGACGCTGCATAAAGCCGTCGTTGAGCGCCGGAGGGATCGCCCCGAGCGTCTGTTTTGGCAGCATCGCCAGCACGCTGCTGTTAAGGCGCGCGCCAGGCAGCAGCGACAGCAACACGCCCAGCATCACCAGGCACAGCACGCCCCACAGTAGCGCCGGGCGCAACGATTTACGGTGCGGCAAAGCGTTGGCGTTCGTCATGAGTCAGGCTGGCGGGCGTCAGTTGATGTTGGGAAAGTGCGATATCCGTGCGATCGCCCTGCTTGTCGTTGAGCTGGATTGATTCCAGATAGGTCGCACCGCCCAGATTCAGGGTGGCGAAAATTTTGTCCAGTGGCGTGGTCGTCGGTGTTAACACCAGCGACCAGCGTCCAGCGCCGAGATCCTTAAAATCGATGCGGAAATTCTCTTCCAGCACTTTGCGATCCGCCTGGAACAGGGCGCGCAGCAGATGGTTAAACTGGAACATCTGCGGATTATTTTCGGCAGTAATCGTTTGTGGCGGCTGGCCGTTGATCACCTGCACCATCCGTTTGTCATCCAGCAGCAGCGTCATTGGAAAGGGCGCTTTCTGATCCCACAGTAAACCACTGTCGCGGGCGATCAGCATGTCGCCCTGCGAGCGTAGCGGCTGCGGCAGATCTTTAATGGTGCGCGTCTGTTCAAAGTGCGCACGCACCACGGGCTGTTCAGTGAAGCGCTGCTGAAGTTCATCCAGCGTCACGGCGCTAACCAGCGGACTGACCAGCAGGGCAAGCAATGGCAACCATTTCATGGCGTCACTCCCATACGTTCAAACAAAATCGCCGGACTGACAAAGCACAGTTCGCGGCTTGCTTCTTCAACCGCTACCTGAATGGTGTAGCCGGTGGTGGTGCGTTTTCCGCTTTCTGCGTCGAATATCTGGTAAGCGATGCGCAGGCGGTTTTCAAACTCTTCGATATGCGCTCGCACGCGGATACGTTGCTCAAAGGTCACCGCGTCGCGATATTTCACGCGCGTGTCGACCACTGGCCAGACGTAGCCAGACTCTTTCATCTGGCGATAGCCGTAATTAAATTGATTCAGCAGCGCCTCGCGGGCAATCTCAAAGTAGCGAAAATAGTTGCCATGCCACACCACGCCCATCATATCGACGTCATGAAACGGTACGGTGAGTTCTACTTCGGTCGTAAAACGGGGATCGGTCAGCACCCTTTACTCCTTCTCTTTGGCATCCGGCAGATGCCAGAAATCGAAAAAATTAAACCAGTCGAGCGGCGACATCAGCGCGTAATGCTCCAGCCGTTCGGCATAGCGATCGACGGTACGCTGCAGCGCTTGCTGGCGTTCACCGCGCGGTAAAATCAGCGGGTCGGCAAACGGCTCACAGTGAATGTGTAGTTTGTCCTGCTGGCGCAGGGCGAAAATCAGCAGCACCGGGCAGCGCAGAATCGACGCGAGAATAAACGGCCCCTGAGGGAACGGTGCGGGCTGGCCCATAAATTCGCTCCAGATGACGCGCCAGTCGCCGCCGCGCTGCGGTTTGACCGCGATGCGATCGCCGACAATCGCTACCCATTCGCCGCGATCGAGTTTTTCTTTCAGGGCGATTGCTGTGTCCGGACCGATATCCGTGACGGGCATCAGGTTAAGGCCTGCGTCAGGCGCCATCTCTTCCATGATTTGCTTAAAACGCGGGGCGTTTTCGCTAAATACCAGCGCGTTAATCACCTTGCCGCCATCCAACTGCGCCATGGCGCGGCAAGCTTCTACATCGCCAAGATGCGAAGCCAGCAGTAATTTTCCTTGTGGCGCATCAGCGTCCAGCGCTTCACGCGCGCCGGGGGCGAACACCACATCCCGATTGAGTTTCAGCTCACCGCGCCAGCTGGCGACTTTATCCAGCATCGAATAGCCAAAACGCATAAAGTGGAAAAAGCTGTTAAGGCGTGGCGGCGCGGGCAATTGGCGCTGTGCCAGCACCCGCTTCACACGCTCAATCCACTGCTGTGACGCATTGCGTGCCGGACGTGCAGTCAGCCAGTAGACGCCGATAACGGGCCATAGCAGGAGACCAAACGCGCGGCGTCCTGGCAGTTGCCAGACGCGCAGCATTAGCCGCATACCCCACAGACCTTTCACTTCTTGCTGCTGCGCCCAGTGCTGCTGGCGCCGACGCATCAGAAGAGCAGGAATGCGCGGCAACATGCCGAAGAACAAGCGGGTGTGCATCAGGGAGATGCGCACGTTATCTTTCAGCGCGTCGAAATGCGATAGGCCGTCGAGGGGATACGTCACGCGCGTCGGCAGAAAATGGCTGGTATTGCCTTGCCAGTAGAGCCGCACCATCACTTCTGTATCAAAATCCATTCGTTTGCCGAGCGTCACGCGCTCAGCCAGTTGCAGCGTAGGGGCGACGGGATAGACGCGGAACCCGCACATGCTGTCTTTTAACTGGAGCGATAATGTTTCGATCCACACCCAGAAATGGGTGACCCAGCGGCCATACAGGCGCGAACGTGGAATGGAATCGTCATAAATCGGCTGGCCGGAAATGAGCGCCTCCGGATGGCGCTCTGCCAGCGCCAGCAACTTCGGGATATCTTCAATCGCGTGTTGGCCGTCGGCATCC
The DNA here is from genome assembly GCF_045627565.1 of Lelliottia sp. Lineage (NCBI taxonomy): Bacteria > Pseudomonadati > Pseudomonadota > Gammaproteobacteria > Enterobacterales > Enterobacteriaceae > Lelliottia > Lelliottia sp. The sequence continues at coordinate 45,454 of NZ_JAZQNX010000035.1, read as the reverse complement.
ACCTGCACCGCATGGGTAAAGCCCGCGTGAGCCGACTCTTCCAGCCCACGGATTACTGCCGTGCCTTTTCCGGCGTTTTCGGCCAGCCGGATAAGCGTGACCTGCGGTTGTTCGGCGGCAAGACGCTCCAGCTCCAGACGTGTTCCTTCATCGCTGCCGTCATCCACAATCAGGCACGGCAGGCCGAAGGGGGCAAGACGCGATAACACATTTGCCATCATCGCCCCGTGGTTGTAGCAGGGGATCACCACGCAGGGGCGGAACGTTAACGACATAAACGGATTTTCCCGCTGCTGGCGGTGTGGCGTTCCAGACCGTCGTGGCGCTGATAGCTAAACGTCAAAATCTGCCGCTCGGCATTCCAGTTCAGCGTGAGCGTCACAATGTTATCGGGCAACAGCGGCGCCTGAAACTTCACATTCTGAATGCTGTGAAAACGGTAATCTGGTGCCAGCAGCGTGGCGGCGTAATGCATGACCCAATCGAGCTGTGCCACACCTGGCAGCAGCGGCTGCACGGCGAAATGACCCTGGAACCAAAACAGCGCCGGATCGAGATGCAGAACAATTTCCAGATTGTGCGGCTGTGCCTGGTGGCGCTCGATTTCATGGATTTTCATGAAATAACTCCTGTAACTGCGCATAGACACGCTTATTCATACTGTTGACCGGCATTTCATCAATGATGCGCCAGTAACGCGGCACGGCGACCGGTTCGAGCCACGGCAGCAGGGCACGACGCCAGGCAAATTCCTGCGCTTTGTTACCCTGTTCGCGTATCCGCTGACGCGCATCGTCACTCAGCACCAGTAATACGCCGATACCCTGACGGCCGCCGCGCGCAACGGGCAGTGCAGCCGCTTCACGTATGCCATCCAGCTCCAGCAGGCGCTGTTCGATTTCCGTTAGCGAAATGCGTTTTTCTTCGATTTTCACCACGCGGCCACGACGACCGGCAATGCTGAACAGGCCGTTGTCATCGAAGTGCAGAATATCGTCGAGCAACAGACCCTCTGCCTGGTGGATCAGCGGTGACGTCACGCGACAGGTTTCGCCTTCGAGGCGGAAAGCTACGCCGGGAAAGGGCAACCAGGGTATCGACTCTTGCTGATGATGCCGCCAGGCAAGAACCCCCGTTTCGGTGCTGCCGTAAATTTCGTCCGGCCAGACGTTCATCCAGCGATGCGTGGCGGTGACTTCATCCCACGGCAGCATGCCGCCAGCGGAAAGCAGCATGGCCACCGGTGGCGGGGAAAGCTGCGTATCGAGGCGCTTCAGAAACGCCGGACTGCTGATAAAAATGTAGCGATGGTCATGCGGTAATGCGGCCAGTTGTTCGGCGTAATAGAGCATCGCGGCGTGTAATGGCAGACCGAGAGACATCGGTAAAAAGATGCGGAACGTCAAACCATACAAGTGCTGTGGCACAACCGAGGCGACAACGCGACAGCCGTTGAGGCGCTCACCAAAACGGGTTGCCAGCATTACGGCTTCGCGATCGAGGCTCGCAATAGGCTTCACAATGCGCCGTGGCGATCCGGTTGAGCCGGAGGTGAACAGCTCGACAAAGCTGGATGTGGCGATAGGGGGCAACGGTACAAACCCTTCAACGCAGCGGCGGGCGGAATTCACCACAAACAGGCGTCCAGGATAATTCAGCGTCTGATCGCTCAAAACCCCACAAAACAGTGCCTGTTGTTCTTCGAGGAGCGATACGCGGCTGTGGCCGGGGATCACCGGCGTTTTGCCCGCGTGCAGCGACGCCAGAAGCGCGACAATAAAGAGATAGCTATTTTCGAAGCACAGCGCCCAGCGCTCGCCGTCCTGCTGACGCAATGTCTGTGTCAGCGCCGAGACGTCATGCCGGAGCTGTCCGAGCGTCCAGATGTGGTCGTCAAGCCAGGCGACAGGCGTATCGTTCGGGCGCGGGGCGTTTAGCCACTCGCTCAGCGGAAGGGGATTATTCATTGTGCTTCACTTTTTTTCATCACCCGTTGGCGGATCAGCCACTCGGTTGCCATCAGCGTACCCATCAGGATGTAAGCAATCATGCCGTTCCATAGCGTCCAGAGCTGCATGTCGCCTTTCACCACGGTAAATAGCGCGATGGAGCCATTAACAATGAAAAAGATGCACCAAACGCGGGTCACGTTGCGCGTATAGCGAACGCCTTCAGGCGGCAAATTCGGCTCACGCAGACGCGCCAGTCGTTCGACCAGCGGCATTGACGTCCATAGCGAACCGCCAAATACGGCCAGCATGACCAGATTCACGACCACGGGATAAAGCAGCAGCCACTGGTGCGCTTTCAGCAGATAGCTTGCCGTGCACAGCGCGATACCCGCCAACGCTACGCTCTGTACCACAAAGCGCATCGGACCGGCATTGTTCCGCGCCTGGCGCAGGCGGCACACCAGCAACAGCGCCATCAGCGGCAGCAACCAGTGCAGGCTGTTATGCGTCAGCCCAAAGCCGATCAGAAACGGCCAGGCGAGCAGCATCAACCCCGTTAGCAGCGGGATCGCCGGAAAAGATCGTCCGCCACGCATGGCGTCTTACTCTTCGCGCAGAAGCTGTTCTACAGCGTCCACTACGTCCTGAACGGTACGCACTGCTTTGAAGGTTTCAGGTTTGATTTTTTTGCCTGTTTTCTTTTGCAGGTGAACAATCATGTCGACGGCGTCGATACTGTCCAGCTCCAGATCTTCATACAGACGTGCTTCGGGGGAGATATCTTCCGGGGCGATTTCAAAAAGTTTGGTCAGCAGCCCGGAGACTTCCTGATAAATGGTTTCTTGTTCTGTCATAGCGTATTCGTTCTCAGGCGCGTTGGGCATGGATAAATGATGCCAGCGTGGCGACGGAATAAAAATGCTGACGCATCTCTTCGCTTTCCGCAGAAAGCACTACGCCATATTGGTTTTTGACTGCCAGACCCAGTTCCAGCGCATCGATAGAATCGAGGCCCAGACCATCGCCAAACAGCGCCGCATCCGCGTCGATATCGTCTGCGGTCAGTTCGTCCAGATTTAGCGTAGAGATAATAAGATTTTTAATTTCAAGATAAAGCGCTTGCATCATTAATTCCTGACAAAGTTTGAAGACCTGATGTTAAGCGATGCTGAAGATGCCGGTTTAGCTGCCTTGCGGCCAGCGCCGGTTCTTGTTCTGTCGCATCGTAAAAATCGTGAATATCGAGTCGCTCACGAACATCCACGGTGAAAAAGGGTTTGCGCGGCGGTATGTCATACCACTGGCTTTGCTTATCGAGCATTTTCTCGGAGCAGTGGATCAGTACCATCCGCAGATCGCTGCCGCAACGCACAGCGATATTCGCCGCGCCGCGCTGAAGCGTGATGGCTTCTCCAACGCGCGTGCGCGTGCCTTCCGGGAAAATCAAAATCGTATCGCCCTGCGCCAGCCGCTGTTTGCAGGCAGTTAATAGTGGTTCAGCCTCGCTGTTGATCAGGTAATCCGCCGCGCGGATCACGCCGCTGACGAACGGATTACGCAACAGGGCGCTTTTCACCATGCAGTCGGTTTCGGGCATTACAGAAGCGAGAATAACGTAATCAATCAACGTGGGATGGTTGGCCACCACCAGGCATCCGCGTTCGCTACGCAGCGCGTCAAGATTATCGATGCGATAATCCAGCACGCCCGTCATGCGAGTGACGGTTAAGAAGAAGCGGAAGCTGAGTGAAATGCTGCGGCGCGCCAGACGGCGGCGTTTTGCACGATCTCGTTGTACCACCAGCAGCAGGTTGAACCAGACCAGTGACAGCAGCAGACCGCCTGCGCCAAAAAGCGCAAAGCACAATCCGGTCATCACCAGACGCCAGGCACGGTTGATCGCGGAAGTTAAACTTTTCATCCGCGGGACCACTGCCATAGTAAACGTTCGCCGGAAACGACAAACGTTGGCTCATCGCGCAGATAGTGTTGCAGGAACATTAGACTTTGCGGCAGCGGTGGCTCTTCGCCATCACTTCCGGTTTGCGTTTCGCAGCGCAGCATGTCGCCCGCCTCAATCACCAGCGCTAGCGCATACGGCCATGTCGGCATATGAGGCGGTAAATAAGGATGATAAAAATCGGGCAGCGCGCCGTCGAAATCGACAAGTAATACGCGGGAATAGCCTGCGTGCAAAAGGCTTAATACTTCGCATAAACCCTGCTGGAAAGTGTCTAGCCCGGCAGAAAGGGAAGAGGAAACGATCGGCTGGCGTGCCGCGATAGTGAGATTCCCGACAGCAGAGTTGTGCACCGACATGGCGAAATCCGTCGGTGATACCGCCTGGTCTGTCGCCAGCGCATGCAGAATGCGGTAGTTGCGTTCCAGCTCGCCGTGGCGGCTGGTATACACAACCGCGTCGATGGTGTGTTTGCGCAGCATCGACAGACCGCAATCGACGGCCAGTTTACTGCCAGAATTTAGGCGACGCGCGGTCATCATCGGCAACGCAGTGAGTTTTGCCTGCGGCGCAGCGGGATCGATGGCCAGCGACTCGCGCGACCATGCCTGCCACTGTGTGGCATCGCTGAGGCCTGGCGCTCGTGCTTGCCAGTCGATAATGTTTAATGCAAATTTCATCTACGCGTGTCCGCGATATATCGTCAGGGTCATTCAGCGATTTAGTGTTCGTTTTTCTGACAAATCAGTAAGGTATGACCTAACCCAAGATTGTCGTGTCGTTGCTCTACCTGGAAACCTGCTGTCTCCAGGTAGTGATAAAATTTTTCTACGCTATAGAAGCGGCTGTTGCCATTCGCCATACAGGTGAAATAGAGCGATGTGGCGTTCAGGCTAAAGGATGCCGCTTCGAATTTCTGTGCATCCCAGAACAGTTCCATAATGCACAGGCGAGCGCCAGGCTTCATTTCCTGAGCAACTTTACGCAGCATGGTAACAATCTGATCGGGTGAGAAACAGTCCAGGAACTGGCTCATCCACCACACATCGGCATCGCCTGGCAGCGCCGCGTGGCTAAGCATATCTACAGCATGGAACCCAATGCGATGAGATAAACCTGCATTTGCGATATTTTCTTGTGCCAGCGCTATTTGCTGCGGGAGGTCAAGGATTGTAATTGCGACATTTTCATCATATCGACAACACTGTAAAGCCCATTTTCCTGTATTTCCGCCGACATCGTACAATTTTGTCGGCGAGCTTGCGAATATATATGGCAGAGCTGCATCAAATGCGGCGTCAGAATAGTAATGATCAAAAGCAAACCAGCTCTCTTTTGCCTGAGCGGGTAATTGCGATAATGCCGGATAAATGGTCGGCCATTCTCCAAATACGGTTAACCCAGTGGGCTTTTCCTCTTTAAGAGAATCAGCAAGGTGGAATAATCCCTGGTAACAAACGTCCTGGGTGAAATCCATATTTACGCGGGTCATGGTGTCGTGCAGGAGAAAATGACCCACTTTGGCCAGGTAATACTGTCCCTCTTTATGGGTAACGATACGTCCGCTTAATCCCATATCCAACAGCACGCTAACGCCGTACTCATTCAGAGTGCTATTTTCGACGATTTCCTCAAGGCTGGCGCCTTGTTTTCCCTTTTTATCCAGCCAGGCGAGAACGCCTGAGTTACGCAGACAAAGCGCGGTTTGAAACAACATTGGAGCAAAAGCGATACGTTGCGCTTCGGTAATGGCATCCAGCGCGCTAAGTGAGTCCGTTTCGTACATTATTGCGTAACCTTTGACTGGTCAGATGAATAGATTATCGGGCCAATGATGGCCCGACTTTAGAGGAATTTACTGCGGGGCGGAAAGGTTGAGCTGGATATCTTTATCGAGGTTATGCACCCAACGATTATAATTTTTGTGGATTTTGCCATCGCTTGCTTTCAGGTTCAGGCTGCTTTCGTAGTTGATTGAGTAGCTGGTCGCAGAGTAAGGAATACGGATGTCCGCTGAGTGATCGCGTGCCTGCAAACGGCCTTTAATGACGCCTGGACCTGCTTCAGACATAATCCACTGACGCTGGTGACCTGCTTTCAAAATCGCTGATTTCACCTGTTCAGCCGTATGACCCGTGCTCACGGTAGAGTGAATCTGGTCGACAGGGGCAGTACGAGCACAGCCAGCCAGTGCGCCCATAATGGCAAAGGCAGTACACCATTTAACAATCTTTTTCATCAACAACTCCGTATCAATAATAATGATTTTTGCCAGGGACATTCACACAATATAATTCTTAAGGTAAATTTAAATTATTATGGTGACGATCGGTGGGTTTAATTTATTTTTGCTATTGTTAATTTGAGTTTAATTAACGTGATGGCAATGTAAACAACTCTCGATATATAGTAATTGCCTGAAGGGTTGTTACGTAGAACCAACAATAGCTTATATCTTTTAAAAGCGGCACATATTCTATAGAGCTGAGAAATAACGTAAACCTACCCCGGTTGGTAGGTTTACGAATGAGTAATTAGCCCGGAAGCCGGCTTTTGGGTCGTCCTGGTCCAAGAAGAATCGCCAGTTTTCCACCGCCTTTGGTGGTTTCCATCCATATTTTACAGACGCTGGTGAGCGGTACGGAAAGCAGCATCCCGACCGGGCCGAGTAGCCATCCCCAGATTAATAATGACAGGAAGACGACCATCGTTGACATGCCCAGGCGGTGGCCCATCATGCGTGGTTCTAAAATATTGCCCAATATCATATGCACCACCAGGAACAGCGCGCCGACCAGCATACATTCGTAAATACCATTGAACAGAAACGCCTGGATCATTGGCGGCACGGCGGAAAGCACCGCGCCGATATTGGGCACGTAGTTCAGCAGAAACGCCAGCACGCCCCACATCAGCGCGAACTGTACGCCCATCAGCGTCAACCCCAGCCACACAATCACGCCGGTCCACAGGCTCAGTAGCGTTTTCAGCGCCAGATATTTGGATACGCCTTTCAGCGCACGGTGCAGGCCCGCAATATGTATTTGCGGATTGTTCAGCGCAAAGCGTAGCTTGTACGGGACATGGCGCACCTCAAACAGCATAAAGACCACCGTCATCACCAGCAGCAAAATGCTGGCCATCGCGCCAGAAAGCCCGGTCATGAGCGTGGTGGCGAAGGTCATGATTTTTTCTGAATCCATACGTTGCAACATACGCTCAGGTGACATGTGAAGATTGAGGAACGGCAACATCTCCTGTAATTCCAGCGCCTTGCGGGTCAGCTCTTTGTTGTATTTGGGGAGCATCGTAGAAAATTCACTGAGCGATGCCGCCAGCACGCCGACCAGCGCAGTCAGCACGATCAGCATGACCAGGACAACGATGGTGATCGCCACCGGCCGTTTGATGCCTCGACGGATAAACCAGGTGACTAAAGGATTGAGAACAATAGCGAAAAAGAGCGCCAGTAAAAGTTGAACAATAATGTCGGCTGCGGCGTGGATCCCTGCGAGGATCACCACCAGACAGGCGAGTTTTAACAGAATATGGAGACCCGTTTTATCGGGCTGAGCGGATGTCATGCTGATTCCTTATGTTGTGTGCCCGTTAAGTGTAGTGCCTGCGATGCGCTTCGCTTGAGGCTGTTAATCTGAAATTCGCGGCTGATTTTCACTGCGTGACGTGGTAATAGTGAAACACTGTTGCAAAAATCCAGGTAGAAAGTCATGCCCGTACCTGCCGCCGAACCGGCACTGAGCGGATTGCGCCTCAATCTGCGCATTGTTTCTGTTGTCATGTTTAATTTCGCCAGCTATCTCACTATCGGTCTGCCGCTGGCGGTTTTGCCCGGCTACGTTCACGACGTGATGGGATACAGCGCCTTCTGGGCGGGGCTGGTGATCAGCCTGCAATATTTCGCCACGCTGTTGAGCCGTCCACAGTCGGGGCGATATGCTGACCTGTTTGGGCCAAAAAGTATTGTCGTTGTCGGGCTATGCGGCTGTTTCCTAAGCGGCCTGAGCTATTTGCTGGCGGCCACCACCAGCGGCTGGCCGATAATGAGTCTGGCACTGCTGTGCCTTGGCCGCGTGATTCTGGGGATAGGTCAAAGCCTGGCGGGAACCGGCTCAACGCTGTGGGGCGTGGGCGTCGTCGGTAACGCGCACATTGGCCGCGTGATTTCGTGGAACGGGATCGTGACTTACGGCGCGATGGCGCTCGGCGCACCGCTTGGCGTGCTGTGCTATGCGTGGGGCGGGCTGCACGGCCTGGCTCTGACCATTATGGCCGTCGCGTTTATTGCTATTTTGCTGGCGATTCCACGACCGAAAGTCAAAGCCACGAAAGGTAAGCCGCTGCCGTTTCGCGCCGTACTCGGGCGCGTCTGGCCGTATGGCATGGCGCTGGCGCTGGCCTCCGCCGGTTTCGGCGTGATCGCCACCTTTATCACGCTGTTCTACGACGCCAAAGGCTGGGACGGTGCGGCGTTCGCGCTGACACTGTTTAGCTGCGCGTTTGTCGGGGCGCGTCTGCTGTTCCCGAACGGCATCAACCGTCTGGGCGGCCTGAACGTGGCGATGATTTGCTTCGCCGTTGAGATTATCGGCCTGCTGCTGACCGGGATCGCCGACGAGCCGTGGGTAGCGAAGATTGGCGTGTTCCTCGCGGGGGCAGGGTTTTCATTGGTCTTTCCGGCGCTGGGCGTGGTGGCGGTTAAAGCGGTGCCGCAGCAAAATCAGGGATCGGCGCTGGCGACCTATACGGTGTTTATGGATATGTCGTTGGGTGTGACCGGGCCGCTGGCAGGGTTGCTCATGGCGTGGGCGGGCGTCCCGGTGATTTATCTGGCGGCGGCGGGGCTGGTGGGTGCGGCATTACTGCTGACGTGGCGCTTAAAAAAACGGCCCCCGACGCAAACGCCGGAGGCCGTTGAATCCTCATCAAACGTTACTTGATGACGATGGTATTGATGATGTTTTCAGCCGTGGTTTGTGCTTTCTGCTGATCGTCTGCTGGCAGCGTGATCTGCAGGGTCAGCAGTTTGCCGTCAACTTTACCGAGCACCACAGAAGAGTAAGCGGTCTGGCCCTTCGCGGAGATGATGCTGTCCAGCTGTTGCAGAGTGTGGCCTTTCAGTTCGATAGACTTGTTGGTCACGACCTGGAGCTGCGGGTCACGGCTACGCTGCTGATCTTCCAGACGCTTCGCCAGCACGGCCAGATCTTCGTTGGAGTCGTCGCCCACAATCACAATCACGGCTTTCTGTCCGGTAGCATCGGAATAGACGTGCATATTGTTCGCCTGCGTTCCCAGCTTACCGCTCTGATCGGTCATATCTGCTGGCAGGGCGAAACTGAGTTTGCCCTCCATCAGCTCGACCGCCTGGCCGGTCGCATTACTTTCTGCGGCCGCGCCCTGAACAGGTGTTTTGGTGTCGCTGTTATCACAGGCCGCAAGACCCACAACCAGCAGGCCAATCCCGACATATTTAACCAGATTGCGCATTAACTTCTTCCTTTCGATAAACGGCCATAACGGCTCATTCATCCATCTTATCACAACTGATAAAGCGAACGTTTAACCAGCCTGCAATGCGGTGATTTCAGATTTATCTGCGAATCTTTTCAGCAGCATATTCAACAGAACGCCGTACATCGGCAGGAAGAATACGATGCTGATAAGCACTTTGAAGCCGTAATCTACCAGCGCGATTTCCATCCAGTGCTGAGCCATAAACGCATCGGGGCTGCGCCAGAAAGCAATAAAGAAGAAGGCCAGCGTGTCGCTCACATTACCGAACAGCGTGGAGGCAGTTGGCGCCATCCACCAGCGATGGTTTTGACGCAGACGGTTAAACACATGGACGTCAAGAATCTGTCCCAGCGCGTAGGCCATAAAGCTCGCGGCGGCGATACGGGCGACGAACAGGTTGAAGTGCAACAGCGCCTCGAAACCTTGCCAGCTTCCCATATAAAAAAGTGATGAAATCCCATACGACACGAACAGCGCAGGCAGCATCACCGCAAAAATAATGCGTCGGGCCAGCGGCGCGCCAAAAATACGCACGGTTAAATCAGTCGCGAGGAAAATAAACGGAAAACTGAACGCGCCCCAGGTGGTATGAAAACCAAAAATGGAGATCGGGAGCTGCACCAGATAGTTGCTGGAGGTAATCACCAGCAGATGAAAAAGCGATAGCCAGAACAACGCTTTTACGCGCTGCGATTGAGAGAACTGCGTCATATTGTGACCTTTTTGATTAATGTTTGGGGTGAGGGAACCCAATTTGAATCTGACACCTTAGGCTTCAACAGCCACGCCTGATGGTCCAGATTCTGAACCGGCCGCATAATACTGCTTTGACAACACATTGCAATGGCTAATTTTCACGCAATCGTTAACCTGGTTTGCTTTGCCAAAAACGCGGCGTAAACTACAGCCGTTTTTAGATGATTGAGGCGATGATGACCGACCTGTTTTCCACTCCAGACCACACCCTTGATGCCCAGGGCCTTCGCTGCCCGGAGCCTGTTATGATGGTGCGTAAAACCGTGCGCACGATGCAAACCGGCGAAACGCTTTTAATCATTGCCGACGATCCGGCGACCACGCGCGATATCCCCGGTTTCTGTACTTTTATGGAACATGAGCTGATCGCACAAGAGACCGAAGCGCTGCCGTATCGCTATCTTTTACGCAAAGGCGCGTGATCGAATCTACGATTTCAAACCATCGTTTCAAAACTTATCGCTTTTGTGAGTTGCTTCACCTCCGCTTTCCAGGACGTAGTCTAATTTTTAAGCGTAAAACTAAAACAACGTTTTAACGCTTATCTCACTACCCTGGAGTTGACCCGATGAAAACGACCCTCAAGCCGTTACTGGCCTCTTTGTGCCTGTCCACCGCGTCACTGCTGTTCGCCACCACGGCGGCAGCGCAAACGATTAAAGCTGCTGATGTTCACCCTGAAGGCTACCCAAACGTGGTGGCCGTGCAAAATATGGGTGAAAAACTCAACCAACAAACCGATGGCAAGCTGGAGATCAAAGTCTTCCCTGGCGGTGTCCTGGGCGATGAAAAGCAAATGATTGAGCAGGCGCAGATGGGCGCTATCGATATCATTCGCGTCTCAATGGCACCTGTTGCGGCGATTTTGCCGGATATCGAAGTGTTCACACTGCCCTACGTGTTCCGCGATGAAGACCATATGCACAAGGTGATCGACGGTGATATCGGCAAAGAGATTGGCGAAAAACTCACGGCTAACCCGAAGTCGCGCCTGGTGTTTCTGGGCTGGATGGACTCCGGCACGCGTAATCTGATCACCAAAGAACCGATCGTCAAACCAGAAGACCTGAAGGGCAAGAAAATCCGCGTGCAGGGCAGCCCGGTCGCACTGGCAACCTTGAAAGCGATGGGGGCCAACTCGGTGGCGATGGGCGTCAGCGAAGTCTATAGCGGGATGCAAACCGGGGTGATCGACGGCGCGGAAAACAATCCGCCAACCTTTGTGGCGCATAACTACATGCCGGTTGCCAAAAACTACACCCTCAGCGGTCACTTCATCACGCCGGAAATGCTCCTGTACTCCAAAGTGAAATGGGACAAACTCAGCGCTGACGAGCAGCAGAAAATCAAAACCCTGGCCCGTGAAGCGCAATTTGAACAGCGCAAACTCTGGGACGCTTACAACCAGCAGGCGCTGGATAAAATGAAAGCGGGCGGCGTGCAATTCCACGATATCGACAAAGCGGTGTTTATCAAAGCGACAGAACCGGTGCGCGCGCAGTACGGCGACAAGCACAAGGAACTGATGCAGGCCATCGCGGACGTCAAGTAAACCCAAACGTGTTCGTGGAGGACGTATGTCCGAACTCTACCTGAAGTGGATGGACCGCCTGTACCTGTTCGCCATGGCCGTCGCGGGCGTGTCGCTGCTGGTCATGACGATTGTTATCCCTATCGGCATTTTCTCGCGCTATGTGCTCAATCGCGGGGAATCCTGGCCGGAACCGATCGCGATTATTTGCATGGTGACTTTCACCTTTATCGGTGCGGCGGTGGGGTACCGCGCCGGGTCGCATATCGCCGTGAATATGCTCACCGATCGCTTGCCCGACATGCTCAAAAACCTGTGCGCCAGGGTAGTGGATCTGCTGATGCTGCTGATTTCCGCACTGATCTTCTGGTACAGCCTGCTGCTGTGTATCGAACTGTGGGAGCAGCCCGTCGCAGAGTTCCCCATCCTCACGTCGGGTGAAAGCTATCTGCCGTTGCCGGTAGGTTCGGCCATTCTGATTCTGTTTGTCATCGAGCGTTTGCTGTTTGGCTCGCAGGAAAACCGTCCGGTCGTGTTGATCGGTAACCACAGTTAAGGGGTGAACAATGGATGCGTTTATTTTGTTATTCACCCTCGCCATTTTGTTGGCGCTGGGGATGCCGGTGGCCTTCGCCGTCGGGCTAAGTGCGGTTGCGGGTGCGCTATGGATTGACCTGCCGCTGGAAGCGTTGATGATCCAGATTACCAGCGGGGTGAATAAATTCACGCTGCTGGCGATCCCATTCTTTATCCTGGCGGGCGCGATCATGGCGGAAGGGGGCATTGCGCGACGGCTGGTGAATTTCGCGTACATTTTCGTCGGCTTCATTCGCGGCGGACTGTCGCTGGTCAATATCGTCGCATCGACGTTTTTCGGCGCGATTTCCGGTTCATCGGTGGCGGATACCGCGTCAATCGGCAGCGTGATGATCCCCGAAATGGAGAAAAAGGGGTATCCGCGCGAGTACGCCGCCGCGGTGACGGCCAGCGGATCGGTGCAGGCGATTTTGATTCCGCCCAGCCATAACTCGGTGATTTACTCGCTGGCGGCGGGCGGTACGGTGTCGATCGCCACGCTGTTTATCGCAGGCGTACTACCAGGGTTATTGCTCGGGTTTAGCCTGATGATTTTGTGTCTGGGTTTTGCGCACAAACGCGGCTACCCGAAAGGTGAAAAAATCCCGTTTAAGCAGGCGGTGAAGATTTTCTTCGATGCGCTGTGGGGGTTGTTGACGGTGGTGATCATTCTGGGCGGAATTTTGTCCGGCATATTCACCGCGACAGAATCGGCGGCAGTCGCTTGTCTGTGGGCGTTTTTCGTCACCATGTTTATCTATCGCGATTACAAGTGGAAAGAGCTGCCGAAACTGATGTGTCGCACGGTGAAAACGGTCACGATCGTGATGATCCTGATTGGCTTTGCGGCAGCGTTTGGCGCGGTGATGACCTACATGCAACTGCCGATGCGGATCACCGAGTTCTTTACATCGCTGTCGGATAACAAGTACGTGATCCTGATGTACCTCAACATCATGCTGCTGCTGATTGGCACGCTGATGGACATGGCGCCGCTGATCCTGATTTTGACGCCAGTACTCTTGCCGGTGACCAACTCGCTGGGTATCGATCCGGTGCACTTCGGGATGATCATGATGGTCAATCTGGGGATCGGACTGATTACGCCGCCGGTTGGCTCGGTGCTGTTTGTCGCCAGCGCAGTGAGTAAACAGCGCATCGAAACCGTAATACGCGCGATGTTGCCGTTTTACGCCATGCTGCTGGTGGTGCTGGGGATGGTGACGTATATCCCGGCGATATCATTGTGGCTACCGGGGGTTCTGGGGATGCAGTGACAAGGTAAAAAAAACAGCAACTTCGGTTGCTGTGTGAGTCTTTTCCCCCTCTCCCCGTGGGAGAGGGCCTCAGACTGCACAAGATAAAGAAAACGGCAACTTCGGTTGCCGTTTGAGTGTTTCTCCCTCTCCCCGTGGGGGAGGGCCGGGGTGTGGGCATCAGGCCGCTCTATTTCTTTCGCAACAGCCTCAGCGCATTTGCCGTCACCAGCACCGTCGCACCGGTATCTGCCAGCACGGCCAGCCACAGTCCGGTGATGCCCAGCAGCGTGGTGACAAGGAAAATCCCTTTCAGCCCCAGCGCAATGCCAATGTTCTGGCGGATATTGGCACGCGTCGCGCGCGCCAGGCCGATCATCTGCGCCAGCCCGGTCAGACGGTTATGAGTCAGCGCGGCATCGGCGGTTTCCAGCGCCACGTCGGTGCCGCTACCCATCGCGATCCCGATGGTCGAGGCTTTCATCGCCGGAGCGTCGTTAATGCCATCGCCCACCATCGCCAGCGGTGCCCGACCGTTGAGCTCGGTGACGGCCTGCACTTTATCGGCAGGCAATAATCCGGCTTTGAATTCAAGGCCCAGCTCATTGGCAATAGCGGCAGCGGCGCGTGGATTATCCCCCGTCAGGATCACACCCTGAATACCCAGTTGATGTAGCGCAGCAACGGCCTCTTTGGCATCGTCACGCAGCGTATCGCGCAGCGCCAGAATGCCTTTTTCGACGCCGTCTACGGCCACAATGATGACGGTCTGCCCGGCCTGTTCCAGCTCACTAATTTGCTGGCTCAGCGCCTGCGACGGGAATTTATCAGCGGCGGTGATCAGTACTTTTTTGCCGTCTACATTGGCTTCGATTCCTGAACCGACCAGCGCACGCTGCTCGCTGGCTGCCGGAAGGGTTAAGCCGCGCGACTGCGCCTCACGCACAATGGCCTGCGCCAGCGGGTGAGTGGAGCCTTGTTCGACGGCGGCGGCCAGCGTCAGCAGGGTGTCCTCGGTCGATTCAAGCGGATAAACGCCGGTGACCTGCGGTTTGCCCACGGTGAGCGTGCCGGTCTTATCGAAAGCGACGAGCTGAATCTGGCTAAGCTGTTCCAGCGCTGCGCCGCCTTTAATCAATGCCCCGCGGCGTGCCGCAGCGGCCAGACCGGAAGTGATCGCCGCAGGCGTCGAAATCACCAGTGCGCACGGACAACCGATCAGCAGCAGCGTCAGCCCTTTGTAAATCCACTCCTGCCAGGAGGCAGCGAAAAGCAGCGGCGGGATAATCGTTACCAGCAGGGCGATGAGCATAATCACGGGGGTGTAAATTCGGCTGAAACGGTCAATAAAACGCTCGACGGGTGCGCGGCGCTCTTCGGCTTCTTCAATGAGTTTCAGAATGCGGTCGATGGCGCTTTCGCCAGGTTCGGAGAGCACGCTGAGCTGCACCAGACGGTCAACGCTGGTGGCACCCGCAGGCACTTTTTCGCCCGTCGCGCGCTCGACGGGAATGGATTCGCCGGTCAGCGCGCTTTCATCAAAACTCGCCGTGGCGGTGATTAAGGCGCCATCAGCAGGCAGACGCCCTCCGGCAGCCACTTCAATCACATCGCCCGGACGCAGCGTGTTGATGGCCACGGTCTGGCGCTCGCCGTTGAATACCCGCGTGGCGGTTTCGGGTTTTAATGCCATTAAAGCGCTGACGCCTTTACGCGCGCGGCTCGCGGCCCAGCCTTCAAGGCGTTCACCCACCAGAAACAACAGCAGGACCATTGCGGCTTCTGCCGTCGCGCCGATAAACAGCGCGCCGATGGCCGCGATGCTCATCAGCGTTTCAATTGCAAACCAGCTTCCGCTTTTCATCAGGCGCAGCGCCTGACGGGCTATCGGAAACAGCCCCACCAGCGTGGCGGCGATAAACGCCAGATTGCCTAACGGATGATTGAAATGCTCCAGCCCCCAGCTTAACGCCATCATGACTATCAGGGTGATGAGCGGCAGATTATCACGCAGCGGAGAGACTTTTTCGGCGGGCGCATCTTCGGCTCTGAGGGAATACCCGGCTTGGGTGACTGCCGCTTCGACGGCGGCGCTCACGTCATTTTCTGCACTGATCAGCAGCTTTTCCGTGGCGAACAGGACCTGGACGTGGTTGACGCCCGCGACCTGTTTTACCGCGTTTTCCACTTTGCGGGCGCAGGCGGCGCAGTCCATTCCGTTGACGACCCAAGTGTAACGTTCACCGCTGGCGGGCAGTACTGGAGCGCTTTGTGTGTCACACGTACCTGCGCTGCAGCAATCTTCTTTCGCGGGGACGGGGCTAAGTTTGAGCGCCGAAAATTGCGGCACTTTTTTAGATGTGTCTGGAGTCGACATGGCACTCTCCGGTAATGATAATTTTCTCATTAACCGCAGCATACACTTTGGAGTCGACTCCAGAGTCAAGCGTTATTAGATATACAGCGAACGCACGATCAGGAAGTGGCCGCCGAAGTAGCAAGCCGCTGCAATGGCGTTATCCGCGCGGAAACGACGACGATAATGGCTGCCCAGCCAGACGATATTCCCCAGCAATAGCAGCGTGGCGCCAAAGAAAGCCGACATCGCAGGTGCGGTTGGGCGGAAGAACCACAGTTCACCGGCAAGCCAGACCATCACCAGCGTCATGGCGATAAACGTACACACCGGCCAGCGCATCTCTTCGAGGCGCGTCCAGACAACCGCAACCAGCAGCGCACCAATTACCAGCAAAATCAGCGGCAGCGGCCAGAAGAAGGACAGCGTCATCTGGCTGGCGAAATAGATGGTGTAAAGCAGATGTGAGAGGAAAAACGCCCCGACGGCGTATAACACGCGCTGACGCGGGAGTAGCGTTAACGCATCGCCAATGAGCGAGGCGCACAGGCCAGCCAGCACCAGATAACTCACCGCGTTAAACATTGGCGCCTGCCAGGCGAGCAAAAGTAGCAGCAGTAGCGTGACGGGCTTAAACAACCAGCGCTGCCACACGGGACCGCGATACGACGCATCGACGTAGAGCCATGCGGAAAAACAGACAGCGATAAATGACCAAAGCATATTAACTCCCTGTATCTGTTATTTTTGAATAAACATTCTCTGATTCAGTGTAGTGACGCGGGCGGGCGTTTGGCAATGCCGGATCCGGCGAGGTATCCTGATTTCCGCATAATCTGATGGGATTCAACAATGAGCAAAATGCCGATTTTTTTGATTATCGTGGTGGTGGTCATTGTGATTGCCGCCTCGTTTCGTTTTGTGCAGCAGCGCCGCGAAAGGGCCGATAACGACGCTGCACCGCTTCTGCAAAAACGCGCGGTGGTGAGCAACAAACGCGAGAAAGCGCTCGATAACCGACGCTCTCGCCAGCAGCAGGTGACGCCTGCTGGCACAGCGATGCGTTATGAAGTGAGTTTTAAGCCGCAAAGCGGCGGGCTGGAGATGACCTTTCGCGTCGATGAAAAGCACTATCATCAGCTCACGGTGGGTGAGAAAGGGACGCTGAGTTACAAGGGATCGCGGTTTGAGGGGTTTACGGCGGAGCCGTAGTTTCCCCTTACCCTGACCTTCTAAGGGACGAGGATTATGGCGCGGTTTCTGGCAATGCGGATGCGTTCTTATTTTCCCTCTCCCCGTGGGAGAGAGTTAGGGCGCGGTTTCTGGCAATGCGGATGCGTTCTTATTTTCCCTCTCCCCGTGGGAGAGGGTTAGGGTGCGGTTTCTGGCAATGCGGATGTGTTCTTATTTTCCCTCTCCCTGTGGGAGAGGGTGAGGGCATCAGGCCGCTTATTTCTTAACCTGCGCCTTAAACATTTTCATCCACACCAGCAGCTCGAACACGCCAAAAATAAACACGCGCAGCTGCTGCCAACCCGTCATCGGCGGGCTGTCTTTCGGTAAGCCGTTTTTCAGCATCACCATCTGCAGGGCATGCATAAACGCGGTGAATATGAGCGCCACGTTGACGAAAATGTTCAGCGGGCGCGGGAACGGATGGACCAGATTCAGGATCAGAAACGCCCAAACGCCCACCATCAGCAAACGCCCAACGTTAATCAGGATCGGCATGAGACTCTCCTTGTACTTCACGGTGATATAGACGATAGGCAACCTGCCCGGCAACCTGTTCACGATGTAAGTTCCAGTCCACGGGCACCGGCGGTAATCCATTTTCGACTTCGCTTTCGACGTAAATCAGCGCGTCATCCGCCAGCCAGCCGTTATTTTCCAGCAGCGTGAGTGTCTCTTCCAGTAGCCCTTTACGGAACGGCGGATCGATAAACACCACGTCGTGCGGCGTGCCCGGCTGCGCGAGGAACGCAAGCGTGTTGGTCGTGACCACCTTGGCATTCGTTGCTTTGAGCGTAGCGAGGTTTTGCTGTAATTGCTGCGCAACGCCACGTTCCATCTCCAGCAGCGTGGCGCTGGCGGCATAACGCGACAGGGCTTCGAGGCCCAGCGCACCGCTTCCGGCGAAGCAATCCAGGCATTTCGCGTCTACCATCGATGGGGCCAGCCAGTTAAACAGCGTTTCTCTGACGCGATCGGTCGTGGGGCGCAGACCTGGGCTATCGGGCACAGGCAGTTTACGGCCACGCCACTGGCCGCCGATAATGCGAATTTGTCCGGCCGGGCGGTTTGTTTTCTTCATTTCTGGAAAGCTCTGCTAACAATTGGCCTGCGATTCCAGGCGGTGATGTCAATTAAGTAAAGTGTTAGACTATTTCATCATTTTTATAGCTTCCATGTATATAGCGCCAGAAATTAACCGCAAGGGGTGTAGTCGCAGATGGCAAAACAAAAAAAACGTGGCTTCTTTTCCTGGTTGGGCTTTGGTGAAAAAGAGCAAGAAACAGAACAGAAAACCGAAGAGCAACAGGCGGTTGAAGAACAATTACAGCCAGAAACGCCCGTTGAAACGGCGGCGATAGTCGAAGCGGAAGAACAGACTCACAGCAAAGAAGAGACTGAAGCTTTCGCCGAAGAGGTTGTTGAGGTCACTGAGCAGGTTCAGGAAAGTGAAAAACCGCAGCCTGTTGAAGCCGAACCGGCTGTTGCAGAGCCTGTAGTCGAGGCGCTCGTTGAGCCGGTGGTTGAAGAAACCCCGCGCGCTGTGGTTGAACACGAAGAGTTGCCGCTGCCGGAAGAGGTGAAAGCCGAAGAAATTTTACCGGAAGAGTGGCAGGCAGAAGCCGAAACCGTTGAGGCTGTCGAAACGGTTGAAGACGCGTTCGTCGAACAAAAGGCGGCTGAAGAGGCCGACAACGAACCTGAAATTACTGACGAAGAGCTCGAAGCGCAGGCGCTGGCAGCGGTTGCCGCAGAAGAAGCGGAAATCGTTGTTCCGGTCGCGGAAGCGGACGAGCCTGTCGAAGAGATCGTTCAGGAGCAGGAAAAACCCACCAAAGAAGGTTTCTTCGCCCGCCTGAAACGCAGCTTGCTGAAGACGAAAGAAAATCTCGGTTCCGGATTTATCAGTCTGTTCCGCGGTAAAAAGATCGACGATGATCTGTTCGAAGAGCTGGAAGAGCAACTGCTGATCGCGGATGTCGGCGTAGAGACGACCCGTAAAATCATCGCCAGTCTGACCGAAGGCGCGAGCCGTAAACAGCTTCGCGATGCCGAGGCACTGTACGGTCTGCTGAAAGACGAGATGGGCGAAATTCTCGCAAAAGTTGACGAACCGCTTAATATTGAAGGCAAAACACCGTTTGTTATTCTGATGGTCGGCGTCAATGGCGTGGGTAAAACCACCACGATCGGTAAGATGGCGCGTCAGTTTGAGCAGCAGGGCAAATCGGTCATGCTGGCGGCGGGCGATACCTTCCGTGCGGCGGCCGTTGAGCAGCTCCAGGTCTGGGGCCAGCGTAACGACATCCCGGTGATTGCGCAGCATACGGGCGCAGATTCCGCGTCGGTTATCTTCGATGCCATTCAGGCGGCGAAGGCGCGTAACGTGGACGTGTTGATTGCCGATACCGCAGGGCGTTTGCAGAATAAATCGCACCTGATGGAAGAACTGAAAAAAATCGTCCGTGTGATGAAGAAGCTGGACGAAGACGCGCCGCATGAAATTATGCTGACGCTGGACGCCAGCACCGGGCAGAACGCTATCAGCCAGGCGAAGCTGTTCCATGAGGCGGTAGGGCTGACCGGCATTACGCTGACTAAACTGGACGGCACCGCGAAAGGGGGAGTGATCTTCTCCGTGGCGGATCAGTTCGGTATTCCAATCCGCTACATTGGTGTCGGCGAACGTATCGAGGATTTGCGTCCGTTTAAATCGGACGACTTTATTGAGGCACTTTTTGCCCGAGAGGATTAACAATGATTCGCTTTGAACATGTCAGCAAGGCCTATCTCGGTGGGAGACAAGCGTTGCAGGGAGTGACATTTCACCTGCAGCCAGGCGAGATGGCATTCCTGACCGGCCATTCCGGCGCGGGAAAAAGTACCCTGCTCAAGCTTATCTGTGGGATCGAGCGGCCAAGCGCCGGGAAAATCTTATTTGGAGGCCATGATATTAGCCGCCTTAAAAACCGTGAGGTGCCGTTTTTACGTCGCCAGATCGGGATGATTTTCCAGGATCACCACCTGCTGATGGATCGCACTGTTTTCGATAACGTTGCCATTCCGTTGATTATCGCGGGTGCCAGTTTTGATGATATCCGCCGTCGCGTTTCAGCGGCGCTGGACAAAGTGGGGCTGTTAGACAAAGCGAAAAATTTCCCGATCCAGCTCTCTGGCGGTGAACAACAGCGCGTGGGTATTGCCCGTGCAGTTGTGAACAAACCCGCTGTTTTGCTGGCGGACGAACCGACCGGTAACCTGGACGATGCGCTCTCGGAAGGGATTTTGCGTCTGTTTGAGGAGTTTAACCGCGTTGGCGTGACGGTATTGATGGCAACGCACGACATCGGCCTTATCTCGCGTCGTTCGTACCGCATGCTGTCGCTGAGCGACGGTCATTTGCATGGAGGCCTGAGTGAATAAGCGCGATGCAATAAACCAGATTCGTCAGTTTGGTAATCGATTTGACCGTTTCCGTCCTTCGCAGGGCGGTGGTGACGGCAACCGAAACTCGCCGAAACGTGCCAAATCGTCACCGAAACCGCAGTCGCGGAAAACCAACGTGTTTAACGAGCAGGTGCGTTACGCCTTCCAGGGCGCGTTGCAGGATCTGAAAAGCAAACCGCTGGCCACGTTCCTGACGGTGATGGTGATTGCCATCTCCCTGACGCTGCCGAGCGTTTGCTACATGGTCTACAAAAACGTTAATCAGGCCGCGTCGCAATATTATCCTTCGCCGCAAATTACGGTGTATCTGGATAAAGCTCTCGACGATAACGCCGCGGCGCAGGTGGTGGGACAACTCCAGTCTGAACAGGGTGTGGAGAAGGTTAACTATCTCTCGCGTGACGAAGCGCTGGGTGAGTTCCGCAACTGGTCTGGCTTTGGTGGCGCGCTGGATATGCTTGAAGAAAACCCGTTGCCTGCTGTGGCGGTGGTCATTCCCAAGCTAGATTTCCAGGGTACTGAATCGCTGAACACCTTGCGCGATCGCATCAGCCAGGTGAGGGGTATTGATGAAGTACGCATGGACGACAGCTGGTTTGCGCGTCTGGCATCACTTACCGGCCTGGTTGGCCGCGTGGCGGCAATGATTGGCGTGTTGATGGTGGCGGCGGTGTTCCTCGTCATCGGTAACAGCGTGCGCCTGAGTATCTTTGCCCGTCGCGATACGATTAACGTGCAAAAACTGATTGGTGCGACGGACGGATTTATCCTGCGTCCGTTCCTGTACGGCGGCGCATTGCTCGGTTTTTCCGGTGCATTTCTTTCACTGATATTGTCAGAAATTTTGGTGATGCGGCTCTCTTCCGCGGTGACGGAAGTGGCACAAGTTTTTGGAACTAAGTTTGATATCAGTGGGTTAGGCTTTGATGAGTGCCTGTTGTTACTGCTGGTCTGTTCGATGATCGGCTGGATCGCAGCATGGCTCGCGACCGTCCAACATTTACGCCACTTTACCCCCCAATAAAAAATTTCTGATATAATCTTTCCCTGCAATGAGTACTTCACTCGGCAGGGAAAGAGTATCTGTTCACTCTCCTCCCGCGAACCGCAATCCATGTCACATTTTGTGCGTAATCTATTCACCGCAGTACATGGAACTTGTGGATAAAATCACGGTCTGATAAAAGAGTGAATGTTAGTCTCGCTGCTCAAATGCTTTGGCATGCTTGTTGCCTGATGGGGACAAACCACCGCCAGAAGACACTAAATTGAGAGGAATGAATGACCAAAGAAATGCAAACTTTAGCTTTAGCCCCTGTTGGTAACCTGGAATCTTACATCCGGGCCGCTAACACTTGGCCGATGTTGACGGCCGAGGAAGAAAAGGAGCTTGCTGAAAAGCTGCATTACCAGGGCGATCTGGAAGCAGCTAAGACGCTGATCCTGTCTCACCTGCGCTTTGTTGTTCACGTTGCTCGTAATTATTCGGGCTACGGCCTACCGCAGGCGGACTTGATTCAGGAAGGCAACATCGGCCTCATGAAGGCTGTGCGTCGCTTCAACCCAGAAGTGGGTGTGCGACTGGTGTCTTTCGCCGTGCACTGGATTAAAGCTGAAATTCACGAATACGTTCTGCGTAACTGGCGTATCGTAAAAGTGGCGACCACCAAAGCGCAGCGCAAGCTGTTCTTCAACCTGCGTAAAGCCAAGCAGCGTCTGGGCTGGTTCAACCAGGAAGAAGTCGAAATGGTGGCGCGCGAGCTGGGTGTTTCCAGTAAAGACGTGCGCGAGATGGAATCCCGTATGGCCGCGCAGGATATGACGTTTGATATGTCTTCCGACGACGATGCGCAGGATAGCCAGCCGATGGCGCCGGTTCTGTATCTCCAGGATAAAACCTCTAACTTTGCCGACGGCATTGAAGAGGACAACTGGGAAGATCAGGCCGCGAACAAACTGACCCACGCGATGGAAGGTCTCGACGAGCGTAGCCAGGCGATTATCCGCGCCCGTTGGCTGGACGAAGACAACAAGTCAACGCTGCAGGAACTGGCAGACCGCTACGGCGTCTCCGCTGAACGTGTACGTCAGCTTGAAAAGAACGCCATGAAAAAACTTCGCGCCGCTATCGAAGCGTAATCCCAGCGAAGTCCCCGATAACCCCTGGATGTAAATCTGGGGGTTTTGCTTTTCTGCTCCCCGCTTATTTTTCTGCGCCGCTCTGGCGAATTTCTCCCCCGTGGCAAACACTTACAGATGCGCTGTAGGTATCGCTTGCTGACAACTTTAGGGGGATGGGGTGAAAAATAACGAATTGAATGAACGGCGTTTACAGGCCACGCCACGTGGAGTCGGCGTCATGTGTGGGTTCTACGCCGACAAAGCCGAAAATGCGACCCTGTGGGATGTAGAAGGCAACGAAGTGATCGACTTCGCGGCGGGCATCGCGGTGCTCAATACCGGTCATCGCCATCCCAAAGTGATCGCCGCCATTGAAAACCAGCTGCAATCCTTCACCCATACGGCCTATCAGATCGTGCCTTACGAGAGTTACATCGCCTTAGCGGAACGTATCAACGCCCGCGTGCCGATCGACGGGCCAGCAAAAACGGCGTTCTTCTCGACGGGCGCTGAAGCGGTGGAAAACGCTGTCAAAATCGCGCGAGCTTACACCAAACGCCCCGGACTCATCACCTTTGGCGGTGCGTTCCATGGCCGTACCTTTATGACCATGGCGCTCACGGGCAAAGTGGCCCCGTACAAAATTGGCTTTGGCCCGTTCCCCGGCTCGGTTTACCACGCGCAATACCCCAACATGCTGCACGGCGTTAGCTCGCAAGAGGCGTTGAGAAGCGTTGAGCGTATCTTCAAAGCGGATATCGCACCCGATCAGGTGGCCGCTATCATTCTTGAGCCGGTTCAGGGTGAAGGTGGGTTTAACGTTGCGCCGGCCGATTTCATGCAGGGGCTGCGTGCGCTGTGCGATACCCACGGCATTTTGCTGATCGCAGATGAGGTGCAAACCGGCTTTGCCCGTACCGGCAAACTGTTCTCGATGGAACACCACTGCGTGAAGCCTGATTTAATCACCATGGCGAAAAGTCTGGCGGGCGGAATGCCGCTCTCAGCAGTGTCGGGTCGCGCTGACGTGATGGATACCCCGGCGCCTGGTGGATTGGGCGGGACTTATGCGGGTAACCCGCTGGCGATCGCCGCCGCGCTGGCGGTGCTGGACGTCATCGACGAAGACGATCTCTGCACCCGCGCGGCACATCTGGGCCATCATCTGGTGGAAGTGCTGAACAAAGCCAAATCTGATTGCCCGTTTATCGCCGATATTCGCGCCCAAGGGTCGATGGTGGCGGTGGAATTCAATGACCCGGAAACCGGACAGCCGTCCCCAGAATTTACCCGCGAGGTGCAGAACCGCGCGTTGCAGGAAGGTCTGCTGCTGCTGAGCTGCGGCGTGTACGGCAACGTAATTCGCTTCCTCTATCCGCTCACCATTCCTGAAGCACAGTTCCGCAAAGCGCTGGATATTATCTCTGCCTCGCTGACACGTTAAAGCGCTCCGCCCGGCAGCCAACGCTGTCGGGCTTATCATATATTCATTTCAAATTAGCTATTCCAAAATCATAAAAATGGGGTATGTTTTAGCAGAGTGTGCTGAATAAGCGCGAACGGTACACCTATAATTGAAATAAAGCGCTACACAACAACATCACAACAATCGTTATAACCATAATAATGGGGAATCTCAGGATGAATATGAAGGGTAAAGCGTTACTGGCAGGATGTATCGCGTTGGCATTTAGCACAATGGCTCAGGCAGATATTAAAGTGGCCGTTGTCGGTGCGATGTCCGGTCCGGTAGCGCAGTATGGCGATCAGGAATTTACAGGTGCAGAACAAGCGGTTGCAGACATTAATGCCAAAGGCGGAATCAAAGGCGAAAAACTGCAGATCGTAAAATATGATGATGCCTGTGACCCGAAACAAGCGGTTGCAGTCGCGAACAAAGTGGTGAACGACGGAATCAAATACGTTATCGGTCACCTGTGCTCTTCTTCCACTCAGCCCGCGTCTGATATCTACGAAGACGAAGGCATTCTGATGATCACCCCGGCCGCCACTGCGCCAGAGCTGACGGCTCGCGGTTATAAAATGGTGATGCGTACCACCGGTCTGGACTCCGATCAAGGCCCAACGGCGGCAAAATACATTGTGGAGAAAGTGAAGCCTAAGCGCATCGCGATCATTCATGATAAACAGCAGTACGGCGAAGGCCTGGCGCGTTCCGTGCAGGACAACCTGAAGAAAGCCAATGCTAACGTGGTGTTCTTTGACGGTATCACCGCCGGTGAGAAAGACTTCTCCACGCTGGTGGCGCGTCTGAAGAAAGAAAATATCGATTTCGTTTACTACGGTGGCTATCACCCGGAAATGGGTCAGATTCTGCGTCAGGCGCGTGCCGCTGGCCTGAAAACCCACTTCATGGGCCCAGAAGGTGTGGCGAACGTTTCGCTGTCTAACATTGCCGGCGAATCTGCAGAAGGCATGTTAGTGACCAAACCGAAGAACTACGATCAGGTTCCGGCAAACAAACCAATCGTCGAAGCGATCAAAGCGAAGAAACAAGATCCGAGCGGCGCGTTCGTGTGGACCACCTACGCTGCACTGCAGTCTCTGCAGGCGGGCCTGAACCAGTCAGCCGATCCGGCTGAAATCGCGAAATACCTGAAAGCAAATACCGTTGAAACCGTCATGGGGCCGTTGTCCTGGGACGAGAAAGGCGATCTGAAAGGCTTTGAGTTCGGTGTCTTTACCTGGCATGCAGATGGGTCGGCGACTGACGCCAAATAATTTTCCCGTCGCCTTTCGTGCCGCAGGTGCGTTGGCTGCGTGATTCAACCCCGGTCACTTACTGATGTAAGCTCCCGGTTATTTGATCACTGGCCGCCTGCCTGCAACACGAAATTCTCGTGAAACGGCAACGTAAGTTGCCTTTTTTAATGTTTTCTCCCTCTCCCCGTGGGAGAGGGAAATTGCTCGGTGCAATCTTTTCTCTCTCCCCGTGAGAGGGTCGGGGTGAGGGCATCAGCCCGCAAAAAACTTAGCGCTTTTCCCAGCCCATCTCCACATCCACAAACCCCAATGCCTGCATAAACGCCGCCATTGCGCTGCGGTCTTCAACGCCGACATCGGCCATCCACCAGGACGTCACGTCGGGATGATGGCGAATCACTTCTTCGACCAAATATTGCCCCACGCCGCGACGTCGCGTGACATCACGCACGCGCAGCGAATCCAGCGCGCCTCGCGTACCGCTCAGCGTGACGCGCACTGCGCCCAGCAAGCGTTCATTAAAACGGGCGGCGTAGATACGGTGATGTTCATCAACGGCGAGCGAAGAAGAGGAATATTCCGGCCAGATTTTGCCCAGGTCGATAAGATCCTGGTCGCTAAAGGACACCAGACGAAGGATAGTCAGTTTCATTAGCTGCTTGTCCAAATCAAAAAGAGTAAGGCAGTGTACTCAATTTATCTCGCCAGCGGCTTCCACTTTTTAAATCCATTCTCCAGGTGATTACTTTTTTGGCAGCAACAAGAGTAGCTATAAAACGCAGGGATCGAAAAATAAGCAGAATTTTAACCTGAAAGGTAGTGAATTATTCGGCGCTTTGTACCGTTATTTTATGCTGCAAACTGCGCTTTTATTTGTTTATCTCTGTCTGATTTCAGAATATTATCTTTGCTTAATCGCCTGAAAAATAGAGATTTTAGTCTGGTTTTTGGCAAAAAACTGCGCTAAACCATTAAAGGCACTGGTAAAAATAGCGTTGTTCATTAAAAGTACAGAATGCTTTTTAACCATAATAAAACAAAATATATACACGACATCACGAATGGGGATTCAGAGATGAAAAGGAACGCGAAAGCATTTATCGCGGGAATGGTTGCACTGGCGATTTCGCAGGCAGCTATGGCGGAAGAGATTAAAATTGCCGTGGTGGGTGCGATGTCCGGTCCGGTTGCCCAGTGGGGTGATATGGAATTTAACGGCGCGCGTCAGGCAATCAAAGACATCAACGCCAACGGTGGCATCAAAGGCGACAAGCTGGTCGGCGTGGAATATGACGACGCCTGTGACCCTAAACAAGCCGTCGCCGTTGCCAACAAAATCGTTAACGATGGCATTCAGTATGTGATCGGCCACCTCTGCTCATCCTCCACACAGCCCGCTTCCGACATCTACGAAGACGAAGGCATTCTGATGATCACGCCCGGTGCGACCAACCCGGAGCTGACTCAGCGTGGCTATCAGCACATCATGCGTACCGCCGGTCTGGACTCTTCACAGGGACCCACTGCGGCGAAGTACATCCTGGAAAAAGTGAAACCGCAACGCATCGCGATCATTCACGATAAACAGCAATATGGCGAAGGCCTGGCGCGTTCCGTACAAGAGAACCTGAAAAAAGGCAGCGCTAACGTGGTCTTCTTCGACGGTATCACTGCGGGTGAGAAAGATTTCTCAGCGCTGCTGGCCCGTCTGCAAAAAGAGAATATCGACTTCGTTTATTACGGCGGTTATTACCCTGAAATGGGCCAGATGCTGCGCCAGGCGCGGGCAACCGGTCTGAAAACGCAGTTCATGGGGCCGGAAGGCGTGGGTAACGCCTCGCTGTCTAATATTGCGGGCAATGCAGGCGAAGGCATGCTGGTGACGATGCCAAAACGCTATGACCAGGAGCCGTCGAATAAAGCTATCGTAGACGCGCTCAATGCGCAGAAAAAAGATCCGAGCGGGCCGTATGTGTGGATCACCTATGCCGCCGTGCAGTCTCTGGCTACCGCCCTGGAACGCACCGGCAGCAAAGCGCCGCTGGATTTAATCAAAGATTTAAAAGCTCACGGTGCGAATACCGTGATTGGGCCGCTGAACTGGGATGAGAAAGGCGATCTGAAGGGATTTGAATTTGGTGTCTTCCAGTGGCATGCCGACGGTTCGTCAACCGTCGCGAAATAACGCCTGAAGACAAGTTATCCCGCCGCCCGCATTTAGTGGGCGGATTTAAAAAGGTTTCCTTATGTCAGAGCAGTTTCTCTATTTCTTGCAGCAGATGTTTAACGGCGTCACGCTGGGAAGCACCTACGCGCTGATTGCCATCGGCTATACGATGGTGTACGGCATTATCGGCATGATCAACTTCGCCCACGGCGAGGTCTACATGATCGGCAGTTATGTCTCCTTTATGATCATTGCCGCACTCATGATGATGGGCATCGACAGCAGTTGGCTGCTGGTCGGCGCCGGATTTGTGGGGGCGATTGTGATTGCCAGCGCCTACGGCTGGAGTATCGAACGCGTGGCCTATCGGCCTGTGCGTAGCTCCAAACGCCTGATCGCACTGATCTCCGCCATCGGGATGTCAATATTCCTGCAAAACTACGTCAGCCTGACCGAAGGCTCCCGCGACGTGGCGCTGCCAAGCCTGTTTAACGGCCAGTGGATTGTCGGCGCAAGTGAAAACTTCTCTGCCTCTATCACCACCATGCAGCTGGTTATCTGGATTGTGACCTTCCTGGCGATGCTGGCGCTGACCATTTTTATCCGTTATTCCCGCATGGGCCGCGCCTGTCGTGCCTGTGCAGAAGACCTGAAAATGGCGAGCCTGCTCGGTATCAACACTGACCGCGTGATTGCGCTGACCTTTGTGATTGGCGCGGCGATGGCGGCGGTGGCGGGCGTTCTGCTCGGCCAGTTCTACGGCGTGATCAACCCGTACATCGGCTTTATGGCCGGGATGAAAGCCTTCACCGCCGCTGTGCTGGGCGGGATCGGCAGCATTCCTGGCGCAATGATTGGCGGCCTGATTCTGGGCGTGGCCGAAGCGCTCTCCTCGGCGTATCTGAGTACGGAATATAAAGATGTGGTGTCGTTTGCGCTGCTGATTGGCGTGCTGCTGGTGATGCCTACCGGGATTCTGGGCCGTCCGGAGGTCGAAAAAGTATGAAACCAATGCATTTTGCGATGGCGTTGCTCTCCGCCGCCATGTTCTTTGTTCTCGCGGGCGTCTTCATGGGCGTGCAGTTAGAACTTAACGGCACCAAACTGGTGGTGGATGTCGCGTCTGATATCCGCTGGCAGTGGGTGTTTGTTGGCACCGCGGTGGTCTTTTTGTTCCAGATGCTGCGCCCGGTATTCCAGAAAACGCTGAAAAACGTCTCCGGACCAAAATTTGTTTTACCGGCTATCGATGGCTCATCCGTTAAGCAGAAACTGTTCCTGGTCGCGCTGCTGGTCGCGGCGGTGGCCTGGCCGTTTATGGTGTCGCGCGGCACAGTGGATATCGCCACGCTGACCATGATTTATGTGATTTTGGGTCTTGGCCTGAACGTGGTGGTGGGGCTGTCTGGCCTGCTGGTGCTCGGCTACGGCGGTTTCTACGCTATCGGTGCGTACACCTTTGCGCTGCTGAACCACTATTACGGTCTCGGTTTCTGGACCTGTCTGCCGCTGGCGGGGCTGGTTTCCGCTGCCGCCGGTTTCCTGCTGGGCTTCCCGGTGCTGCGTTTGCGCGGTGACTATCTGGCGATTGTGACCTTAGGCTTCGGCGAAATCGTCCGTATCCTGCTGCTCAACAATACCGAAGTGACCGGCGGCCCGAACGGCATCAGCCAGATCCCGAAACCGACGTTCTTTGGCCTGGAGTTCAGCCGTACCGCGCGCGAAGGCGGCTGGGATACGTTCAGCAACTTCTTTGGCATTAAATACGATCCGTCCGACCGCGTGATTTGGCTCTATCTGGTGGCGCTGCTGCTGGTAGTGGTGACGCTGTTCGTGATTAACCGCCTGCTGCGGATGCCGCTGGGCCGGGCGTGGGAAGCATTGCGTGAAGACGAAATAGCCTGCCGCTCGCTGGGTCTGAACCCGACCCGCATCAAGCTGACGGCGTTTACCATCAGCGCCGCGTTTGCCGGTTTTGCCGGAACGCTGTTTGCTGCGCGCCAGGGCTTTGTCAGCCCGGAATCGTTCACCTTTGCCGAGTCGGCTTTTGTGCTGGCCATTGTCGTGCTGGGCGGAATGGGCTCGCAGTTTGCGGTTATCCTCGCGGCGATTTTGCTGGTCGTCTCCCGCGAACTGATGCGCGACTTTAATGAATACAGCATGTTAATGCTGGGTGGTTTGATGGTGCTGATGATGATCTGGCGTCCGCAAGGCTTGCTGCCGATGACCCGTCCACAGCTGAAGCTGAAAAACGCTCAGGCGAAAGGAGAGCAGGCATGAGTCAGCCATTATTAACCGTGAACGGCCTGATGATGCGTTTTGGCGGCCTGCTGGCGGTCAACAACGTGTCGCTGGATTTGCATCCAAAAGAGATTGTCTCCCTGATTGGCCCGAACGGCGCAGGGAAAACCACCGTCTTTAACTGCCTGACCGGTTTTTATAAGCCGACGGGCGGGACCATCATGCTGGGCGATAAGCATCTCGAAGGCTTACCCGGCCAGCAAATTGCGCGGATGGGCGTGGTGCGTACCTTCCAGCACGTGCGTCTGTTCCGTGAGATGACGGTGATTGAAAACCTGCTGGTAGCCCAGCATCAGCAGCTTAAAACCGGTGTTTTCTCGGGCTTACTGAAAACCCCGGCCTTCCGTCGTGCGCAGGCCGAAGCCCTGGATCGTGCGGCGACCTGGCTCGACCGTATCGGGTTGCTTCAGCACGCTAACCGTCAGGCGAGCAACCTCGCTTATGGCGATCAGCGCCGTCTGGAGATTATCCGCTGCATGGTGACGCAGCCAGAAATTCTGATGCTGGATGAACCGGCCGCAGGCTTAAACCCGAAAGAGACCAAAGAGCTGGACGAGCTGATCGTTGAGCTGCGTAACCATCACGACACCACTATCCTGCTGATTGAGCACGATATGAAGCTGGTGATGGGGATCTCCGATCGTATTTACGTGGTTAACCAGGGTACGCCGCTGGCAAACGGCACGCCGGATGAAATTCGACACAACCCGGACGTGATCCGCGCCTATTTGGGTGAGGCATAAGATGGAAAAAGCGATGTTATCTTTTGACAAAGTCAGCGCCCACTACGGCAAAATTCAGGCGCTGCACGACGTGAGCTTGCACATCAATCAGGGCGAAATCGTCACTCTGATTGGTGCAAACGGCGCGGGTAAAACTACGCTGCTCGGCACCTTGTGCGGCGATCCGCGCGCCACCAGCGGGCGTATCGTCTTTGATGGAAAAGACATTACCGACTGGCAGACCGCGAAAATCATGCGCGAAGCGGTAGCGATTGTGCCGGAAGGGCGTCGTGTTTTCTCGCGAATGACGGTGGAAGAGAACCTGGCAATGGGCGGCTTCTTTGTTGAACGCGACCAATACCAGTCCCGCATGAAGTGGGTGTATGAACTCTTTCCGCGCCTGTATGAACGTCGTATTCAGCGTGCGGGTACTATGTCCGGCGGTGAACAGCAGATGCTGGCGATCGGTCGTGCGCTGATGAGCCAGCCGCGTTTGCTGCTGCTCGATGAGCCGTCGCTCGGACTTGCGCCGATCATTATTCAGCAGATTTTCGACACCATCGAACAGCTGCGTAAAGAGGGCATGACCATCTTCCTCGTCGAACAAAACGCCAACCAGGCGCTGAAACTCGCCGATCGCGGCTACGTGCTGGAAAACGGCCACGTGGTGCTGGAAGACACCGGCGATGCGCTGCTCGCCAACGAAGCGGTGCGCAGTGCTTATCTGGGTGGCTAGGTAAAAGCAAAAGGCAACGCACGTTGCCTTTTTGGTGTTTTCTCCCTCTCCCGGTGGAAGAGGGCTGAGGTGAGGGCATCAGACCGCACGAGGTAAAAGCAAAAGGCAACGCACGTTGCCTTTTTAGTGTTTTCTCCCTCTCCCTGTGGGAGAGGGCTGGGGTGAGGGCATCAACCCGCACGAAGTTATTTTTCCCGCCACATTACCTTCACCGTTCCATCATCCCTCTGCCTCCTGGTTGTCACTTATTTGTAATTAAACAGTTATTTTTCTGTCATTCGAGCATGTCATGTTACCTCGCGAGCATAAAACGCGTGATATCGCGCATCCGGCACAATAAGAGAGATGACAATGACATCGTTACGACACACAGCTTTGGGTCTGGCAATCGGTCTGGCTTTTGCGACGAACGCAATGGCTGTCACATCCATTCCATTCTGGCACTCCATGGAAGGGGAACTGGGTAAAGAAGTTGACTCCCTGGCGCAGCGTTTCAACGACACCCACCCGGATTACAAAATTGTGCCGGTGTACAAAGGCAACTACGAGCAGAGCCTGAGCGCAGGTATCGCGGCGTTCCGTACCGGTAACGCACCGGCGTTGCTCCAGGTTTACGAAGTCGGCACCGCGACCATGATGGCGTCCAAAGCCATCAAACCGGTGTACGAAGTGTTCAAGGAGGGGGGCATTAACTTCGATGAGTCCCAGTTTGTGCCGACCGTTTCCGGTTACTACACCGATTCCAAAACCGGGCACCTGCTGTCTCAGCCGTTCAACAGCTCGACGCCGGTGTTGTACTACAACAAAGACGCCTTTAAGAAAGCCGGTTTAGACCCGGAACAACCGCCAAAAACCTGGCAGGACCTGGCCGAGTACACCGCGAAACTGAAAGCCGCAGGCATGAAGTGTGGCTACGCGAGCGGCTGGCAGGGCTGGATCCAGATTGAGAACTTCAGCGCCTGGCATGGCTTGCCAGTGGCAACCAAAAATAACGGTTTCGACGGCACTGACGCGGTTCTTGAGTTCAACAAGCCAGAGCAGGTCAAACATATCGCGCTGCTGGAAGCGCTGAACAAGAAGGGCGATTTCAGCTATTTCGGGCGTAAAGACGAATCGACCGAGAAGTTCTACAACGGCGATTGCGCAATCACGACCGCCTCTTCCGGCTCGCTGGCAGACATCCGTCACTACGCCAAATTTAACTACGGCGTGGGCATGATGCCGTACGACGCCGACGTGAAAGGCGCGCCGCAGAACGCCATCATCGGCGGGGCGAGCCTGTGGGTGATGCAGGGCAAAGATAAGGGCACTTATAAAGGCGTCGCGGAGTTCCTCGACTTCCTGGCGAAACCGGAAAATGCGGCTGAATGGCACCAGAAAACCGGTTATCTGCCGATCACCAAAGCCGCGTACGATCTGACTCGCGAGCAGGGTTTCTATGAGAAAAACCCAGGCGCTGATATTGCCACACGTCAGATGATGAACAAGCCGCCGTTGCCGTTCACCAAAGGCCTGCGTCTGGGCAATATGCCGCAGATTCGTACTATCGTGGATGAAGAGCTGGAAAGCGTGTGGACCGGTAAGAAAACCCCTCAGCAGGCGCTGGATTCTGCCGTAGAGCGTGGAAATCTGCTGCTGCGTCGCTTTGAGCAGTCAACGAAGTCTTAATCTTTTTACCCTCACCCTAACCCTCTCCCAGGGGGAGAGGGAACTGTTCTCCCACTCCCAAGGATGGGGGGCTGATTCTTCCAATCCCAAAGATTGGGGAACTGTTCTCCCACTCCCAAGGATGGGGGGCTGATTCTTCCAATCCCAAAGATTGGGGAACTGATTCTCCCACTCCCAAAGATTGAGGGAACGGATTCTTCCAATCCCAAAGAGGGGGAACGGAATCCCCCTCTCCCCGTGGGAGAGGGCCGGGGTGAGGGCTACTTAACGCAGAGCTAATCTATGTCATCTTCCCGTCCGGTGTTCCGTTCGCGCTGGCTGCCGTATCTGCTGGTCGCACCGCAGCTGATTATCACCGTCATCTTCTTTATCTGGCCTGCGGGCGAGGCGCTGTGGTACTCGGTACAAAGCGTCGATCCCTTCGGTTTGTCCAGCCAGTTCGTGGGTCTGGATAACTTCGCCGCGCTGTGGCGCGACAGCTACTACATCGACTCCTTCTGGACGACGATAAAATTCAGCACCATGGTAACTGTCAGCGGTCTGCTAGCCTCGCTGTTCTTCGCCGCACTGGTGGATTATGTGGTGCGCGGCAGTCGTCTCTATCAAACGCTCATGCTGCTGCCGTACGCCGTGGCGCCTGCCGTTGCCGCTGTGCTGTGGATTTTCCTGTTTAACCCAGGACGCGGATTGATAACCCATTTCCTCGGCGAGATGGGATACGACTGGAACCATGCGCAAAACAGTGGCCAGGCAATGTTTCTGGTGGTTTTCGCGTCGGTCTGGAAGCAGATCAGCTACAACTTCTTATTCTTCTTTGCCGCGCTGCAATCCATTCCGCGATCGCTGGTTGAAGCCGCCGCGATTGACGGCGCAGGCCCGATTCGGCGCTTCTTTAAGCTGGCACTGCCGCTGATCGCCCCGGTGAGTTTTTTCCTGCTGGTGGTCAACCTGGTTTACGCCTTCTTCGATACCTTTCCGGTGATCGACGCCGCCACCGCCGGTGGACCGGTGCAGGCCACGACGACGCTGATTTATAAAATTTACCGCGAAGGGTTTGCTGGTCTGGATCTCTCGGCGTCTGCTGCCCAGTCGGTGGTGCTGATGCTGCTGGTGATTGTGCTGACGGTGGTTCAGTTCCGCTATGTCGAAAGTAAGGTGCGCTACCAATGATTGAGAACCGTCCGGGGCTGACGATTTTCAGCCACACCATGCTGATTCTGGGGATTATCGTCATCCTCTTCCCGCTGTACATCGCTTTTGTGGCCGCTACGTTGGACACCAAAGCCGTGTTCGAAACGCCGATGACGCTGATCCCCGGAGGTCATCTGTTTGAAAACATGGCGATCATCTGGACGCAGGGCGTGGGCGCGAACAGCGCACCGTTTTGGCTGATGATGCTGAACAGTTTCATCATGGCGTTTGGCATCACGATCGGCAAAATCACGGTGTCGATGCTCTCCGCGTTCGCCATCGTCTGGTTCCGTTTTCCGCTGCGCAACCTGTTCTTCTGGATGATTTTTATCACCCTGATGCTGCCGGTTGAAGTGCGAATTTTCCCGACCGTTGAAGTGATCGCCAACCTGAAAATGCTCGACAGCTACGCAGGGTTGACGCTGCCGCTGATGGCGTCGGCAACGGCGACGTTTTTGTTCCGCCAGTTCTTTATGACGCTGCCGGACGAGCTGATTGAAGCGGCGCGCATCGACGGCGCGTCACCGATGCGTTTTTTCCGTGACATCGTGCTGCCGCTATCCAAAACCAACCTCGCGGCGCTGTTCGTGATCACCTTTATCTACGGCTGGAACCAGTATTTGTGGCCGCTGCTGATTGTGCAGGACGTCAATCTCGGCACCGCCGTGGCGGGTATCAAAGGCATGATCGCCACGGGCGAAGGCACCACTCTCTGGAATCAGGTGATGGCGGCGATGCTGCTCACCCTCATCCCTCCGGTCGTTATCGTTTTAGCCATGCAGCGCGCGTTCGTGCGTGGTTTAGTGGACAGTGAGAAATAAAATGGCGGGTTTAAAACTACAGGCAGTCACCAAAAGCTGGGATGGTAAAACCCAGGTTATTCAGCCGCTGACGCTCGACGTGGCGGACGGCGAATTTATCGTGATGGTCGGTCCGTCCGGCTGCGGAAAATCAACGCTGCTGCGTATGGTGGCCGGGCTGGAACGCGTGACCAGCGGCGACATCTGGATTGATCGTCAGCGTGTTACCGAGATGGAGCCAAAAGATCGCGGTATCGCGATGGTGTTCCAGAACTACGCGCTGTATCCACACATGAGCGTGGAAGAGAACATGGCCTGGGGGCTGAAAATTCGTGGGATGGGCAAGGGGCACATCGAAGAGCGCGTCAAAGAGGCGGCGCGCATTCTGGAACTCGACGGCTTGCTGAAACGCCGTCCGCGCGAATTGTCCGGCGGGCAGCGTCAACGCGTGGCAATGGGGCGCGCCATTGTGCGCGATCCGGCGGTTTTCCTGTTCGATGAACCGCTTTCCAATCTCGACGCCAAACTGCGCGTGCAGATGCGCCTTGAGCTACAGCATTTGCATCGTCGCCTGAAAACCACCTCGTTGTACGTCACCCACGATCAGGTCGAAGCCATGACGCTGGCGCAGCGCGTGATGGTGATGAATAAAGGGATTGCCGAGCAAATCGGCACACCGGTTGAGGTGTATGAGAAACCGGCCAGCCGCTTTGTGGCGAGCTTTATTGGCAGTCCGGCGATGAATTTGCTGGAAGGGCGGATAAGCCACGCGGGCACCCATTTCGAGCTGGAGAGCGGCATGGCGCTGCCCATCAACTGGTTTTATCGCGGTTATGCCGGGCGTAAAATGACGCTGGGTATCCGCCCGGAACATATTGCGCTAAGCTCGCAGGCGGACGGCGGCGTGCCGTTAGTGATGGACACGCTGGAGATGCTGGGGGCCGATAACCTGGCGCACGGGCGCTGGGGCGATCAAAAAATGGTGGTGCGTCTTGCCCATCAGGAACGCCCCAAAGCGGGCAGCACGCTGTGGCTGCATCTGCCCGAAAATCATCTGCACTTATTTGATGGCGAAACAGGACAACGCGTATGAGTCACTGGCCTTATCCTCACATCGTCGCCCATCGCGGCGGCGGTAAACTGGCACCGGAAAACACGCTGGCCGCGATCGACGTTGGTGCGCATTACGGGCATTTGATGATTGAGTTCGACGCCAAGCTGTCGCAAGACGGTGAAATCTTTCTGCTGCATGACGACAATCTGGAACGCACCAGTAATGGCTGGGGCGTGGCGGGAGAATTGCCGTGGCGCGATCTGCTGAAAGTGGACGCCGGGAGCTGGTACAGCGGCAAATTCAAAGGCGAACCGCTGCCGCTGCTGGCGGAAGTGGCGGATCGCTGTCGTCAGCATGGCATGATGGCCAATATCGAAATCAAGCCGACGACCGGCAGCGGGCCGCTGACGGGCAAAGTGATTGCGCTGGCGGCGCGCGAAATGTGGGAAGGCATGACCGCGCCACTGCTGTCATCGTTTGAAATCGACGCGCTGGAAGCGGCGCAAGCGGCTGCACCTGAACTGCCGCGCGGTTTGCTGCTGGATGAATGGCGTGACGACTGGCAGGCATTGACCACGCGTTTAGGCTGCGTGTCGATTCATCTGAATCACAAACTCCTGGATGAGGCGCGCGTAAAAATGCTGAAAGACGCCGGATTACACATTCTGGTTTATACCGTCAATAAACCCCAGCGTGCGGCAGAACTGCTGCGCTGGGGCGTTGACTGTATCTGTACCGATGCCATCGACGTGATTGGCCCAGACTTTAATTCAGCGGTGGAGTGAGTAAGTCCCCGTTCTGACGCTGCGGCAGCATATGCTGTTGCTGCGGCGCAACCCCTCCGCTGTCACCCCCCAGAAGCGTGCCAGAACTCTGACGCGGCGTACTGTTGAGCATCCCGCCGTTAGTGTTCGGCAACGGTTGCTCACGCATCTGCCCCTGCTGGATACTCTGGGTATTGGTGTTCATCTGCGTTTGCAGATGCTGCTGCTGAAGCTGCGTTTGGGTTCTCAACTGCTGATTGAGCATCCCTTTTTGCTGCTGCTGTTGGTTCATCATCTCCGTCTGCATCCGTTGCTGACTCGGAATGACATAACCCGGCTGATTGGGGTTATTCATCGTATTCAGTGGCTGTGGCTGTGCCAACGCAGCAAACGGGAGCAGCGCCGTAATAAGTAATAGTCGTTTCATTATCATTTCCTCCCTCTGAGGCTTCTCTTAAGTTTATCTCGATTCTGTCACCACGATGATTTTTTAGGAGTTGTGAACCAGGCTTAAACGGGAATATGGATCCCATCACCTGGAGAACAACAATGATAAAACCAACGTTTATGCGCTGGGTAGCGATCGCTGCGCTAATGGCTGGCGGGACGTTTACCGTGGCGGCCAACCCTCCTGCCGCGCCGCCTGTCTCCTATGGCGTCGAAGAAGATGTTTTTCATCCCGTTCGCGCGAAGCAGGGCATGGTGGCGTCGGTTGACGCGATGGCAACCCACGTGGGCGTGGACATTCTCAAGCAGGGCGGTAATGCGGTGGATGCCGCGGTTGCCGTGGGTTATGCGCTGGCGGTGACCCATCCGCAGGCGGGGAATTTGGGCGGCGGCGGGTTTATGATGCTGCGCACCAAAGACGGGAAAACGACGGCGATCGACTTCCGTGAAATGGCGCCGAATCAGGCTTCCCGCGATATGTTCCTCGACGATCAGGGCAACCCGGACAGTAAAAAATCCCTCACCTCACATCTGGCAACCGGCACGCCGGGCACGGTAGCTGGCTTCTCGCTCGCGCTGGACAAATACGGCACGATGCCGCTAAACAAAGTGGTGCAGCCTGCGATCAAGCTGGCGCGCGACGGTTTTGTAGTGAACGACGCGCTGGCGGACGATCTCAAAACTTACGGCAGTGAAGTCATCCCCAATCATGAAAACAGCAAAGCGATTTTCTGGAAAGACGGCGAGCCGCTGAAAAAGGGCGACAAGCTGGTGCAGAAAAATCTGGCGAAAAGCCTGGAGCTGATTGCTGAAAACGGCCCGGATGCGTTCTATAAAGGGGCGATTGCCGACCAAATCGCGCAAGAGATGCAAAAGAACGGCGGACTGATCACCAAAGCCGATCTGGCGGAATATAAAGCGATCGAGCGCGAGCCGATCAGCGGCGATTATCGCGGGTATCAGGTGTACTCAATGCCACCGCCGTCTTCCGGTGGGATCCATATCGTGCAGATCCTTAATATTCTTGAAAACTTCGATATGCACAAATTCGGTTTTGGTAGTGCCGATACGATGCAGGTGATGGCCGAAGCGGAGAAGTTTGCTTACGCGGATCGCTCGGAATATCTCGGCGATCCGGATTTCGTTAAAGTACCGTGGCAGGCGCTGACCAACAAAGCGTATGCCAAATCGCTGGCGGATCAGATTGATATCAACAAGGCGAAGCCGTCGAGCCAGATTCGCCCCGGCAAACTGGCGCCATATGAAAGTAACCAGACCACCCATTACTCGGTGGTGGATAAAGACGGTAACGCGGTGGCGGTGACTTATACACTCAATACCACCTTCGGAACCGGGATTGTAGCGGGTAATAGCGGCATTTTACTGAACAACGAAATGGATGATTTCTCGGCTAAACCGGGTGTGCCCAACGTTTACGGGCTGGTGGGCGGCGACGCCAATGCGGTCGGGCCGAAGAAGCGTCCGCTGTCGTCGATGTCCCCGACGATTGTGGTGAAGGATGGCAAAACCTGGCTGGTAACCGGCAGCCCTGGCGGTAGCCGTATTATCACGACTGTGCTGCAAATGGTGGTGAACAGCATTGATTTTGGTATGAACGTGGCAGAAGCGACTAATGCACCGCGTTTCCATCATCAGTGGTTGC
This sequence comes from Lelliottia sp., assembly GCF_045627565.1. Lineage (NCBI taxonomy): Bacteria > Pseudomonadati > Pseudomonadota > Gammaproteobacteria > Enterobacterales > Enterobacteriaceae > Lelliottia > Lelliottia sp. The sequence goes on along the minus strand of NZ_JAZQNX010000035.1, from coordinate 6,494 downwards.
CGGACGAACTGCGCGTGGAGAAAGGCTTTAGCCCGGATACCTTAAAACTGCTGGAACAGCGCGGGCAGAAAATTGCGGTGAAAGAGGCGATGGGCAGCACTCAGAGCATTATGGTTGGGCCGGACGGCACGCTGTTTGGTGCATCCGATCCGCGCACCGTCGATGATTTAACGGCAGGGTACTAATGATTCCCCTCACCCCGCCCCTCTTCCCATCGGGGTGAGGGAAAAGCCGCACGGAGCAGTTCTCTAACTCGATAATAGCGATAGGAAAAACGGCACCGAATGGTTCCCTCTCCCCGTGGGAGAGGGGTAGGGGGAGGGCATCAGACTACTTCAGTCGCGCCATATAATACGCATCGACATATTCGCCGTTGCGCAGCGCAAACCTTTTGCCGGTGCCTTCAACGTCAAAGCCATATTTGCGGTACAGCGCCAGCGCGGCAGGGTTATCTGAAAACACCGTCAATTCAATACGTTCGATGCGCAGCCAATTGTCGCAAAGAGTGATCATCTCACGCATTAACGCACTGCCCACGCCGCGACCTTGCGCATCCGCCGCCACGCTGATACCAAAGGTTGCCACATGGCTGCGCCTTGGGTTGGCTTCAACCTGTAGCGCCAGATCGCCGACGATTTTCTCATCAATGCAGGCGACTAGACGTCTTTGCCCAGGCTTAACCATCAGGCGCTCTTGCCACATTTCGAGAGAAGGATGAGGTAGTTGTAGCGTGTCATGATACACCCCCGGATGCATATAATTCTGGCGTAAGGCCGCGGCATCATTCGGTTCAGCGTGGCGTATCACAATCTCACTCATTCCTTTGTCCTCTGTTAGTTAGGTGTCTCAATTAACATCAGTGACTTTGAAATTTGAGTCAACTCACTTTTTTGCAAAAAGTATTGGACAAGTGCGAATGAGAATGATTATTATTGTCTCGCATTCAGGAAGACCTCTACGGAAACCTGAAAGCACGACATTGCTCACATTGCTTCCAGTATTACTTTAGCCAGCTTCTAGCTGGCTTTTTTTTATCCTGCTTCAGCCTGGCTTACTTGCCATTTTGCCCCCGGGAAGTGCTCGCAATCCTCACGTACATTAAGTACGCTCCGGTTGCTGCGCGCTTGCCGTGAGCAAACTGCCTGCGACGCCGACGGCCGATGCGCGAGCATGAACGCTGAACGCTGGGGTGAACATCAAAATTGCGCTATGGTGGGGAACAGCAACCTTAAAAAGGACTGAGCCATGACGTTACATTGCGCATTTATTGGATTTGGTAAAAGCACCACCCGCTATCACCTTCCGTATGTTCTCAACCGTAAAAACAGCTGGCATGTGGCGCATATTTACCGCCGCAGCGCAAAGCCGGAAGAGCAGGCTCCGCAGTATTCCCATATTCATTTCACCAGCGACCTGGATGAAGTACTGGGCGATCCGCAGGTCAAACTGGTGATCGTCTGCACGCACGCTGACAGCCACTTTGATTACGCGAAACGCGCGCTGGAAGCGGGCAAAAACGTGCTGGTGGAAAAACCCTTTACCCCAACAATGGCTCAAGCTAACGCGCTGTTTGCTCTGGCAAAAAGCAAAGGGCTGACCGTGACGCCGTACCAGAACCGCCGCTTTGATTCTTGCTTCCTGACGGCGAAAAAAGCGATTGAGAGCGGAAAGTTGGGGGAGATTGTTGAAGTCGAAAGTCATTTTGATTACTTCCGCCCGATTGCTGAAACCAAGCCTGGCCTGCCGCAGGATGGGTCATTTTATGGCCTTGGCGTACATACGATGGACCAGATTATCTCCCTGTTTGGCCGGCCGGATCACGTGGCGTACGACATCCGCAGCCTGCGTAATAAAGCCAACCCCGACGACACCTTCGAGGCGCAGCTGTTCTATGGCGATTTAAAAGCGATCGTCAAAACCAGTCATCTGGTGAAAATCGACTACCCAAAATTCATCGTTCACGGCACCCAGGGCTCGTTTATCAAATACGGCATTGACCAGCAGGAAACCAGCCTGAAAGCCAATATCATGCCCGGCGAAACCGGTTTTGCAGCGGATGATTCCATCGGTATTCTGGAGTACGTCAATGCCGACGGCGTGACGGTCAAAGAAGAGATCGCACCGGAAATCGGCGACTATGGCCGCGTCTATGATGCGCTGTTTGAAACCCTCACCCACGGCACGCCAAATTACGTCAAGCAAACTGAAGTTCTGACCAATCTGGAAATCCTTGAACGTGCCTTTGAGCAGGCTTCTCCTGCTACGGTAACCCTCGCGAAATAAGCAAAAATGGCTCCTCTGGACTTGTTCACAATTTTTGAACAGAGGAGTCAATTTTCACCCACTATCATCCCGGAGCGAATGCGTCCACACTGACTCCATCGAAACGAACTGGGGTGAAAAACAATGATCTTCTTACGTAAAGCTAACGAACGTGGTCACGCAAATCATGGCTGGCTGGACTCATGGCATACCTTCTCGTTTGCTGACTATTACGACCCGAATTTTATGGGCTTCTCGGCGCTGCGCGTGATTAACGATGACGTGATTGACGCAGGCCAGGGCTTCGGCACTCACCCGCACAAAGACATGGAAATTTTGACCTATGTGCTCGAAGGTGCCGTGGCGCACAAAGACAGCATGGGTAACGAAGAGCAGGTTCCGGCGGGTGAATTCCAGATCATGAGCGCAGGGACCGGTGTACGTCACTCGGAATACAACCCGAGCAAAACGGAAAAACTGCATCTGTATCAAATCTGGATCATTCCAGAAGAAACCGGCATCACACCGAGCTACGAGCAGCGTCGCTTTGATGCAGAGCAGGGCAAACAGCTGGTGCTCTCTCCAGATGCCCGTGATGGCTCGCTGAAAGTACATCAGGATATGGAACTGTATCGCTGGGCGCTGGCGAAAAACGAACAATCTGTGCACCAGATTGCTGCGGAACGCCGCGTGTGGATCCAGGTCGTGAAAGGCGAGGTGAGCATTAACGGCACCAAAGCCACCACTGCCGATGGTCTGGCGATTTGGGATGAGCAGGCGCTATCCATTCATGCCGACAGTGAAAGTGAAATATTGCTCTTCGATCTGCCACCGGTCTGAAGACACGTCATCCGTTAAGCCGCATCGTCGTTGGCTTTACTCGTAACCCCGGTCGCGTAGATATGTACGCGACCGGGGTTTCACTGCGTCGCTGCCTCGATGCAACTTGAATGATAAAATGTATTTTTTTGATAAAAGGCTAACCCTCACCATTTGACAGGGGAAGGTTGGGCTTTGTCCGTGATAAACTGAGAAAATCTCTCACTCAAGATTTCTCAGGACGATGAAAAAGAAAAGACCCGTACTTCAGGATGTAGCCGATCGCGTCGGTGTGACCAAAATGACGGTCAGCCGCTTTTTACGTAACCCGGAACAGGTTTCCCTGGCGTTGCGTGGCAAGATTGCCGCTGCTCTCGATGAACTGGGTTATATCCCCAACCGCGCCCCCGATATTCTCTCCAATTCCACCAGCCGCGCGGTCGGTGTCCTGCTTCCTTCCCTGACCAACCAGGTTTTCGCCGAAGTGCTGCGCGGTATCGAAAGCGTCACCGATGCTTATGGGTATCAGACCATGCTCGCGCACTATGGGTACAAACCGGAACTGGAAGAAGAACGTCTTGAATCCATGCTTTCCTGGAACATCGACGGTCTGATTTTAACGGAACGTACTCACACTCCTCGCACGCTCAAAATGATTGAAGTCGCCGGTATTCCGGTCGTCGAGCTGATGGACAGCCAGTCTCCGTGTCTGGATATTGCCGTCGGATTCGATAACTTCGAGGCCGCCCGCCAGATGACCGCCGCCATTCTTGCGCGTGGGCATCGCCACGTCGCCTATCTTGGCGCACGTCTGGATGAACGTACTATCATCAAACAGAAGGGCTACGAGCAGGCCATGCTCGACGCGCATTTAACGCCGTACAGCGTGATGGTGGAGCAATCGTCTTCCTATTCGTCCGGTATTGAGCTGATGCGTCAGGCGCGTCGTGAGTATCCGCAGCTCGATGGCATCTTCTGTACCAACGATGACCTGGCGGTTGGCGCTGCGTTTGAATGCCAGCGTCTGGGGCTGAAAATCCCTGACGACATCGCGATTGCCGGTTTCCATGGCCACGATATCGGCCAGGTGATGGAGCCGAGACTGGCGAGCGTCCTGACGCCGCGTGAACGCATGGGCCGCATTGGTGCGGAACGCCTGCTGGCGCGCATTCGGGGTGAAGTGGTGACGCCGAAAATGTTAGATTTAGGTTTCACCTTGTCACCAGGTGGATCAATTTAATCTGACAAGTTTGACCTGGCTCACACTTATTCACTTCATGCACGTTTGGATATTGCTTCTCTTTTGCCCCAGCAGGACAATGTTACCGATAACTGTTACCCGTAACAATTGACTGAGGGACTCCCTTTGAGCACGACGAATCTCGATCACCACGTTTACGTCCTGATGGGCGTTTCCGGTAGCGGTAAATCTGCCGTTGCCAGCGAAGTGGCGCATCAACTTCAGGCCGCATTTCTTGATGGCGACTTCCTTCATCCGCGCAGCAACATCACCAAAATGGCCGCTGGCGAACCGCTGAACGATGATGACCGCAAGCCATGGTTGCAGGCGCTGAATGACGCCGCGTTTGCCATGCAGCGCACCAATAAAGTGTCGCTGATCGTCTGTTCCGCGCTGAAAAAGACCTACCGCGACCTGCTGCGCGACGGCAATCCGAATCTCTCTTTCATCTATCTGAAAGGCGATTTCGAGGTGATTGAAAGCCGTCTGAAAGCGCGTAAAGGCCACTTCTTCAAAACCCAGATGCTGGTCACTCAGTTTGACGCGTTGCAGGAACCGGGCGCGGACGAAGCGGATGTACTGATTGTGGATATCGATCAGCCGCTGGACGGTGTTGTTGCCAGCACCATCGAGGTCATTACTAAAAGGCAGTAAGTTTTGAGTACATTAACGTTGGTTTTGACAGCAGTCGGCTCCGTTTTGCTGCTGCTGTTTTTAGTGATGAAAGCGCGTATGCACGCCTTTGTTGCTTTGATGGTGGTTTCTATTGGTGCAGGTCTCTTTTCCGGTATGCCGCTCGACAAGATCGCAGCGACCATGGAAAAAGGGATGGGCGGTACGCTGGGCTTCCTGGCGATTGTGGTCGCGCTCGGCGCGATGTTTGGCAAGATTTTGCATGAAACGGGCGCGGTCGATCAGATTGCGGTCAAGATGCTCAAATCCTTCGGTCACAGCCGCGCGCATTATGCGATTGGTCTGGCCGGTCTGATTTGCGCGCTGCCGCTGTTCTTTGAAGTGGCCGTGGTGCTGCTGATTAGCGTGGCGTTCTCGATGGCGCGTCATACCGGAACCAATCTCGTGAAGCTGGTGATCCCGCTGTTTGCGGGCGTTGCGGCCGCGGCGGCGTTCCTGCTGCCTGGGCCTGCGCCGATGCTGCTGGCATCCCAGATGCACGCTGATTTTGGCTGGATGATCCTGATTGGTCTGTGCGCCGCAATTCCGGGGATGATTATCGCCGGGCCGCTGTGGGGCAATTTCATCAGTCGCTACGTTGAGCTGCACATCCCTGACGACATCACCGAGCCGCACCTTGGCGAAGGCAAAATGCCTTCCTTCGGGTTTAGCCTGGCGCTGATTTTGCTGCCGCTGGTGTTGGTCGGTCTGAAAACTATCGCCGCACGCTTTGTGCCGGTCGGTTCCAGCACCTACGAATGGTTCGAGTTTATTGGCCATCCGTTCACCGCGATCCTGGTGGCGTGTCTGGTGGCGATTTACGGCCTGGCGATACGTCAGGGCATGCCGAAAGACCGCGTCATGGAGATCTGCGGTGCTGCGCTACAGCCAGCGGGTATCATTCTGTTGGTGATCGGTGCGGGCGGCGTGTTCAAGCAGGTGCTGGTGGATTCCGGCGTGGGTCCCGCTCTGGGCGAAGCGTTGACCGGAATGGGCCTGCCGATTGCCGTGACCTGCTTCGTGCTCGCAGCGGCGGTGCGTATCATCCAGGGTTCTGCGACCGTGGCGTGCTTAACCGCAGTTGGTCTGGTGATGCCGGTCATTGAACAGCTGAACTATTCTGGCGCGCAGATGGCGGCACTGTCTATCTGTATCGCGGGCGGTTCGATTGTGGTCTCCCACGTCAACGACGCGGGCTTCTGGCTGTTCGGTAAATTTACCGGTGCAACCGAAGCGCAGACCCTGAAAACCTGGACGCTGATGGAAACCATCCTCGGCACAACAGGTGCGATTGTCGGGATGATTGCGTTTACGCTGCTGAGCTAACTCCTGTTTTCTCCCTCTCCCCGTGGGAGAGGGTTGGGGTGAGCAGCTGTGTTCAAAGTCAACGGCTGACTGCTATTCTGCCACCCATTTTTTATTGTCCCGCACCATCGCATTCAGGATTGTCACCAGCTTCCTGACACAGGCCGTCATCGCCACCTTAAACGCCTTTCCCCTG
>NZ_JAZQNX010000034.1:0-133005 GCF_045627565.1 Lelliottia sp. | reverse complement strand
GGACGGGGTGTCATATTCAACGTGGGAAGTGTTGATGGTGATACCACGAGCTTTTTCTTCTGGTGCGTTATCGATCTGATCGAATGCACGAGCAGAACCACCGTAGGTTTTCGCCAGAACGGTAGTGATTGCAGCAGTCAGCGTTGTTTTACCATGGTCAACGTGGCCGATAGTACCGACGTTAACGTGCGGTTTTGTACGTTCAAACTTTTCTTTAGACATCGATTGTCCCTCTAAGACACGGATAAATCGGTGATATCACCACATCAACCAGGCAAAATGCCTGAACTGTTGAATGTTTTTTAAAAGTTAACAGAGAGAAACGGGAGGGAGAAGTGAAGTGGTGCTGATACCCAGAGTCGAACTGGGGACCTCACCCTTACCAAGGGTGCGCTCTACCAACTGAGCCATATCAGCACGTCTTGGAGCGGGCAGCGGGAATCGAACCCGCATCATCAGCTTGGAAGGCTGAGGTAATAGCCATTATACGATGCCCGCATCCTGAAACTCGGCTACCCAGTTCTTTCTGTAACAAAAAAGAGATTTCTCTCTTTTTATGTTTGAGCTGATTAATGTTTTAGCCAGCTCAGGCGGCGATTACGCTGCCAGAAAGTGGTGGTGGGGGAAGGATTCGAACCTTCGAAGTCTGTGACGGCAGATTTACAGTCTGCTCCCTTTGGCCGCTCGGGAACCCCACCGGACTTGATGGTGCCGACTACCGGAATCGAACTGGTGACCTACTGATTACAAGTCAGTTGCTCTACCTACTGAGCTAAGTCGGCATCAAGTAGCGCGCATTTTATGGAGACATGGGCAGTCATGCAACTAAAAAATTGCATAAATTGTTCATTCGCTCACATTTTGTGCGCAAACAGGGAAAAACGCTGTTATTTCATGCAAAGCAGGCTAAATCTTCATCACTGCAAGCCAAAACACACGGTTAAAGCGTACCGTGATGCCCTCCGCGTTCGGCATTACTCACCTATATTTTTTCTTATTATTCGCGTCATCTGGTGTTAACCTCCTGCCCATTGTCCAAAATTAACTACTAAGTGATGGGCTATTACCTGCGACAGTTCGTGCATGCGCAGATAAATGGTTCACAGAAGCCTGCTTATGAGCAAAAAAGAGCAATCGTTAATGACACCTTATCTTCAATTTAACCGCAGCCAGTGGGCAGCCCTGCGTGATTCGGTTCCCATGACGCTGACGGAAGGTGAAATCGCGCGTTTAAAAGGGATAAACGAAGATCTGTCGCTGGAAGAAGTTGCCGAGATTTATCTGCCCCTGTCCCGCTTGCTTAACTTCTATATAAGCTCCAACCTGCGCCGTCAGGCCGTACTGGAACAGTTCCTCGGCACCAACGGGCAGCGTATTCCTTATATCATCAGCATTGCGGGTAGCGTGGCGGTAGGTAAAAGCACCACTGCACGCGTCTTACAGGCACTGCTGAGCCGTTGGCCAGAACATCGCAGCGTAGAGTTAATTACTACTGACGGCTTCCTGCACCCGAACGAGGTGTTAAAAGAACGCGGTCTAATGAAGAAGAAAGGCTTTCCGCTTTCTTATGATATGCATCGGCTGGTGAAATTCGTCTCCGATCTGAAGTCAGGCGCGCCGAACGTGACGGCGCCTGTTTATTCCCACCTTATTTACGATCGTATCCCCGATGGGGATAAAACCGTTGCCCAGCCAGATATTCTGATTCTGGAAGGATTAAATGTTTTGCAAAGCGGCATGGATTATCCCCATGACCCGCACCATGTCTTTGTCTCCGATTTCGTCGACTTCTCTATATATGTCGACGCACCCGAGAATCTGCTGCAAAACTGGTATATCAACCGCTTTCTGAAGTTCCGCGAAGGGGCATTCACCGATCCTGATTCTTACTTCCATAACTACGCTCAGCTTTCCGAAGCCGAAGCCGTCAATGTCGCTACCGCGCTCTGGAATGAGATCAACTACGTGAACCTGAAAGAGAACATCCTGCCGACACGTGAGCGCGCCAGCCTGATTCTGACCAAGAGTGAGAATCACGCCGTTGACCAGGTACGGTTGCGGAAATAGCAAATGTGCAGACATAAAAAAACCGGCGATTATCGCCGGTTTTTTTGTTTACGCATTATGCTTGCGGCTTCTCGCCGTTTTCATCCTGGTCGACCGCAAAGCAGGCAACCAACTGACCGCCATACTCTTTCAACTGCGGCTGCAACTGCGTGCACGGTCCAAAGCGACGACGGCAACGGGCGTTGAACGCACATCCCGGCGGCGGATTCAGCGGGCTTGGCAGCTCGCCGGTCAGCTTGATACGCTCGCGGCGCTCATCCGGATTCAGGCGCGGTGTTGCCGAGAGCAGCGCCTGCGTATACGGGTGACGAGGATTATTGAAGATCTGATCTTTCGTCCCCTTCTCCACGCAACGACCCAAATACATCACCATTACTTCATCGGCGATATGCTCGACCACAGACAGGTCATGGGAGATGAACACGTACGACAGTCCCAGATCCTGCTGCAAATCCATCATCAGGTTGAGTACCTGCGCACGTACGGACACGTCGAGTGCAGAAACAGGTTCATCGGCAATCACCACATCGGGATCCAACATCAACCCACGTGCAATCGCGATACGCTGGCGCTGTCCACCCGAGAACATATGCGGGTAGCGATCATAGTGCTCGGTTTTGAGCCCCACTTTCGCCATCATCGCTAATGCTTTTTCGCGGCGCTGCTCTTTATTGAGCGTGCTGTTAATTTGCAGCGGCTCTTCCAGAATCTGTCCCACTTTTTTACGTGGGTTCAGCGAACCGTACGGGTTCTGGAACACAATCTGGATTTTTTGGCGACGCAGTTTCTGCGCTACCGGATCATGCTTGAGCAGATCCTGACCCTGATAATACAGCTCGCCACCGGTAGGTATTTCAATCATCGTCAGCAGACGGCCTAACGTTGATTTACCACAGCCGGACTCACCCACCACGGCCAGCGTTTTGCCGCGCTCGAGGGTAAATGACACCCCGTCCAATGCTTTGACCAGGCGTTCAGGCGCGAAAATCCCCTTCTTCACCGGGTAATACTTTTTCAGGTCGATGGCCTGCAACAAAAGTTGTTGTTTGGCGGCCTCTTGCGTACTCATAGTGTAGGCCTCCCGGCATCATCGAGTGGGTAATGACATTTAGACTGACGACCATCATTCAGCGTGAAGAGTTCTGGTTCTTCGGCACGGCATTTATCCGTCGCATACGGACAGCGCGGATTCAGCAGACAACCCGCCGGGCGGTCATATTTGCCCGGAACAACGCCCGGCAGTGACGCCAGACGCGCTTTATCCTGAGCAAACTCCGGCAGCGCACGCAATAGCGCCTGTGTATACGGGTGACGCGGCGCGCGGAAAATCGCGTTCGCGCTTCCGGTTTCCACCACTTGCCCGGCGTACATCACGATGATCTTGTGTGCGGCTTCCGCGACCAGTGCCAAATCATGCGTAATCAGAACCAGCGCCATATTCTCTTTCTGCTGCAACTCCAGCAGAAGTTCAATGATTTGCGCCTGAATGGTCACATCCAGTGCCGTCGTCGGTTCATCGGCAATCAGCAGTTTTGGTCGACATGCAATCGCCATGGCGATCATCACACGCTGACTCATCCCGCCAGAAAGTTGATGCGGATAAACATCCAGACGCGAGGCCGGATCGGGAATCCCTACCTGCGTGAGCAGGTCAATCGCACGCTGAAGACGAGTTTTCTTATTGCCGCCCTGATGCACTTTAATCGCTTCCATAATCTGGAAACCGACGGTGTAACAAGGGTTCAGGCTGGTCATTGGGTCCTGGAAGATCATCGCCACTTCGGCACCCACCAACTGGCGGCGCTGCTTTTCGGAGATACGCTTCAGATCCTGACCATTAAACTCCAGACTTTCCGCCATGACGCGGCCAGGATAGTCAATCAGTCCCATGATCGCCAGTGAGCTGACCGATTTACCGGAACCAGACTCCCCCACAATGCCAACCACTTCACCTTGATTCACGCTGTAGCTGATACGGTCTACGGCACGAAATTCGGAGCCAACGTCACCGAAGTGCACCGATAATTTATCTACATTTAATAACGCCATCTCGTGCCTCTTACTGCTTCAGTTTGGGATCAAGTGCATCACGCAGACCATCACCCATCAGGTTAAATGCCAGCACCGTGAGCAGAATCGCCAGACCCGGGAAGGTGACGACCCACCAGGCGCTTTGCGCGAACTGCAACACATCGGCGAGCATTGTGCCCCACTCCGGTGTTGGCGGTTGCGCACCCATGCCCAGGAAGCCAAGAGCAGCCATATCGAGAATGGCGTTAGAGAAACCAAGCGACGCCTGAACGATCAGCGGTGCAAGGCAGTTTGGGAGAATATTGATGAACATCTGACGCAGCGCGCCCGCACCCGCTACGCGAGACGCGGTGACGTAATCGCGGTTCACTTCGACCAGCACCGCCGCTCGGGTTAATCGCACATAGTGCGGTAACGCGACGAACGTCAGCGCCAGCGCCGCGTTGCCTATCGAGGGTCCGAACACCGCCACCAGCACCAGGGCCAGCAACAGGCTTGGCAGCGCCAGCATGATGTCAACGACACGCATGATGATGTTGTCGATCAGACCACCGAAATAGCCGGCAACCAGCCCGAGAATTACGCCCAGAATCAGCGACAGCACCACCACCAGACAGCCAACCAGCAGCGACAAACGTGCACCGTACATCAGGCGAGATAGCACATCACGGCCCACATCATCCGTTCCCAGAAGATGCGCAAACGTCCCGCCGTCCTGCCAGGCTGGCGGAGAAAGCAGCACGTCTCGGAACTGGTCCGCCGGGTTATACGGTGCCAGGACATTCGCGAAAACCGCAATGATCAGCATGATGATGACATACACCAGACCGACCACCGCGCCTTTGTTACGCTTGAAGTAGTGCCAGAACTCCTGCAGCGGCGTCATAGGCACCGGGGCAGCAACAACTTTATTTTGAGTAACTTGTGACATAATGGCCCCTTACTTCTTATGACGAATACGCGGGTTCACCACGCCGTAAAGCAGATCGACCAGCAGGTTGACGAGGATAATCATCGTCGCTACCAGCAACACCCCGCCCTGCACTACCGGATAGTCACGGCGCTGCAGCGCATCGATCAGCCAACGCCCCAGGCCAGGCCAGGAGAAAATGGTTTCAGTCAAAATCGCGCCAGCGAGCAATGTCCCCACCTGCAGACCGATAACGGTCACCACCGGCAGCATCGCGTTACGTAAGGCGTGAACGATAATGACGCGCATACGGGTCAACCCTTTGGCGCGAGCGGTTCGGATGTAATCCTCGCCCAGCACTTCCAGCATGGAGGAACGCGTCATACGCACGATAACTGCCAGTGGAATGGTCCCCAGCACGATCGCAGGCAAAATCATGTGCGCGACGGCATCAATGAAGTTGCCCTCTTCACCCCAGATGGCGGTGTCGATCAGCATGAAGCCGGTAAGCGGATTCGAATCGTCCAGGAAGACCATATCGCTGACGCGCCCGGAAACCGGCGTCAGGTTCCATTGCACCGAGACCAGCATAATCATCATCATGCCCCACCAGAAGATAGGCATGGAATACCCGGTCAGCGCGAGGCCAACGGCGGTGTGATCGAAAATAGAGCCACGCTTAACGGCGGCCAGTACACCGACTGGAATACCGACAGCAACGGCAAACATCATGGCGCAGACACCAAGTTCAAGCGTCGCTTTAAAACGCGGCACAAACTCGTCCCACACCGGAAGACGGCTTTTCAGCGAAATCCCTAAATCACCGTGCAGAACGCCCCAAATGTAATTGAGGTACTGCTGCCACAGCGGCTTGTTCAGGCCGAGTTCGGCCAACAGCTGCGCATGGCGTTCAGGGGAGATACCACGCTCACCTGCCATAATCATTACCGGGTCGCCGGGGATCATATGGACGAAGGCAAAAGTGAGAAGGGTGATACCGATAAACGTGGGGATGACAAGTCCCAGACGTCGGAGGATGAACTGCAACATAACCCGGATTCTCTGTAATGACGCACCATCAAAAGCGTGACGTCTTTATTGCTCACAAATGTAAATATCCTCTCCTCAGGGGAGACGATAAGGGTGAGAGGAACGGTTAAATCCCTCTCACCCCGACCCTCTCCCAATGGGAGAGGGGGACACCCTACTTATTATTCAACCGATACGTTTTCGAAGTGGTGTTTGCCCAGTGGATCAACCACGTAGCCTTTCACCTCTTTACGCACTGGCTCGTACACGGTGGAGTGAGCCACGATCAGCGCCGGAGCCTGGTCATGCATCACTACCTGAGCCTGTTTGTACAGTTCGATACGCTTGTTGTGGTCTTCGGTCGCACGCGCCGGCTGAATCAAATCTTCAAACGGCTTGTAGCACCAGCGAGAGTAGTTGGAGCCTTGTTTTGCTGCATCACAGCTGAACAGGGTCGCGAAGAAGTTATCCGGATCCCCATTGTCCCCGGTCCAACCCATCATCACCGCCTGGTGTTCACCGGCTTTAGCACGCTTCAGATACTCGCCCCACTCGTAGGTCACGATCTTGGCCTGCACGCCGATTTTAGCCCAGTCAGCCTGAACCATCTCAGCCATGCGGCGAGCGTTCGGGTTGTATGGACGCTGTACAGGCATCGCCCACAGCTCAACGGTAAAGCCTTTCTCCTGACCGGCTTCTTTCAGCAGTGCTTTCGCTTTCTCAACGTCGTAAGTGTAATCCTTAACGTCGTCGTTATAGCCCCACATCGTTGGTGGAATCAGGTTCTTCGCGGCAACGCCTGCGCCCTGATAAACCGCCTTGATGATCGCTTCTTTGTTTACCGCATAAGTCAGCGCCTGACGCACTTTCACATCATCAAACGGTTTCTTCTCGGTGTTGAAGGACAGGTAACCTACGTTCAGGCCAGCCTGCTCGAGCAGATTGATGTTTTTGTCCTGCTTCATACGAGCGATATCAGCCGGGTTCGGGTACGGCATAACCTGGCACTCATTTTTCTGCAGTTTTGCGTAACGCACAGAGGCGTCAGGCGTGATGGAGAAGACCAGACGGTCGATCTGCGGCTTAGTACCCCAGTAACCTTCGAATGCTTTGTACAGAATGCGTGAGTCTTTCTGGTATTGCAGCAGCTGGAATGGACCAGTACCGATTGGGTTCAGATCCACTTTTTCCGGCGTGCCGGCTTTCAGCATGTTATCCGCATATTCTTTCGACAGAATTGACGCGAAGTCCATTGCCAGGTCAGCCAGGAATGGTGCTTCCGGGCGGCTCAGAACAAACTGAACGGTCTTGTCGTCAACTTTTTTCACTTCGGTAATCAGGTCTGGCAGGCCCATGCCTTCGAAGTATTCGTAGCTGCCGCCAGAGACTTTATGGTACGGGTTCTGGGCATTTTTCTGACGATCAAAGGAGAACACAACGTCGTCGGCATTCAGATCGCGAGTCGGTTTAAACTCTTTGCTGTCCTGCCACTTCACGCCCTGACGCAGGTGGAAGGTATAGGTTTTGCCGTCTTCGCTGACTTCCCATTTCTCCGCCAGACCCGGAATGACTTCCGTAGTACCGATTTTGAATTCAACCAGACGGTTATAGATAGGCACAGAGCTTGCGTCGTACGTGGTACCAGAGGTGAAGAGCTGTGGGTTAAAGCCTTCCGGCGAGCCTTCAGAACAGTAAACCAGGGTTTTCGCATTTACGCTTGCCGCGACAGTCAGAGCAACCAGGCTCAGACCAAGCTTCAGCATCCCTGACTTCTTCAAGGAAATACTCATTATTCTGCTCCAATGTGATGTTTTGCTTTGTTGTGTTACGCCGCCTGACCTTTATTTATTATTTACCCGGTCCGGTCGGTGATGCCCGAAGGCGTTATAAGGGATGGAGAATCCTTTCAGAAGAGCGACAGAGTTGCAGCGCAGATCGTCCCTGAAATGCCCCTCGTGCCCTACAATCTGTCAATAGAATGTGAAAACGTCAATACAGGTGACGGGGATTTACGTTGAGGGTGAGAAACGGTAAACAAAGATTAAAAAAACTCCAGGCATCTATTTTCAGCAGGGAAATTTATGCTACTCGCCATCTTGCAGCACAAACCTCTTCATATTTCGCAACAATCAGTGATTAACATTTATTCATATCGCGTAAATTTTCTTACAGAATGGTGAATATCTGAGCACTTAATGCCATGAACGTTAAAACGCACAGCGGAAAATGCTGAGGTTATCCATAAGCAACGCGAAAAAAGATCAATCTATATATAAAAAAATACAATGGATTATGTCACAAAAGCGTTAACAGGCAGGCGTAAACGAGAGGTAAGGTCTGTTTTAACAGGTTGCCATAGGTAAGTCCTTAACGCAAAACCATCGCTTGATGGCGAGTTGCACATTTAGCGAATGCTTTTCAGCTCGCAGAATGCAAAAAAGGCTAACCTTGTGGTTAGCCTTTTTCTAAATGTGGTCGGCGAGAGAGGATGACTCGCCACTTCGTGGCTCGCCCTGCGGGCCGTTGCTCACGCAACGTTCTCTCGCTCCGCTCGAGTCGAACCTCTTTCCCCGGAGGTTCTCATCCTTTTCCGCTCATAGAATGCAAAAAAGGCTAACCTTGCGGTTAGCCTTTTTCTAAATGTGGTCGGCGAGAGAGGATTCGAACCTCCGACCCACTGGTCCCAAACCAGTTGCGCTACCAAGCTGCGCTACTCGCCGAATGCGGAGCGCATCTTACTGCTGGGGCGCGCTCCCGTCAATCCCTTATCATGAAAAAGCCATTCGATCGGCGATAAACTCGCCAGACCGGTTACTGAGTGGCTTTTGTTGCACTATCAGGGAGATGACACCAGTTGTTATTTTCGTTAATCCCGCCGTTCGGAGAGGTATAGCCAAGGCAACCCATAATCGTGTCGTACAGCTCAACGTGACGACGTGGCACCTTCATGTCGGCCTCTTTTTTCAGTTGGGCGAACATTTTCGCTTTATCCGGGTTCTCCAGATATTTATCTGACATCCAGACCATCATCGGCACACGGAATTGCTCTGGCGGAGCCATCTTGCGCGGGGTACCGTGCAAATGCTCAAACTCATTGATGGACTCACCATGGTCTGCGGCATAGAACACAATCGCTTTCTTATCACGCACCTGATCAATCACGCTATCAATAAAGTGATCGACATACATCACTGAATTATCAAACGAGTTAACCAACTCATCTTTGGTGCAGTCTTTATCCACGCCTACGCATTCCGGCGTCCATTTAGCAAAGTTACGTGGATAACGCTGCGTGTAGTTGAAGTGCGAACCCTTGGTATGCAGGATGATCATATGCTTGCCATCAGGATTGCCGTTCAACGAATTCTTCATTTCATCAATCAGCAGCATGTCATCCACGCTCTTACCCCGGTTACGCGGCTCGGCACCGATTTGCTCACGGTAAGCAATGTTCTGCGCCATGGTGTTGCTGTAGAACCACATTTCGCTCTGCATCGCGTACAGATCGGACGTAAACCCAAGCTGGCGCAGCACGGAGAAGACGTTCTGCTCTTTCAGGGTACGCTGAGGGTTATCATCCGCCCCGCCCTCGCGCACAAACATGCAGCGCAGAGAGAGTTTCGTGGCGGTATCACAGGAGTACCCGCGATAGGCGATCAGGTTCTTTTCCTGCGACAGTTTCGGTGTCGTGTCGCGATCGTAGCCAAGGATGCCCATGTGATCCCAGCGCGTCGTTTCACCGATAATAAAGACAAAATAGGTATCATCGATGTCTTTTGGCGCCTGGTAAGTAAATTGTTTGGCGGGATTCTTCAACGATTTATTGTCGGCTGACTCGTCGACTTGCGCCCAGGCGTAAAGGCCGAGCGCCGAAATCCAGTTTGAAGGAAGATAGGAGTTAGCCACGACACCACCGTAGCTCGGCATATCCACGCCAGAGGTACGCTCATCGTATTTTTGCTTCACATCCAGCAGGCGAATCGGTCCCCAGACCATCAAACCCGCCAGCACCACCAGCGTGACGCTGCGGATGCGCTGCCCAGGCGTGCGCATTTGCCGCAGCAAGGTATAGCGGCAGCGATTGCTCCAGATGAACAGCAGCGGCAGCGCGCTCACGCACACCAGCCAGAGAATAAAGTGCAGACCAACCACCTCTTTCGAGAGGTCAATATCCGTCGTCATGACCGAGGCAATAATGCCGTAGCCAATGACCACGTTCATGAAAGTCATGTAATAACTGGCACCCGCAGAGAAGACGACCACCAGCGAGGCGAGAACGCGCCACATGCGTCGACCAAAGAGCGAGAGCATGCGTAACAGGAAGAACGTCACCAAAACGGTGCCGACCAATTCAACGACTGCTGAGACTCCTTTCCAGACAGTAAAATCTTGTGCATAACCGTCAAACCGACGGAAAAAAACAGCACCATTCATAAACAGGCCGATGTACAACGCCAGCAAGAAACTCAGCTTTTGTTGTGTCATCGATTTGATGTATTTCATGCATTCAACCCGGAAAAAGGGAGAGTAACCCCGCTTCACTTCGTATCTAAAGTGAACAGACTATTTATGCGCTCAGGAATCCAATATCAGAAATGTCTAAAGCGTGGTAAGTAGACCACAGCGAAAGAAAAAAGTGGCAGGAGAGTGTGTGAATGAAGCGGATATTTACAAAAAAACAAACTAAAGCTCTACAACCTTAAGTTTGCCTTAGGTTTCATCGCTAAAAAAGGCCGGAAGCCCGGCCTTTATCGGCGTTTATTTACGCATGCGCCTCATTATAGACTTCGCGCTGCGGCTGGCGAATCGTGGTGGACAGTGCTAGCGAGATAATCAGCAAGGCAAATATCACGCAGAAAGTCACATAGAAGCCACCGAACAGCGACGCGATAAGCGATCCGCAAATGCTGCCGATCCCAAACCCTAAATAAATCACGCCGTAATTCTTGGCCAGATTGTTCAGGCCAAAGAACTCACTCACCAGAGACGGGAACACGGTAATGGTGCCGCCAAAGTTAAAGGCAACGCAGGCGATAGCGGCAAAGAAGGTCATTTCATTCAGAGGCGCGAACAGCAGCGCAGCCATACCGACCAACGATACGACCTGCCCCATGGTAATGACACGGATACGCGAGATTTTGTCCGACAGGATACCCAGCACCAGGCGGCCCGACAGGTTAGCAATGGAAATGACCGTCACTGCATTGGCTGCGGTTGCCACATCCAGTTTCACCATCCCCTGCGCAATATCCTTCGCCACACCGATGACATACAGGCCACTCATACAGGCAGTCAGGAACATCACGGCCAACATCCAGTACTGTGGTTGACGCATGGACTGTGCCAGCGTGAAATCATTTTCCACCACGCCATTCACCGTTTTCACGGCCTGCTGAGGCGCATCTTTCATCAGCGTAGCGCCGAAAAGGATCATCACCAACACAATCGCGCCCCAGATCATGAACGTCTTTTCCAGACCGACAGATTCCAGTAAATGCGAGTCGATGAATTTAAAACCGAGGCTGCCCAACCCGTAAGAACCGATTGAGAATGCGGAGATTAACCCTTTACGTTCCGGGAACCATTTCACGCAATTAGACAGGGTCAACAGATAGCCCGCTCCGTCCGCCAGACCGACCAGCACGCCCGCACTGAGCCACAGCATCATCAGGCTGTTGGAATGCGCGGTCAGGAAGAAGCCCACGCCCAGCATAATGCCGGAGGCCATGGTCACGCGCTTAACACCGAAACGCTCCTGCAATTTACCGGCGACGGAAGACGAAATCGCTAACCCCAGACTCAGCAAGCCGAAGGAAAAAGCCACCTGACTGACCGGTGCGCCCAGCTTGTCGGACAGCGCGCTGTTAAACAGGCTCCAGGTATAAACCGATCCCAACGCAAATTGCGTCACGATGGTGCCGAAGAGTGTCAGCCAACGAGTACGGTTATAGGTTGATGTGTTCATGGCAGTTGTCCTGCAAGAGAAATTAAGGGAATTCGCTGCAGACAACGATATACAAATCCCTTTATTGCCAGGGGAGAAACGGCATGAAATGCAGTAGAGACGGAATGAAATGCCTGAAATCAGGAATGAATGACCTTGCCGGATGTCGTAACGTGCATTTGTTAGTGACTGCTATCGCCACAGACCCTGCTGTGGTTGTATTTAAGATGTTACAGAAGCGTTAGCGGAAGTAATGATTTTAGAATCTCGCACTCACGCCAAGAGTATAAAGATAGTCCTCGCCGGTCATCGTACTCTCCGCCTGGGAAAGCGACGCATACGCCGCCAGATGAGGATACAGCAGCACGTCGGCCCCCACCGTCACGTCCATCCAGTTGTTATACTGCATGGACGTAGGCAGTCGACTCATCCCGGACTGGGATTTCCATTGATTATCGCCAAACTGCTGGTTATAGCTCACCTGCGCCCAGGGCCGTAAATCGCCCACACGGGTATCCACCCGCCAGCCAAGCGTGCTGACGCTGGCGTGCCAAAGCGGATCGGTGAGCGACGTTGGGCTGCCGTTATCACCAAACTCGTTGTACATCATTTGCGTTGAGCCATCGTAATGCCACGCCGCCACCGGCCCGGTTGTGGTATTCCGGGTGACAGGCATATTCAACCCCACGCTCAAGGTGCTCGCCGACTCCGCCGGGTAATTATCCGGCATATTCAGGGCCAGCCCCGGTACGTTCTGCGAAGAGCGAATTCGCTCCGCGAGAATATCGTCATACCGCGGTTGGTGATCGGCGTCCCATGTATAGCGTTCTGTCGTATGACTTTGCGCATCTGAAACGATATATTCCTGTTGCCAGGCAGAGGCTGTGCTACAAAAAAACACGCAGACTGATACACCCACCAGGCCAGAAGCAGCATGGCGACCACTGATTTTTTTTATCATCATCAAAGCGACTCCAGAAAGAGCCGAGTTCGGCGATATTTGTCATTGTTTAAGAAGAGGTATGAGGGCATAACCCTTAATTAAATATTGTCTTTTTAACACTCACGTCAAGCCAGGTTGGCTGAATATTTACGGATTCACAATCAATAAGGGAAATAACCTATGCAACGTTGCGGATGGGTAAGCCAGGATCAGCTTTATATCGATTATCACGATAAAGAGTGGGGCGTGCCGGAAAAAGACGGTAAGAATCTCTTTGAGATGATCTGCCTGGAGGGCCAACAGGCGGGATTATCGTGGATTACCGTATTGAAAAAACGGGAAAATTACCGCAACGCCTTCCATCATTTCGACCCGGTACGCGTGGCAGCGATGACGGAAGAAGACGTCGAAAGACTGGTGCTGGACGCCGGTATCATCCGTCATCGCGGTAAAATTCAGGCCATTATCGGCAACGCACGCGCTTACCTGGCAATGGAAAAAAACGGCGAACCTTTTTCAGATTTTGTCTGGTCGTTTGTCGACCATACACCGAAGATCACCCAGTCCGCGACGCTGGCTGAAATCGACACCTCAACGCCTGCATCCGATGCCCTTTCTAAGGCGTTGAAAAAACGTGGATTCAAATTTGTTGGCACCACAATTTGCTACTCTTTCATGCAAGCGTGCGGCCTGGTCAATGATCATGTGACGGGCTGCTTCTGCCATCCTGGAGGACAACATGATTCGCAAATGGCAAAGTGAGGACACCGCGCCGCTGCTGAGTTTATGGCTGGAAAGTACCACCGATGCGCATCCGTTTATCGATGCGCAGTACTGGGTTGAAAGCGAAGCGCTGGTCCGTGATGCTTACCTGCCGTCAGCAGAAACGTGGGTTTGGGAAGAGTCTGGCGAAGTCAGAGGCTTTATCAGCGTCATGCAGTTACAGTTTATCGGTGCGCTGTTTGTCGCCACTCCCCATCTGGGGAAAGGGATCGGGCACGCGCTGATTCAGCATGTTCAGCAGGCGTACCCGTCCTTAAGCCTTGAGGTTTACCAAAAAAACAGCCGGGCGGTGAATTTCTACCATGCTCAGGGTTTTCGCATTGAAGACAGCGCCTGGCAGGAAGAGACTCAGCACCCGACGTGGATTATGAGCTGGCAGGCGGATCAAACGCCGTCAGCGTAAGTTCCGGTCCCTGATATTTCTCCACCCAGGCCAGCGCCGTATTTCCCGCGCAACCATTCCCCAGCTTCGAGCTGGGGAGATCTTTGGTTAACACGTTCACCGCGCCATTTTTACAGATCCCGCCCTCATCGCGATCCAGGTCGGGCCACGCGCCCTGGTGAATACAGATCACGCCAGGCTTAATTCCCGTGCTGACCACCGCTCCCGCCAGAACCTGTCCGCGCGCGTTCCAGACCCGCACCACATCGCCGTCGGCAATTCCACGCGCGTTGGCGTCATCCGGATGCAAGGTGATTGGCTCACGTCCCGCTACGGCATACTGTTCGCGCAATGATGAGTAGTTAAGCTGGCTGTGCAGACGATGCGCCGGATGCGCGGACAGCACCTGTAGCTGTTTCGGCTGCGCATTGCCGTGCCACTCGTCGGGCTCAAGCCACATCGGATGGGGCGGGCAATCGGCATAGTTAAAACTGGCGATACGCTGCGAATAGATCTCAATTTTGCCACTTTCCGTTTTTAGCGGATGACTCTGCGGATCACGGCGGAAATCAGCAAAACGGACAAACTGCGCGTTCTGCTCGCTCTCCGGCATTTCAAAAATGGCATTCGCTTCCCAGAACTCTGCAAACGGCGGCAACGTTACGCCCTGCGATTTACCGCGCTGCCCGGCAATCTGGTAAAACGTCTCCAGCCATTGCAGATCCGTTTTGCCTTCCGTGAAGCGCTCGCGACCGCCCGGCTCCCACAGCTCACTCAACGCTGCAAACACCTCAAAATCGTCACGCGCTTCGTCACGCGGGGGAACCACACGCTTCATCGGCACCATGTGCTGATTGCTGTAATCGCCAGTCATGGTCAGATCGTTACGCTCAAATGAGGTGGTCGCTGGCAACACGATGTCTGCGTGCTTTGCCGCGGCGGTCCAGAAGCACTCTGAAATGACCACCAGCTCAGGCTTCTGCCAGGCGCGAATCAGGCGGTTGGTATCCTGATGATGGGTAAAGTTTGCGCCGCCCGCCCACCAGACAAAACGAATATCCGGGAAATGCCGATCCATGCCGTTGTGCTGATAAAACCCGCCGGGGTTTTCCAGCGCTTCTACGATGCGTGCAACCGGAATTTTATCGACAGCATCAATCCCGTTTTGCACAGAACCTTGCATCGAGGCCAGCACCGCCGCACGACGAGTCGGGTTCCCGCCGTTGGCAAAATGATACGACAAGCCAAAACCGCCGCCCGGCGTACCAATCTGGCCGAGCATCGCGGCAAGCGTCACCAGCATCCAGTGTTTTTGCTCTCCAAACTGCTGGCGCTGCATTCCCCAGCCAGACATCAACATAGTGATGTTTTGATGGAATAACGCCGCCAGTTCGCGGATTTTAGCGGCATCAACGCCACAAATCTCGGCGGCCCATTCCGCAGTTTTCGCCACTCCGTCAGATTTACCGATCAGGTAATCGGCGAACTGTTCAAATCCGGTCGTACAGCGCGCCAGGAATTCGGCGTCATGCCATCCGTTTTCCACCAGCGTATGGGCCACACCCAGCATCATCGCGACGTCTGTGCCCATATGCGGCGCGACCCACTCGGCGCTTTCCCCGAGAAAATCCATGGTTTCGGAACGCATAGGATCGATGCAGATCAACCGCTTACCGCTTTTACGCAGCGCGTCAAAATAGGCAATGCCCTGCTCATCGCTGGCGTTCCACGCGATCTTCAGCGTATTAATCGGGTTGGCGCTCCACAACACCACGACGTCCGTATGCTCCAGCACCAGCGGCCAGCTCGTCTGCTGCTGATATACCTCATTGCCCCCCACGACATACGGCATGATCGCCTGAGCCGCCCCGGTCGAATAATCGCCCAGATGCCCAGTGTAGCCGCCCGCCAGGCTCATATAGCGTTGCAACAGCGTCGCCGCTTTATGCAGCACGCCGTTGGAGCGCCAGCCGTAAGACCCGGCAAAGATAGACGACGCGCCATAGCTGTCGCGGATACGTTTGTGTTGTCCGTGGATGAGCGCCAGCGCATCGTCCCAGCTCACGCGCACAAATTCATCTTGCCCACGCACGCCCTGCGGATTATCCGGCGAGGCTAAAAAACCTTTACGCACCATCGGCCAGCGTACGCGGGTTTTACTGTGCACCTGATCGCGTACCGCGGTTTGTAATGAGTTGGGATGATTAGTGGGCAGCGCCCCGCGTGAAGACAGCACGTTCTTGCCGTCGGTTTCCACCAGCATCGGCCCCCAGTGGGCAGCGGTCAGAATGGTTTTTATTGAGGTGGTCAAAGCGTGCGCTCCTGGGTTGCCTGTTGCAGGTTTCACGGCCTTCTTTGAGGCCGTTTATGGTTTGACACAAATTTCAGAGTTATCCCCGGAATTTTCTGCATAACTGGGCGTCATAATCAACCGCCACGTCCGTCGTGGCAAAGAATAAAAAGGATTAAGGAAATAAGATGAATAAACGCGTATTGGTTATTGCCGCTCTGGTGAGTGGCGCACTGGCTGTTTCTGGCTGCACAACAAACCCTTACACCGGCGAGCGTGAAGCGGGTAAATCCGGCATTGGCGCAGGTATCGGCTCACTGGTTGGTGCCGGTGTTGGCGCGCTCTCCTCATCCAAGAAAGATCGCGGCAAAGGTGCGCTGATTGGTGCAGCAGCGGGTGCGGCACTAGGCGGCGGCGCCGGTTATTACATGGATGTTCAGGAAGCAAAACTGCGTGACAAAATGCAGGGAACTGGCGTGAGCGTGACGCGAAATGGCGACAACATCATTTTGAACATGCCAAGTAATGTGACCTTTGACAGCAGCAGCGCCACGCTGAAACCTGCAGGGGCGAATACCCTGACGGGCGTCGCAATGGTTCTGAAAGAGTACAGTAAAACTGCAGTGAACGTGATTGGCTACACCGACAGCACCGGCAGCCAGGATCTGAACATGCGTCTGTCACAACAGCGCGCGGACTCCGTAGCCAGCTCGCTGATCACCCAGGGCGTGGCCGCCAACCGCATCCGCACCAGCGGGATGGGTCCGGCAAATCCAATCGCCAGCAACAACACGGCAGAAGGCAAAGCGCAGAACCGTCGCGTCGAGATCACCCTCAGTCCGATTCAGTAAGTTTACTGTTTCCCCCTCTCCCGTTGGGAGAGGGGCGGATGAGGCCTCCGCCGCCTGTATCATCCGATATGAAGCACTTGCCATCGCTGATTTTCACGTTAAGGTGTTCTCACTTAATTCAGAGAAATCAGCGATGAGCAAATCAACACGGTCCACCATCAGCGATGTGGCGAAAGCCGCAAAAACCGGTAAAACCAGTATTTCACGCTATCTGAATGGCGAGAAACATCTGCTTTCCGACGCGCTGCTGGCCCGTATTGAACAGGCTATTGCCGAACTCGATTATCGTCCAAGCCTCATGGCTCGCGGGCTAAAGCATGGTCGTACTCGCCTCATCGGCCTGATTATCGCCGATATTACCAATCCCTACTCCGTCAATGTCCTGAGCGGTATCGAAGCCGCGTGCCGTGAAAAGGGCTTCACGCCGCTGGTGTGTAATACCAATAACGAGCTGAATCAGGAATTGCACTACCTCGACCTGCTGCGCAGCTATCAGGTGGAAGGTATCGTGGTTAATGCCGTGGGTATGCGCGAAGAGGGGCTAAACCGTCTTCAGCAGTCTGCGCTTCCGATGGTACTCATTGACCGCAAAATACCGGAATTCGCCTGCGATGTCGTCGGGCTGGATAACACGCAGGCCGCCACGACCGCCACGGAACACCTCATAGAGCAGGGTTTTGAAGCGATTTTGTTTATGAGCGAACCGTTGGGAATGGTCAATACCCGTCGCGATCGCCTCAGCGCTTTTCGTGCGACCCTGGCGCGTTATCCCGGCGTGATCGCCGAGAATGCTGAAATCCCACTGCATGAAGCCGACCAGATGGATAACACGCTGCGTCAATTTCACACCCGTCATCGCGGAATGCGTAAAGCCGTGATTTCTGCCAATGGCGCACTCACGCTGCAGGTGGCCCGCGCCCTCAAACGCATTGGCCTGAACTGGGGCAGCGATATTGGCCTGCTCGGCTTTGACGAACTGGAATGGGCCGAGCTCGCGGGCGTAGGAATCACCACGCTAAAACAGCCGACCTGGCAGATCGGTTATGCCGCCGTCGAGCAGGTGGTACGCCGTATTGAAGGCATGACCGACACCGTGCGCGAGCAGGTTTTCTCCGGCGAGCTGATCGTACGCGGTTCCACGTCCCGCTAAATCCCCTTCGTGATGGCGATCATAAATTCAACACCCTGGACTTCCCTTTGGAACCGGTTCCATCTAGCGTGATAACTATCAGCTACGAAGGAGAGTGAGCCAATGGGCAGAAAAATTATCGTCGTGACCGCTGCATACGGTGCGGATCAGGTACGTCAGGCAGGCGGTCAGCGGGCCATGCTGCCCGTCATCGCAGCGGGTGGCGCAGATGGCGTCGAAATACGTCGCGAACTGTTCAGCGAGCAAGAGCTGCAAACCCTTCCGGTGCTGGCCCAATCTATCGAGCTGCTTGGCTTGCTGGCCTGTTATTCCGCGCCAGCCGCATTGCTCATGCCCGATGGAACGCTTAACCCGGATCTGCCGCGTTATCTTGCTGAAGCCAACACGTTGAATGCGCTGTGGTTAAAGGTTTCTCTGGGCCATTTCCGTGATAAACAGCCGCTGGAAGCGCTACGTGAATTACTCAATGACAGCGGCATGGCGCTGGTGGTCGAAAACGATCAAACCGATTGTGGCCAGCTGGCCCCCATGCAGCGATTCAAAGCGGCCTGTCGGGTAATGCAATTACCCGTCACGCTGACGTTCGATACGGGCAACTGGTTGTGGGTGGGCGATTCACCTGAGGAAGCCGCACGTCTTCTGGCCCCTGCCGTGAGCTATATCCACGTTAAAGCGGCAATCCCGCATAATCAAAAGTACCGCGCTATCGCGCCGGATAACGCCGATGCACGCTGGATGGCGCTTCTGGATCAACTTCCCGCGGATGCGCCGCGCGGTATTGAATTCCCGCTGGAAGGTCCAGATTTAGCCGTGGTGACCCGCCATTATGTCAACCTGCTGCGCGAGGAGCCACGCCATGTCTAAGACTTTGGACGTCATCACCATTGGTGAAGCCATGGCGATGTTTGTTGCCACTGAAACGGGTGAGTTGCGCGCCGTTGAACACTTTATCAAACGCGTGGCAGGCGCCGAACTCAACGTTGCGACCGGACTGGCGCGCCTGGGTATGAACGTCGGCTGGGTCAGCCGCGTAGGGGACGATAGCTTCGGTCAGTTTGTCGTGGATTCGCTCAAAAAAGAGGGTATCGACGCGGCTGGCGTCACGCTCGACAGCCGTTTCACCACGGGTTTCCAACTAAAATCCAAAGTTGAAAATGGAACCGATCCCATTGTGGAGTATTTCCGTAAAGGCTCGGCGGCCAGTCATCTTTCTATTGCCGATTATCACCCTGATTATTTCTCGTCGGCACGACATCTGCATTTGAGCGGTGTCGCGGCAGCCTTGTCGTGCAGTTCGTATGAACTGCTCGATCACGCAGCCAGCACCATGAAAGCTCAAGGTAAGACGATTTCCTTCGATCCCAATCTGCGTCCGGTGCTGTGGAAAAGCGAGGCCGAGATGATCAGTAAACTCAATCACCTCGCCTTCCAGGCTGACTGGGTTTTGCCTGGTGTAAAAGAAGGGATGATTCTGACCGGAGAGTATTCCCCCGAAGCCATCGCCGATTTTTATCTGAATCAAGGTGTGAAAGCCGTGGTGCTGAAAACGGGAGCCGATGGCGCATGGTTCAAGACGGCAGACGGTGAAAAAGGGGCCGTTGCCGCGATAAACGTCGAGAATGTGGTTGATACCGTCGGCGCTGGCGATGGTTTTGCTGTCGGGGTGATAAGCGCGTTACTCGAAGGCAAAACGTTATCTCAGGCCGTCGCCCGCGGTAACAAAATTGGCTCGCTCGCCATTCAGGTTCAGGGCGACAGCGAAGGATTACCAACGCGGGAAGCATTAGGGGAATAAATCCCCGCCACCGCTAATTAAAAACACAGCCCCGCGTACCCTACATACAGCGGCGGAAGTCCCCTCAACAACAGAGGCAAGTCTATGAACAAATCGACCAATGCAGTCAAACGCTGGTGGTACATCATGCCGATCGTGTTTATCACGTACAGCCTGGCGTATCTTGATCGCGCGAATTTCAGTTTCGCTTCCGCCGCAGGGATCACCGAAGATCTGGGGATCACCAAAGGGGTCTCTTCTCTCTTAGGCGCGTTGTTCTTTCTGGGCTATTTCTTCTTCCAGATCCCGGGCGCGATTTATGCCGAACGCCGTAGCGTGCGCAAACTGATCTTCGTGTGCCTGATTCTGTGGGGAGCCTGTGCGTCGCTCACCGGCATGGTTAACAACATTCCGGCGCTGGCTGCCATTCGCTTTATTCTTGGCGTAGTCGAAGCCGCCGTGATGCCCGCGATGCTGATTTACATCAGCAACTGGTTTACCAAATCCGAACGTTCGCGCGCCAATACTTTCCTGATCCTCGGTAACCCGGTCACGGTACTATGGATGTCCGTCGTCTCTGGCTACCTGATTCAATCGTTTGGCTGGCGTCACATGTTCATCATTGAAGGGATCCCAGCGATTATCTGGGCCTTCTGTTGGTGGGTGCTGGTAAAAGATAAACCGTCCCAGGCGACATGGCTCTCCGAAAGTGAAAAAGCCGCGCTTCAGGCGGAACTGGAGAAAGAGCAACAGGGGCTGAAACCGGTACGTAACTACGGCGAAGCGTTCCGCTCCCGGAACGTGGTGCTACTTTGCATGCAGTACTTTACGTGGAGTATTGGTGTGTACGGATTTGTGCTGTGGCTGCCGTCCATCATTCGCAGCGGCGGAGAAAACCTTGGCATGGTGGAAGTGGGCTGGCTGTCATCCGTGCCTTATCTGGCAGCGACTATCGCGATGATTGTGGTGTCATGGGCATCTGACAAACTGCAAAACCGTAAGCTTTTCGTTTGGCCGCTGCTGCTGATTGCCGCATTCGCGTTTATTGGGTCATGGGCGGTTGGGCCTGATCACTTCTGGATTTCTTACACCCTGCTGGTGATTGCGGGCGCCGCGATGTATGCGCCTTACGGCCCTTTCTTTGCCATCATTCCCGAGATGCTGCCGCGTAACGTTGCGGGCGGCGCGATGGCACTCATCAACAGCATGGGTGCGCTGGGGTCGTTCTTTGGCTCGTGGTTTGTGGGATATCTGAACGGCTCGACCGGCAGCCCGTCCGCCTCGTACATTTTTATGGGGGTGGCACTTTTCGCTTCAGTGTGGCTTACTTTGATTGTTAAGCCTGCTAATAATCAACATGTCCCTGCTGGCGCACGCCACGCCTGAACCCTTTAACATCAACGGAGATTAGCATGAAGCCGTCCGTCATTTTGTATAAAGCCTTGCCCGACGATCTGCAAAAACGTCTTGAAGAACATTTCACGGTCACCCTGGTGAAGAATCTTAATCCAGAGACCGTCGCGGAGCATGCTGACGCGTTCGCCAGCGCAGCAGGATTATTGGGATCAAGCGAAAAAGTGGATACCGCATTGCTGGAAAAAATGCCGAAGCTTCGTGCGACGTCCACCATTTCAGTCGGTTACGACAATTTTGACGTCGATGCCCTCAACGCACGCAAAATCCTGCTCATGCACACACCTTATGCGCTGACCGAAACGGTCGCAGATACGCTGATGGCGCTGGTTCTGAGCACGGCGCGTCGGGTGGTAGAAGTTGCTGAGCGTGTAAAAGCGGGCGAATGGACGAAAAGTATTGGTCCCGACTGGTTTGGTGTGGATGTGCATGGCAAAACGCTGGGGATTGTCGGGATGGGGCGTATTGGGCTGGCGTTAGCCCAGCGCGCGCATTTCGGTTTTAACATGCCAATTCTGTACAACGCCCGCCGTCATCACAGCGAAGCGGAAGAACGTTTCGAGGCGCGTTACTGCGAGTTAGAGACGCTGCTACAGGAAGCTGACTATGTTTGCCTGATCCTGCCGCTGACGGACGAGACGCATCATCTGATCGGTAAAGCAGAATTTGAGAAAATGAAGAAATCGGCGATTTTCATTAATGCCGGTCGTGGGCCGGTCGTCGATGAGAAAGCGTTAATTGAGGCACTGCAAAAGGGTGAGATCCACGCCGCCGGTCTGGACGTGTTTGAGCAAGAGCCGCTGCCGGTTGATTCGCCGCTGCTGACAATGCCGAATGTCGTTGCCCTGCCGCACATTGGGTCCGCTACACATGAAACCCGTTACAACATGGCCGCGACTGCTGTGGATAATCTGATCAACGCCCTCAACGGCAAGGTTGAGAAAAACTGTGTGAATCCACACGTTAACGCCTAAACGAAAAAAACCCGCCAGAGGCGGGTTTTCAAATTCTTTGCTGCTGAGTTGGAAGCTTACAGGCTTACAACGTTACCAGCTGCTGGGCCTTTAGCGCCGCTTTCGATGGTGAAGGAAACTTTCTGGCCTTCGTCCAAAGATTTGTAGCCTTCGTTCTGGATAGCAGAGAAGTGTACGAATACATCTTTAGAGCCATCGTCAGGAGTGATGAAGCCGAAACCTTTATCAGCGTTGAACCATTTTACCAGACCAGTCATTTTACCAGACATAGATTTTACCTTTTAAATATTTGTTTTGCCTTCCGGCGCGATGATGGAATGTGTTACAGATTTTTAAGCGATAGAGGAAGGGTCACTACGAAGGGTATCTAAGATAACTCATCTGGACTGCTTAACTAAAATGCTTTAGGTCTGTGAACAAACCGACGAACATAGTTATACTTGGGTGGTACTCGAATGACAAGCATTATTTTTGTAATTAATAAAAAAAGCCCCGCGTTCTGCGGGGCTTTTTTTTATTCGGTGGCCGTAACTGCCGAGCTCCACGCCTGGCTGAAGGCCTGGTGCTGCGAGGCTAGAGGCCCAATCAGCGTGTTGTACTGACTGGCTTGCTGAGACGTCGGGAACTGGATGCCATTAGCGACAAAACTCACCTGGGTACCCTGCTGAGAGATAAAATCACCCACCTGGACCAGTTGCTGACTAAAAATCTGCGCGGCTGGAATCAACGGCTGCATCGCATCAGAAGGCTTAGTCACCACTTTCTCATACACTTTATCGAATACAGGCTTCAGGTCTTCACCCTGTTTCAGCGCAGATCGCGCCGCATCAGCCTGCATTTTTGCATTCTGCAATTGCTGGCTCAACACGCCAAGCGCACCGTTAGACTGGCGAAGAGGCTCGCGCTGGGTCATGTAATCCTGCGGGACACGAATCGCATTGACGCTATCCACAACGGGACGAAGGCCTGAATCCATTGCCTGATTCACTTGTTGTGAATAACCATAAAGAATGGCGTAATCGGAAACGAAGGGGCCAAACTGTTTTTTCTGATCCGCAGTCAGCGTTGGTAAATGCTCACCACTGCGCATCACGTTATTCTGAAGAAAATCGATAAACGCTTTGCGCTGATCGCCTTCTTTATCAAAACACCCACTCAGGCTAACTACCATTAACAACGCCGCAACAGGCGCGAACCAGCGAGAGCAGGACTTTCCTGTCGCCATTTTATTACTCCTTTCACCCAAAAAGCACACACTGGCACTGGCGTGCCTGACGTTGACAAGAATAGTCCAGGTCAGCCGCGCAAGATACTCTTTTCATGCAAAACGGCTATTGCCACTTTCTTTCTGACGATTTACAAAAAAATACCATACGAAGCCTGCTTATGATTAATCAGGTAATTAGCATAACTATCCGCTTTGCTGAAACGAGCAAGGCAATACTTACCGCACGATTAATCACACACGTGACGATCCCTCACCTCCTTTAAGAGCTATTCTTAACAAGCTCTATGAAGTTCATGATCCTGTTGTGTGATGTATGAGGAGTTCTTAATGGAATCTAAAGATCCAATGTTTGAGCTGTTAACCAGCCTGGAACAAATCGTTTTTAAGGATCTGTCGCAAACCGTTATCCTGACCCAAAAATCCAATCCCTTTACAGAATTTGAGCAGTTGCGCAAAGGGACCGGGCTGAAGACTATTGATTTTGCAAGAGAAATGGGTGTCAGTGTGGCGACAGTGAAAGAGTGGGAATCGAAACGTGTTAAACCCTCTATGACCGAGTTAAAGCTGATGCGTCTGATACAGGCGACCCCAACGCTTAGCGCGTAGTCTTTAAAGATAGGCTCGTATCGCCCCCGCTATTGCGGGGGTTTGTGTTTATAACGTCTTATAACACCGCATATTTCGCCGGTTAATCCATGACATACAGATTTGCCTCAACGCGTTTAATCATAAAAAAACCCGCCATCAGAGGCGGGTTTTTTAACGTGACACAAATTACTGCAGTAACGATATGTCCGCGACGCGCAGGAATAATTCACGCAGTTTTTCGAGCATAGAGAGACGGTTAATACGCAGATCTTTATCTTCTACGTTCACCATCACTTTCTCGAAGAAGGCGTCGATAACCTCACGCAGCTCCGCCAGTTCTACCAGCGCTTCCTGGTAACGACCTTCCGCGAAGTACGGCTCAAGCTTGTCGCGCAGCACAACTACCTCCATCGCCAGAGCGATCTCTTCCGGCTCTTTCAGGGTCGCAGCGTTCACACGCTCGTTCAGCGTTTCGTCGGACTTCGCCAGGATATTGGAGACACGCTTGTTGGCCGCAGCCAGGGCTGATGCCGCTTCCAGAGTGCGGAAGTGGGAAACGGCCTTCATACGTGCATCAAAATCTGCTGGGCGGGTAGGACGACGTGCCAGAACCGCCTGAATGGTATCGACGGTGTAACCTTCGTCCTGATACCACGCGCGGAAACGGCCGAGCATGAAGTCGATCACGTCATCCACGACTTTCGCGTTGGTCAGCTTGTCACCGTACAGACGTACCGCTTCTTCGGTGAGGGTCTGCAGATCCAGAGACAGGTTTTTCTCAACGATAATACGCAGCACGCCCAGCGCAGCACGACGCAGCGCAAACGGGTCTTTGTCACCTTTCGGATGCTGACCGATACCAAAGATACCCGCCAGGGTGTCCATTTTGTCGGCAATCGCGACGGCACACGCAACAGGGTTAGACGGCAGGTCGTCACCCGCAAAGCGCGGCTGATACTGCTCGTTCAACGCAACGGCCACATCTTCTGCTTCGCCGTCATGACGCGCATAGTGCATGCCCATCACGCCCTGGGTGTCGGTAAATTCGAACACCATGTTGGTCATCAGGTCGCACTTGGACAGCAGGCCAGCGCGGGTCGCGTGATTCACATCGGCACCGATTTCACGGGCGATCCAGCCGGACAGCTCCGCGATACGGTCGGTCTTGTCGCGCAGCGTACCCAACTGTTGCTGGAACAGCACGGTCTGCAGACGCGGCAGGTTATCTTCCAGACGCTTTTTACGGTCTGTATTGAAGAAGAACTCGGCATCCGCCAGGCGCGGACGCACCACTTTCTCGTTACCGGAGATAATCTGGCTCGGATCTTTCGATTCGATATTTGCTACGAAGATGAAGTTTGGCAGCAGTTTGCCGTCGTTAGCGTAAACCGGGAAATACTTCTGGTCACCCTTCATGGTGTATACCAGCGCTTCCGCCGGAACCGCGAGGAATTTCTCTTCGAACTTCGCCGTCAGCACGACCGGCCATTCCACCAGAGAGGTCACTTCTTCCAGCAGGCTTTCGCTCAGATCGGCGTTACCACCGATTTTGCGTGCCGCTTCTTCAGCGTCCGCTTTGATTTTTGCTTTACGCAGTTCGTAGTCAGCAATGACTTTACCGCGCTCCAGCAGGATCTGCGGATACTGGTCGGCATTGTCGATGGTGAACTCTGGCTCGCCCATAAAGCGGTGGCCGCGGATCACGCGATCGGAGGCGACACCCAGAATGGTGGCAGGAATAACGGTATCGCCCAGCAGCAGGGTCACGGTGTGAACCGGACGCACGAAGTGAACGTCAGACGCGCCCCAGCGCATCAGTTTTGGAATCGGCAGCTTCGCCAGTGAGGTCGCGATCATGTTCGGCAGCAGCGCTTCTGCGCTTTCGCCTTTCACATGGGCGCGATACAGCAGCCACTCGCCTTTATCGGTAGTCAGACGCTCGGCCTGGTCAACGGTGATACCGCAACCGCGCGCCCAGCCTTCTGCCGCTTTGCTCGGCTTTCCTTCGGCGTCAAACGCCTGGGAAATTGCCGGGCCGCGTTTTTCAACTTCGCGATCCGCCTGAGACGCCGCCAGATTCGCCACTTTCAGCGCCAGGCGGCGCGGAGCAGCAAACCATTCGATTTTACCGTGCGTCAGGCCAGCGTTATCCAGCTCAGCCGTCACGTTTGCAGCAAAGGATTCCGCCAGGCTGCGCAGGGCTTTTGGTGGCAGCTCTTCAGTGCCGATCTCCACCAGGAAAGTTTTATCAGACATGGCCGCCTCTTATTTATTTCGGTTGCACATCGGGAAGCCAAGGGCTTCACGGGATGCGTAGTAAGCTTCTGCAACGGCTTTAGTCAGCGTGCGAATCCGTAAAATGTAGCGCTGACGTTCAGTCACGGAGATGGCTTTACGGGCATCCAGCAGGTTGAAGCTGTGGGCGGCCTTCAGAATACGCTCGTAGGCTGGCAGCGGCAGTGGCGTTTCCAGCGCCAGCAGTTGCTGCGCTTCTTTTTCGTACTGCTCGAAGCAGGTGAACAGGAAGTCCACATCCGCGTATTCGAAGTTATAGGTGGATTGCTCCACTTCGTTCTGATGGAACACGTCACCGTACGTGGTTTTACCCAGCGGGCCGTCGCTCCAGACCAGGTCGTAAACGCTGTCTACGCCCTGAATGTACATTGCCAGACGTTCCAGACCGTAGGTGATTTCACCCGTAATCGGTTTACATTCCAGACCGCCAACCTGCTGGAAGTAAGTGAACTGCGTCACTTCCATGCCGTTCAACCACACTTCCCAGCCGAGACCCCAGGCACCCAGCGTTGGGTTTTCCCAGTTATCTTCCACGAAGCGAATATCGTGAATGGTCGGGTCCACGCCCAGCTCTTTCAGGGAGCCAAGATACAGTTCCTGAATATTGTCCGGTGAAGGTTTAATCACCACCTGGAACTGATAATAGTGCTGTAAGCGGTTTGGGTTTTCGCCATAACGACCATCGGTCGGACGACGAGATGGCTGCACATAGGCCGTTGCCATCGGTTCTGGCCCCAACGCACGTAAGCTGGTCATTGGGTGTGAAGTGCCGGCGCCAACTTCCATGTCCAAAGGTTGAACGATGGTGCAGCCCTGACGAGCCCAGTAATCCTGTAATGTCAGGATCAGGCCCTGGAAGGTCTTGGTATCAAACTTTTGCATAGTATTTCGTGCTGGATACGTGTGTTTTGAATGGAAGCGATCAGTATACCCGCTGACTGCAAGATATACAGTACGAAACGGGTTTGTTTAGGGAAAATTGGGAAATAAGACGTTAAGCCAGTGTAGCAAGCGCACTGGTCAGCCATTACGCAGGCGCGTTAGCGCATGGAGAGGTGTAAAAACTGCCCTTCCGCATCAAAAGAACAGACAAAGCTCTCTTTACGCGTGGTATACCCACGCATTTCATAGCTGCCCTGAAATTGCTCGAACCCGGTTACGTCAATTTTTTGCGTACCCGTGTTGTACCGATGCGCGGCCTGATCCTTGCACAGTTGCTCCATATTTAATGAGCGTTCCGGGCTGACTTTACTTTTTTGCGCTCTTTGCGCTGGCGCCTCTTCTTGTGAACTACATCCTGCAAGCATTACGATCACAATCAGTGACGCAGCACGCTTCATCATCATTTTTATTACCGCCGTGGTTTCTGGCTGTTATTTTTAGTTGTAGAGCTTTTATAGTTTATCGCCCCGCATTTTGCGAATAGCACGATATTCACACAAGTCCGATAATTCAAACTCAGATTTATCCAGTGAGAGGCTGGAACACAATACGAGTCAGAACATATTTACCGCATAAACAGAGGAACTGATGCAGTCAAAAATTAACTGGATTGATAATTTGCGAGGAATTGCCTGTTTAATGGTGGTGATGATTCACACCACCACCTGGTATATTACCAATGCCCACAGTATCAGCTCAGTAAACTGGGACGTCGCGAATATTCTGAACTCGGCATCCCGCGTCAGTGTTCCGCTGTTTTTCATGATTTCTGGGTTTCTCTTCTTTGGCGAGCGCAGCGCGCAGCCGCGTCATTTTTTGCGCATCGGGCTGTGTTTGCTGTTTTACAGCATCATTGCGCTGCTCTATATCACCCTCTTTACGTCGATCAACGGCGAACTGTCTCTCCTGAATTTACTGCAAAAACCCGTTTTCTATCACCTGTGGTTTTTCTTCGCCATCATCGTGATTTATCTGGTGTCGCCGCTGATTCAGGTAAAAAACGTGGGGGGCAAAATGCTGTTGGCGCTGATGATCGTCATTGGCGTGCTCGCCAACCCAAATACTGTCTCGCAAAAAATTGGCGGTTTTGAGTGGCTGCCCATTAACCTTTATATCAATGGCGACACCTTTTACTACGTGATTTACGGCATGCTCGGGCGCGCAATCGGAATGATGGATACGCGCAAATCATGGCTGACCTGGCTCTGTGCCGCGCTGTTTATCACCGCAGTCTTTGTGATTTCTCGTGGGACGTTACATGAGTTGCGCTGGCGTGGGAATTTTGCCGATACCTGGTATTTGTACTGCGGTCCGATGGTCTTTATCTGTGCCGTTTCTCTGCTCACGCTGGTGAAGAACACACTGAACGCGCGTCCACTCCCGGTGCTGGGGTTGATTTCACGCCATTCACTTGGGATTTATGGTTTTCACGCGCTGGTGATCCACGCCCTGCGCACGCGAGGCGTTGAGTTTAAAAGCTGGCCGCTGCTGGACATCGTGTGGATTTTCACCGCCACGCTGCTGATCAGCCTGCTCCTGTCGATGCTGTTACAGCGAGTCGATACGCGCCGCTTTGTCAGCTAACGATACGCTGCCTGGCGCGATGAAACTGACGCGGTGACGAAAACCCAGCCGCCGTTGCCGCGTGTTCAACGCCGCGTCCTTGCAGTAGCCACTGTTCAGCAACCGCCAGTCGCAGCTGTTCAAGATAATCGCGCACGCTAATACCTAAATGTTCCTGAAAAAGTCGGGTTAAATGGCGTGGGCTGACGTGTGCCAAATTCGCGATATCAGCCAGTTGCCAGCCCTTTTGCGGCTCCGCCGTCAGCGCATCTTGCGCACGATGAATGGCCGGATGCAGGTGATTGCGATAACGCAGCCACGGCGAAAGCTGCGGATCGTCTCCTGAACGCCGAAACCAAACCACCATTTCACGTGCCACCGCTAAGGCCTTTTCTGGCCCGCACAGGCGGTTAATCATATGCAACGCCAGATCGATTCCCGACGTAATGCCCGCGCTGGTCCAGATATTTTGGTCCTGCACAAAAATACGATTCTCTTTGATCAGCGCACCGGGCGCTGCGACACGAAGACGGCCAATCACGTCGTGGTGAGTCGTGCACTGTTTGCCATCAAGCAGCCCTGATTTCGCCGCCAGTAGTGCGCCGGAGCAGACGCACATCACGGTAATGCGATGCCGATGGATCTCAGGCTGCAAGCGCATCAGCCAATGCTGAATGCTCAGCGCCTGAGGTGATGAAAACTGATGACTGGAATCGCTGACGCCCGGCAAAACCAGCAGGCTTCCTTCCGGCAGCGTTTCCGGTAACGGTTTGATACCGCTCATCGTCAGGCCTATGGATGTCGGCACTTCTGGCTGCGGACCAACAAAATGCAGACGAAACGCATCGCCCGCCAACGCAAAGGTTTCGGCCGGGCCGGTCATGTCCAGCGACAATATTCCCGGCAACATCACAAACCAGACATCGGTACTCTTCAAAGTGACTCCAGCGTCTCCGCTACGGTTTTGATTTCTGCAAAACGCCCATCCAGCACCGTTTCAGTACGATGGCGAAGGTCATCGGTATCCAGCGTAATACCCTTGTGCGTCATGGGGAATGTCAGCGTGGCTTCACTGACGAAAGTGACGGCATAGCCTAAATCTGACGCGACTCGCGCCGTGGTTTCGCAGCATTGTTCAGTCCGCAAACCACAAATGATCAGATGATTAATATCCCGCTCACGCAGCCAACGATCAAGGCCGGTATCGGTAAAAGCATTATGGACATGTTTCTGGAAAACTACCGCAGGCTTGTGACGTAAAAAGGACATTGGCTCAACGTAACCACTTTCCAATGAGAACGGGCCGGTATCGTCTACATGAAAGATATCAACAACGGGGACGCCACGAGATTCACAGCCTTCGATAAGCCCCAGCATCGCCTGCTGGAACTCAGCGAAACCTTTTTCCTGCCAATATTCACGGTGATGAAATGATTGCTGAGTATCGATGTTGATTAACGCGGTGCGTGACATGGTGATTTTCCTCGCCAGTGGGTGTAACCCTATACTGACGAGGAGAAGTGCGGACGAGAAGACCAAAAAAGGACATCCTCACGCCGCATCGGGACAACGTGCGATCACGACATCAATGGCAGAAGTTGCTGATAGATTTTGCGGAACACGTCGCGCTGTTTAGCGTAATGCGCATGACGCACGGAATCCGGGCGGTGCTCTTGCTCCAGCGGTAATTGCGGCAACAGCTGCGCGAGCGGTTTTGCTGGATTCATTGCGATTTGCGCCAGACGCGCGGCTCCCAACGCGGGACCCACATCGCCACCGGTGCGGTAGTCGAGCTGTAATCCACTGATATCGGACAACATCTGCCGCCAATAGCTGCTGCGTGCGCCGCCACCAATCAGCGTAATGCTGTGGGGCTTCACTCCACAATCGTGCACCACATCCATACCATCGGCTAACGCAAAGCCCACGCCTTCCAGCACTGCGCGTGCCAGTTCCGCCGGACCGTGCTGATGCGTTAAGCCAAAGAAAACCCCCTTCGCCTGCGGGTTGTTGTGCGGGGTACGTTCACCCGAAAGATACGGCAGGAACCAGACGGCACCCGCATTTTCATCAGCCTGTTGTGCACCAGCGATCAGCGACGGGACATCGTCAAAACCCGTGAGCTTCGCAGCCCAGTCCAGGCATGAAGCGGCACTCAGCATCACCGACATCAAATGCCATTTCCCCGGTAGCGCATGGCAGAAGCTGTGAACAGCACTTTCCGGGTTGCTACGATAACCGTCGCTCACGGCAAAATAGACGCCCGATGTGCCCAGCGACAGCATTGCCTGGCCCGCATCAACCATTCCAACGCCGATGGCACCCGCCGCGTTATCTCCGCCACCCGCAACAAGCGGCACCGCGGGCATATTCCAGCGCTCGGCAAGAGACGACTGTAATGTTCCCGTCATTTCACTGCCTTCAAAAAGGGCAGGCATATGTTCACGCGTAAGCTGGCAGGCGGCGAGCATCGCTTCGCTCCAGTCGCGTTCTGCCACATCCAGCCACATGGTGCCTGCCGCGTCCGACATATCGCTGGCAAAGTCGCCGGTCATACGAAAACGCAGATAATCTTTTGGCAGAAGCACTTTTGCGACCTGACGGAAAATCTCAGGTTCATGACGTTGCACCCACAGCAGTTTTGGCGCAGTGAAACCCGGCATCATCAGATTGCCGGTAATCTCGCGAGAAGTCGGCACGCGTTCTTCGAGAATGGCGCATTCCTCCGCGCAGCGACCGTCGTTCCACAAGATAGCCGGGCGCAGAACGCGATGCTCTTTATCCAGCAGCGTCGCGCCGTGCATTTGCCCGGCAATGCCCAGCGCTTTCACGTTCCGTAAGCTGTGCTGTTCGCCCAGCGCTTTTATGGCGCGATCCGTCGCTTGCCACCACTCTTCAGGATCTTGCTCAGACCATAACGGGTGCGGACGCGAGACATGCAGCTTTTCAGTTTGCGTAGCCAACACATCGCCCTGTTCGTTTAACAGGATGGCTTTCACACCCGACGTGCCAAGATCAATCCCGATATACATGCGGTGACTCCTTAAAAGAGAAGCCCGGTAATGGGGTACCGGGCAATGCTGATTACTTATCGAACAGGTAGTGATTCACCAGGTTTTCAAGCAATTCCTGATGACCGCTCTGATGGCTCGGTGCCAGGCTATGCTGTTCAGCGTACTTCGCTATCTCAGCAAGCGATAACTGGCCTTTCAAAATTTGCTGGCCCAGCTCACTGTTCCAACCGGCGTAACGCTTCGCAACGCGTTTATCCAGCTCGCCATCTTCAATCATGCGGGCCGCCACTTTCAGCGCCAGCGCCATGGTATCCATTGCGCCAATATGCCCGTAGAACAGATCGTATTTGTCGGTACTTTGACGGCGGACTTTGGCGTCAAAGTTCAGGCCGCCGGTGGTAAAACCGCCCGCTTTGATAATTTCGTACATCACCAGCGCATTTTCTTCGACACTGATCGGGAACTGGTCAGTATCCCAGCCCAACTGCGGATCGCCACGGTTGGCATCAACAGAGCCAAAGATGCCCAGCGCGATAGCAGACGCAATTTCGTGATGGAAAGAGTGCCCCGCCAGCGTCGCGTGGTTCGCTTCAATATTCACTTTGATCTCTTTTTCCAGACCAAATTGTTTGAGGAAACCGTAGACGGTCGCCACGTCATAATCGTACTGATGTTTAGTCGGTTCCTGCGGTTTAGGCTCAATGAGCAACGTGCCACGGAAACCAATTTTGTGTTTGTGCTCCACCACCATCTGCATGAAGCGGCCGATTTGTTCACGCTCCTGACGCAGATCGGTGTTAAGCAGGGTTTCGTAGCCTTCGCGGCCACCCCACAGCACATAGTTTTCACCGCCGAGTTTGTGAGTGGCATTCATCGCGGTCACGACCTGCGTTGCCGCCCAGCTAAACACTTCAGGATCCGGATTAGTCGCCGCACCGGCGCCGTAGCGAGGATTGGTAAAGCAGTTCGCCGTGCCCCACAGCAGTTTCACGCCGCTTTGCTGTTGTTTTTCACCCAGGTAATCGACCATCTGCGCAAAGTTATTCAGATACTCTTTCAGCGAGGCCCCTTCCGGAGAAACATCGACATCGTGGAAGCAGTAATACGGCACATTGAGCTTATGGAAGAATTCAAACGCGACATCCGCTTTGCGCTTCGCCAGCTCCAGTGCTTCGCCGGGTTGCTGCCACGGACGGTCAAAAGAACCGACGCCAAACATATCCGCACCGTTCCAGCAGAAGGTGTGCCAGTAGCAGGCAGCAAAACGCAGGTGATCTTCCATGCGCTTACCCAGCACCAGCTCGTCGGGATTGTAATGACGAAATGCGAGAGGATTAGTGGATTTCGGGCCTTCGTAACGAACACGATCGAGTTGGTCGAAATAAGCTTGCATATTTAACTCCATAATCAAGAAGTGCGGCGAATAACCGATACTGAAACTAATAGTGAATATTCATTGTGATTTGCTCAATTACGTTATTTCACACTGGTATTGAGAGAATGCACAAACGTGCGCTGGCTCCCAAAAAAAATAATACGCAAGCAAACGATTTCTCTGTGATTATTCCAGAATGATGTGTAATGAATAAGTTGTGCATTTTAAAATCAGATCACGGTCATAAATTCGCAAATAAACCAAATATCGTAATGAGAAGATAAAAATCTGTAATTGCTAGTTTGTCGTTACCCGTTAAGAATTTGCTGCGTATCTGACAAGAATCATCCTTTTCTCTCTGATCTCTACCCTACAGAAAAAGGTAATAATAATTATGAAGATAAGAAACCTGTGTCTCACAATCTGCGCTTCGCTGCTGCTGACAAGCGTTGCGGGCCATGCAAAAGAAGTCAAAATCGGCATGGCTATCGACGATCTGCGTCTTGAGCGCTGGCAAAAAGATCGCGATATTTTTGTTAAAAAAGCAGAATCTCTTGGCGCAACTGTTTTTGTACAGTCGGCTAACGGCAATGAAGAAACACAAATGTCGCAAATCGAAAATATGATTAACCGCGGCGTTGATGTGCTGGTTATTATTCCTTACAACGGTCAAGTTTTAAGTAATGTTGTGAAAGAAGCCAAACAAGAAGGCATTAAAGTTTTGGCGTATGACCGTATGATTAATAATGCCGATATCGATTTTTATATTTCCTTTGATAACGAAAACGTCGGCGAAATTCAGGCGCAAAGTCTGATCAAAAAAGTGCCTGAAGGGAATTATTTCCTGATGGGTGGCTCACCTGTCGATAACAACGCAAAATTATTCCGCGAAGGGCAAATGAAAGTGCTCAAGCCGTATATTGATGAAGGCAAAATTAAAATCGTAGGCGATCAATGGGCTGACGGGTGGCTGCCAGAAAACGCCCTCAAAATTATGGAAAACGCCTTAACCGCTAACAATAACAAAATTGATGCGGTCGTCGCGTCAAACGATGCAACAGCCGGTGGGGCAATTCAAGCCCTGAGCGCACAGGGCCTGGCAGGTAAAGTCGCTATTTCAGGACAAGATGCCGATCTGGCTGGCGTAAAACGTATTCTTAATGGCACCCAAACCATGACGGTTTATAAACCGATCACTGAACTCGCTAATACGGCAGCTGAAATTGCTGTTGAGTTGGGGAATGGAAAACAGCCAAAGGCAGACTCCTCATTAAACAACGGCCTGAAAGACGTACCCGCTCGTCTGTTGACGCCGATTGAAGTCACCAAAGACAACATTGATGCCACCGTTGTGAAAGACGGTTTCCACAGTAAGAGTCAATTGTAATCCAGCCACGCCCCTGTTCTGCAGGGGCGTGCCGACTTGTACGGGTATTCCTTCGGGTCTTGTGGAGCAGTTATGTCTTATCTACTGGAAATGAAAAGCATCACCAAAGCTTTTGGCGCGGTGAAAGCCGTCGACAACGTGAGCCTGCGCTTGAATCCCGGCGAAATCGTCTCGCTCTGTGGTGAAAATGGCTCTGGAAAATCCACGCTGATGAAAGTGCTGTGCGGTATCTATCCGCACGGGAGCTACGAGGGCGAAATCGTATTTGCCGGAGAGACGCTGCAAGCGACTCATATTCGCGATACCGAGCGTAAAGGTATCGCCATCATTCACCAGGAACTCGCGCTGGTGAAGAATTTGACCGTGCTGGAGAATATTTTTCTCGGTGCTGAGCTTTCGCGTCACGGAGTGCTGGATTACGACACCATGACGCTGCGTTGTGAAAAACTGCTGGCGCAGGTCAGCCTGGCTATCTCACCTGACACACGAGTTGGCGATTTGGGTTTAGGCCAGCAGCAACTGGTTGAAATAGCCAAAGCACTTAATAAACAGGTGCGCCTGTTGATTCTTGATGAGCCGACGGCATCCCTTACCGAACAGGAAACCGCGGTACTGTTAAATATCATCCGCGACCTGCAAAACCACGGCATTGCCTGCGTTTATATTTCGCACAAGCTTAACGAGGTTAAAGCGATATCGGACACCATCTGCGTGATCCGCGACGGACAGCACATTGGCACCCGCGCCGCAGCAGGCATGAGTGAAGATGACATCATCACAATGATGGTGGGCCGCGAACTTACCGCCCTTTATCCAAACGAACCCCACACCACGGGCGATGAAATTTTGCGCGTCGAGAATCTCACCGCCTGGCATCCGGTCAATCGCCATATCAAACGCGTTAACGATATCTCTTTCTCACTGCGCCGCGGGGAAATCCTCGGGATTGCGGGACTGGTCGGCGCTGGGCGTACCGAAGCCGTGCAGTGTTTATTCGGCGTATGGCCTGGGCGCTGGGAGGGGGAAATTTTTATCGACGGGCAACCTGTGCAGATAAATAACTGTCAGCAGGCGATTGCGCTCGGTATTGCAATGGTGCCGGAAGACCGTAAAAAAGACGGCATCGTGCCGGTGATGGCGGTCGGGAAAAATATCACGCTGGCCGCGCTCGACCAGTTTTCCGGTCCACTGAGCAGCCTGGACGATGCTGCCGAACAGCAGTGTATTCTCCAGTCCCTCGCCCGCCTCAAGGTCAAAACCTCTTCACCCGAACTGGCCATTGGCAGACTGAGCGGCGGCAATCAGCAGAAAGCTATTCTGGCCCGCTGCCTGCTGCTCAATCCGCGCATTTTGATTCTCGATGAGCCCACTCGCGGGATCGATATCGGTGCGAAATACGAAATCTACAAACTGATTAACCAGCTTGTACAGCAGGGCATTGCCGTCATTGTGATTTCGTCTGAGCTACCTGAAGTACTCGGCCTGAGCGATCGCGTTCTTGTGATGCACGAAGGCAAACTGAAAGCCAATTTGAACAACCAAAACCTGACGCAGGAACAGGTGATGGAAGCCGCCCTGAGGAGCGAACGCCATGTCGAAAAGCAATCCGTCTGATCTTAAAGTCTCCGTTCACACGCCCGGCGCGTTTTCGGGGCTCAAGGCGCTCAATTTACAGGTTTTCGTCATGATCGCGGCCATTATCGCCATCATGCTGTTCTTCACCTGGATGACCGACGGCTCGTATTTGAGCGCGCGTAATATCTCCAACTTGCTGCGCCAGACCGCGATCACCGGCATTCTGGCAGTCGGCATGGTATTCGTCATTATCTCTGCTGAGATTGACCTCTCGGTGGGCTCGATGATGGGGTTACTGGGTGGCGTTGCCGCCATCTTTGACGTCTGGCTGGGCTGGCCGTTACCACTCACCATCGTCGTGACGCTTGTGCTGGGTCTTCTGCTGGGCACCTGGAATGGTTGGTGGGTCGCGTACCGCAAAGTACCGTCTTTTATCGTCACCCTCGCGGGGATGCTGGCGTTTCGCGGCATCCTGATTGGGATCACCAACGGCACGACCGTTTCCCCCACCAGCGCATCCATGTCGCAAATTGGGCAAAGCTATCTCTCTGACGGTCTTGGCTTTACGTTCGGTGCCATCGGTCTCATGGCGTTTATCGCCTGGCAATGGCGTGCGCGGATGCGCCGTGAAGCGTTGGGACTTGCCACACCCGCATCAACCTCTGTTGTCGGACGCCAGGCATTAACGGCGGTAATTGTGCTGGGCGCAATCTGGTTGCTGAACGATTACCGTGGCGTTCCAACGCCGGTGTTGATTCTGACGCTGCTGTTACTGGCAGGGATGTTTATGGCCACGCGCACGGCTTTCGGTCGCCGTATCTACGCCATCGGCGGCAACATCGAAGCGGCACGTCTGTCAGGCATTAACGTCGAACGGACTAAACTGG
Organism: Lelliottia sp.; assembly: GCF_045627565.1. Lineage (NCBI taxonomy): Bacteria > Pseudomonadati > Pseudomonadota > Gammaproteobacteria > Enterobacterales > Enterobacteriaceae > Lelliottia > Lelliottia sp. The sequence continues at coordinate 95,610 of NZ_JAZQNX010000034.1, read as the reverse complement.
CGGTGTTTGCGATCAATGGCCTGATGGTGGCGATTGCTGGGCTTATTCTGAGTTCACGTTTGGGGGCCGGTTCGCCGTCTGCCGGGAACATCGCCGAACTGGACGCCATCGCTGCCTGTGTCATCGGTGGGACCAGCCTGGCAGGCGGGATCGGTAGCGTTGCCGGCGCCGTGATGGGCGCATTTATTATGGCGTCGCTGGATAACGGAATGAGTATGATGGACGTGCCGACCTTCTGGCAGTATATCGTTAAGGGCGCCATTCTGTTGCTGGCGGTCTGGATGGACTCCGCAACCAAGCGACGGGCCTGAGAACCACAAATTTGGGAAAGATAAGCCATGTTTGAGAAGCGTCACCGCATTACGTTGTTATTCAATGCCAACAAAGCCTACGACCGTCAGGTCGTGGAGGGCGTGGGTGAATATTTGCAGGCGTCGCAATCCGAATGGGACATCTTCATAGAAGAAGATTTTCGTGCCAGCATCGAGACGATTAAAGACTGGTTAGGCGATGGGGTTATCGCAGATTTTGATGACCCCGATATCCAAAAAATGCTTGTCGATGTCGACGTCCCCATTGTGGGCGTCGGCGGTTCTTACCACTCGCCCGAAAAATATCCCCCGGTACATTACATCGCGACCGATAACTACGCGCTGGTCGAAAGCGCATTTTTGCATTTAAAAGAAAAAGGTGTTCACCGCTTTGCCTTTTATGGTTTGCCAGCCTCCAGCGGTAAGCGATGGGCGATGGAGCGCGAACACGCCTTTTGTCAGATTGTGGCCCAGGAAAAGTATCGTGGCGTCGTTTATCAAGGGCTGGAGACGGCACCTGAAAACTGGCAACACGCGCAAAACCGTCTGGCCGACTGGCTGCAAACGCTGCCACCGCAAACCGGCATTATTGCGGTCACAGACGCGCGTGCGCGTCATGTACTCCAGGTGTGCGACCATTTGCACATTCCAGTTCCTGAAAAACTGTGCGTCATTGGCATCGATAACGAAGAGTTAACCCGTTATTTGTCACGCGTCGCGCTGTCATCAGTCGCGCAGGGAACGCGTCAGATGGGCTATCAGGCCGCGAAGTTACTTCACCGATTGCTGGATAACGAAACCCTGCCGCTGCAGCGTCTGCTGGTGCCACCGGTCCGTGTGGTGGAACGGCGCTCCACCGATTACCGTTCTTTAAACGATCCCGCGGTAATTCAGGCGATGCATTACATTCGTAACCATGCCTGCAAGGGCATCAAAGTGGATCAGGTGTTGGATGCCGTGGGCATTTCTCGCTCGAATCTGGAGAAGCGTTTTAAAGAAGAGGTCGGGGAAACCATTCATGCGGTCATTCACGCCGAAAAACTGGAAAAAGCGCGCAGTCTGCTAGTGTCGACGTCATTGTCGATCAACGAGATTTCGCAGATGTGCGGCTACCCATCGTTACAGTATTTCTATTCGGTGTTTAAAAAAGATTATGACACCACGCCGAAAGAGTATCGGGAGCGGTACAGCGAGGTGCTGATTTAGCGCTGGCTGAGTAAAGAAAAAGGCCTTCCGATGGAAGGCCTTTTTTAATGGATTACATATGGGCGGCGATTAAACGCTGGTTATCCTGGTACATTGCAAACAAGTAATTGTTATAGCTCTGTCCTTGGGTGGAATAACCTTTCAGCTTGTGAATCATCGTGCTCGCTGTAACTTCCTGGTCTGCTTTACGCAATTGCGCGCGTGATTTACGGAATGAAGCGTACGCCGGATGCGTATTCAGATTCACCACGTAGGCATTCACTGAATCTTTCACCGATTCGAACTGCGAATACCCTTTCACTTTGCCTGGCGCGTTGTTACAGCGGCCTTTGGCGCACTTCATACCGAAGAGATTATTGTTGGTGCGGGCCAATTTTGATGTCCCCCAACCACTCTCCGCAGCAGCCATCGTCGCCACCATGCTACCTGGAATAATGTCTACACGCTCAAGCAGTGAGTTCCACGGTACACGACGTGTATTCCCGTTCCAGCTCACATTGTAGCGTTTAGCGATCTCTTTCAGACGCGTACGCTCGGTCGGCGACCAGCGGCTGGCGTACTGTTTTGAGATCAACCAGTTACGATCCGCGGTAATCGCAGAATTTTGACTCGTAATATAAGGCATTACCGTCCGGAGAAACGCTTTTTTTCTTGGTGTCCCGGAAGGGTATTTTCGCAAATCAGGCAGTGAACTACTCTTAACACTATTGCGAGAATACTCTTTCTTACTGCTAACCTTACTCTTACTGCTCGTTGTCGTCGTCTTTATGACGTGGGCTTTCTTACTCGTTGTATCCGTGTGCGTTTTAGCAAGCACCTCACCTGAAAAAGCCACGGTGAGCAACATGAGTATCGTAGCCCCAAATCGTCGTATGGGAGTCGATATCATTAGGTCTCCTGGTCGGATATTTGTGTTCCAACCCTTTATTTTTTTCACAAAATTGAGAGCGGAATCTCAGATCATAGCAAAAATAACCTTTCAGAGCATCCAAAGAAATAGTCTAATTCCGAAACTATGTCACCTGAAACTTGCTCACATAAGCATCATTCCTGCAAAATTGTGTGCGATATCGCAGATAACAGCTTAATTTTGCGCGAGATCACTCATCCTCACCCCTCCACCTGAAAGATTGCGCCTGGGGAGGAGTCCTGCGCATACACCTGGTGGCACACTGGTTAAAATTGCCACAACAGGAAAAAGGAATGAAACGCTCCGCTTTAGCCCTCTTGCTCTTACCCGCGATGGCAAACGCTGGCTGGTCATCCCCCGGTTTCTCTGCGTTTAATGCTGAAGGAACCGGACTTTTCACAGGCCATGCAACGCTCGCGAAGGGTACGCGCCCTCTTACGCTCAGTTTTGACAATGCGTGCTGGCAGCCAACCGAAGCAATAAAGCTCAACGAAATGCTCTCGCTTAAACCGTGCGCAGGAACCCCGCCGCAATGGCGCTTATTCCGCGAAGGGGAGTACCAAATGCGCATCGATACGCGCTCCGGTACACCCACGCTCATGGTCACCGTACAAAGTGTCACCGACAAACCTGTTACGAACGTCACTCAACAATGTCCTAAATGGGATGGCAAGCCCCTCACCCTCGACGTGACGAACACGTTCCCGGAAGGCTCAGTCGTACGGGACTTCTACAGCAAGCAAACCGCTATGGTTCAGCAAGGGAAAATCACCCTTCAGCCTGCCGCCAACAGCAATGGACTGCTGTTGCTTGAGCGTGCCGAAACCGAAAAAACGGCGTCCTTTAGCTGGCAAAACGCCACCGTTTATTTCGTCCTGACGGACCGCTATGTGAACGGGGATCCTTCAAACGACAAGAGCTATGGCCGCCACAAAGACGACATGCAGGAAATTGGGACTTTCCACGGCGGCGATCTCAAAGGGCTTACCAGTAAACTGGATTATCTGCAAAATCTGGGCGTCAACGCGCTATGGATAAGCTCGCCGCTAGAGCAAATTCATGGCTGGGTCGGCGGCGGAACCAAGGGCGATTTCCCGCATTACGCCTATCACGGCTATTACACGCAGGACTGGACCCGACTCGACGCGAATATGGGTCAGGAGGACGACTTACGCCATCTGGTCGCCGAGGCACACAAGCGCGGGATACGCATTCTGTTCGATGTGGTCATGAATCACACCGGCTACGCCACGCTTGCGGATATGCAGGAGTACCAGTTTGGCGCGTTGTATTTACAGGGCGACGAGCTGAAAAAAACGCTGGGTGAGCGCTGGACCGACTGGAAGCCCGCTACGGGGCAAAGCTGGCACAGCTTTAATGATTACATTAATTTTAGCGATAAAGCGGGATGGGAAAACTGGTGGGGTAAAAAATGGATCCGCACCGACATTGGCGATTACGACAACCCCGGTTTCGATGATCTGACCATGTCGCTGGCCTTCTTACCCGATCTCAAAACGGAATCCACTGCGCCTTCCGGCCTGCCAAATTTCTATCGGCATAAACCCGACACACACGCCAAAGCCATCGCCGGTTATACCCCGCGCGATTATTTAACTCATTGGCTGAGTCAATGGGTTCGCGAATACGGCATTGATGGTTTTCGTGTTGATACCGCTAAACATGTCGAAATGGCGGGCTGGCAACAGCTGAAAGAACAGGCTTCTGCGGCGCTGAAAGCGTGGAAAACAGCCCATCCGGACCAAAAGCTCGATGATGCTCCGTTCTGGATGACCGGCGAATCCTGGGGCCACGGCGTTATGCAAAGCGACTATTATCGTCATGGTTTCGACGCCATGATCAATTTTGATTATCAGGAGCAGGCAGCAAAAGCGGTCGATTGTCTGGCTGATATGGACCTAACCTGGCAGCAAATGGCCGAAAAACTGCAAGGCTATAACGTGCTGAGCTATCTCTCTTCTCACGATACCCGCCTGTTCCGCGAAGGTGGCCAACGTGCAGCCGAACTGCTGCTCCTCGCGCCAGGTGCCGTACAAATATACTACGGCGACGAATCTGAACGCCCGTTCGGTCCAACCGGTTCCGATCCGCTTCAGGGAACGCGTTCTGATATGAACTGGCAAGCGGTGTCGGGCAGCCAGGCACAAACGGTCGCTCACTGGCAAATACTGGGGCAGTTCCGCGCCCGTCACCCCGCGATTGGTGCAGGCACGCAAACCACGCTATCCCTGAAGCAGGGCTACGGTTTTACCCGTCAGCACCAGACAGACAAAGTGATGGTGGTGTGGGCGGGAAATCAGTAAACCGTTCCGTCTCCGCGCCTAAAATGAGCGGAGACGAATTTGGAATAATCCACCACCCAATCAGCAATCCATAACATAAAACAATAACCCGTCTCGCCTTTCACGATTTGCACCTGTGCATTTGTAGCGTTATGGTGGCGCACTCTTAGAATAAGTACGATAGATCACCTGCTATGACCTTTTCACTTTTCGGCGATAAATTCACCCGCCATTCAGGCATCACCCGCCTGATGGAGGATCTCAACGACGGCCTGCGCACACCGGGCGCTATCATGCTCGGCGGCGGAAACCCGGCGCAGATCCCGGCCATGAATGAATACTTTCAGGATCTGCTGTCGGAGATGCTGCAAAACGGCAAAGCCGCTGATGCACTTTGCAATTATGACGGCCCGCAGGGGAAAACCGAGCTGCTGTCTCTTCTGGCAAACATGCTGCGCGATGAACTGGGTTGGGATATCGAACCACAGAATATTGCACTGACAAATGGCAGCCAGAGCGCATTTTTCTACTTGTTTAATCTTTTCGCAGGACGACGCGCAGACGGTACGACCCGGAAAGTGCTATTCCCCCTGACCCCTGAATACATTGGCTATGCCGATTCTGGGCTGGAGGAGGATCTTTTTGTCTCAGCACGTCCCAATATCGAGCTGTTGCCGGAAGGTCAGTTCAAATATCACGTCGATTTTGAACATCTGCACATTGGTGAAGAGACCGGCATGATTTGTGTGTCGCGCCCGACCAACCCAACGGGCAACGTCATCACAGACGAAGAGCTGATGAAGCTGGATGTGTTGGCGAATCAGCACGGCATTCCGCTGGTGATCGATAATGCTTATGGCGTGCCATTCCCGGGCATTATCTTTAGCGAAGCGCGCCCGCTGTGGAACCCGAACATTGTCCTTTGCATGAGCCTGTCTAAACTTGGCCTGCCGGGTAGCCGCTGCGGCATTATTATTGCCAATGAAAAAATCATCTCCGCTATTACCAATATGAACGGAATTATTAGCCTGGCGCCTGGTGGTATTGGCCCGGCAATGATGAGCGAAATGATTAAGCGTAACGATCTGCTGCGCCTGTCAAATGATGTAATCAAGCCGTTCTATTATCAGCGCGTTCATGAAACGATTGCGACCATTCGCCGCTATCTTCCGGAAGATCGTTGTCTTATTCATAAACCTGAAGGAGCCATTTTCCTTTGGCTATGGTTTAAAGATCTGCCGATTTCTACCGAACTGCTGTACCAGCGTCTGAAAAAACGCGGCGTGTTGATGGTGCCCGGCGATTACTTTTTCCCTGGGCTGGATAAGCCATGGCCGCACACTCACCAGTGCATGCGCATGAATTACGTTCCGGACCCAGACAAGATCGAGGCCGGTGTTAAAATTCTTGCCGAAGAAATTGAAATCGCCTGGAGCGAAAAGTAGTAGCACATAATTAAGGCTCTTCAACTGATGAGCCTTATTTTTTGATCGTCTTACTGGAAATATAATATATTCATTTTCTCTTATAACCTCCTTTATCCAGGATTAATCTATAAAATGAATCATTTTATTTGCGCTGTATTAATCCCGGGAAATGTTTAGCAGCAATCAATTAAATCAATATCCTGATAATATTACTATTTTTACCAGAAGCATATTTCCATTATTTTGCCAAAAATATATTTTTTCTTTCTGTTCATTGATATTTTCGCTGTCCGTAAGCAACCCGGGAAATACCACATATACTCACTGATACGCCGCTCGGCGTTTTATTAAGTGGAGTATTCATATGCTACCTAATAACGTTAGCCGCGTCAGCGTTATTGCTGCCGCGGTCCTGCTCGCATTTTCTCTTTCTGCCTGCAGTGGAAGCGGCGGAGGCTCGCATTCCTCAGCAAAAAACAATCCGACTACTGGGACAGATAGCGGATCGGGGTCCGGAAGCGGGGATGGCTCAACCGCCAATAATGGCGGCTCAGGAAGCAATGGTTCCGGCAGTGGCGGAACAGGCAGCGGAGGCGGTGGAACAGGAGGTGGAAATAATGGTGGAGGCACTGGCGGTGGCGGAACAGGAAATAGCGGCACCTCTACAGCCGCCATTAATAACGTGCTGAGCGATACCGGAAAGACCGTCACCAGCGTCGGCTCAACGCTTGATGGGCTTGGCAGCCAGCTTCCTACTGATAATCCCGTAACCTCTACCGTATCGACCACCATTAGTGGTGTCGGGAGCGCAGTGTCCACGGTCGGAACGGGTGTCACAGCGGGCATCGGTAATCCTGATAATGCCAACGGGGTCGGAACGACGGTGAAAGGCGTCACGACAACGGTGACATCGCTGGGTAACACGGTTTCAACCGTCGGAACGGACCTTTCTGGCACAACTGCTGGCACGCCAATTAGTGGTGTAACCAGCCTGACAGGAAGCATTGTGAACAATACCGGGCAACTGGTGAGCAACACAGGTACCGGTTTAACCAGCGCCGTAAGTAGCCCCACCGTGACACAGCTGACGACAGACACCACCACGGTGGTCAACAAAACGCTTGGGGGTGTTCAGGGCGTCACGCAGGGCGTAGGTACCACTACCGGGCTTGGCACGCCGGTAAATGGTCTGCTGACGCAGGTGGGGAATACCGTCAGCGGCGTGGGGACCAACATCAGCACCAATAATAGCGGGTTGAGTGGTGTCGGCCACATTGTGCAAAACACAGGGCAAACCGTCACGGATGTTGGTGGGTTGGTGAAACCAACCTCGTCCACCAGCAGCGGTACGGGTTCACTTTCTGCGGATGCCAATGTCACAGCGAATAACTCAGGCCTGGGCGCGACGGTGAATACTACGCTCAATACGCTCACCGCCGGGGTTACGGCAAATGCAGGAACGACTACCAGTCAAAACGGCGCCACCGCCAATCCTTTGGGTGGTCTTAACTCACTCACCAGCAATCTCCTGAATCCGAAACGTCAGTAATTGCGTTACCCTTCTGCGCCCCCCCATGGGGGCGCATTTCGCAGCAAAATGCCTTTTAGGGCTTAAAGAACAGGGATTGCGCGATGAAACACACTTTACGCTATTCGCTGTCCGGACTGATTGTGTTGAGCATGGCGCGGTCCGATACGCTGCCATCGATTGTCGATCCTAATAACCCCGCGCAAACTTCACCCACGGTGGCTGCACCACCTGCAACACCCGCAGTGATGCCTAAAACCAGCATCCAAAAACCCGAATCGAGGCTCACGCCCGAAACGCCCATTCAGGTTGATCATATCCAGTTTATTGGCGGGACGGTTTATCCCTTAAAAGAACTGCTGGAACCTTTTCGTCCCTACGCGAAAAAAACCGTGCCACTCAAAACGCTGATTGGCCTGGTTAATGACATCACGGCACGCTATAAAGCCGACGGATATTCCCTCTCTTACGCATGGCTGCCGGATAATAATTTCCAGCAGGGAAACATCAAAATCGTGCTGGTCGAGGGGTATGTGGCCCACAGCGATATCAAGAGTAACAACCCCAATATCGCGGCCCGCCTGCAGCGGCTGGCAGCAAAAATCATGCAGGAAAAGCCGCTCACGCAAGACACGTTTGATCGCTATAGCATGTTGATGACCCGCACGCCTGGCGTGCCCGTTACGGCCAATGCCCGCTTGCCAACCAATATTTACGGCGCGGCCGCCATGCAAATCACCGGCAATCAGCCGCATATCTGGGATATCTCATCGACTGTTGATACGCGTAAAGGGCAAGACTTGATGATGGTCAATGGCACGCTCAGCAATCTGACGTCGTATGGCGATCAGCTTGGTGTGGCCACGCTAATCCCCCTGGACAACGACACGCGCAAAACGTATCTCGGTTTGAACTGGCAACAATTTTTGAATGATGAAGGGCTGACTTTGCAGCTAAAAGGCAGCTATTACCGCGAAAAACCACGTGATTATACCCCGCTGTTGTCTCTGCCCAATAACGTGACTGTCGATTCCCGACAAAAATCGACCCAGTACAACGGCGGGGTGAATTTTGGCTACCCGCTGCTATTAACGCAAAAATCACAATTTAATCTGACAGGCGGTTTCGACTACACCGACAGGCAGGATGATTATGATTTGCAGGCGCGCATTGCCAACCGCACTTTCCCTCTGGAACCCCAGAACCTGCACACACGCTATCCGGCACTGGAATTCGGCGTTAACGGGGCGCATCAGTTCACCACCGCCAGCGTGAGCAGCAGACTGGTTGTCCGTCAGGGTTTTAACGATCTGGGAGCCGATGTGGTGTCGGGGCAAAACACCGATCTCAACTTTACACTGTCGAAAGGGTATCTGGATGCCGCCTGGCTCATCGACGAAAAATGGCGACTGTCGACTTCATGGGAAGGCGTGTGGTCAAACAACAACTTACCGGAACCGGAACGCGTGAGTTTTGGCGCGCAGCGTTTTGGTCGGGGTTATCAGGATGGCGAAGCCAGCGGAGACTATGGCTACGGCGGACAGCTCGAATTCCGGTATCTGCACATGCGCAAAAAGAGCACCTGGCTTACCACCGTTCAGCCGTATATTTTAACCGATACGGCACAAACCTGGTTTAATCAGACCGGTTTCCCCCATCAACAATTAGCGTCTGTGGCTGCCGGGGTGATGGTGGGTGATAATCGCCACTACAGCGTCACAGTAGAAGCGGCGCGTCCGATCGGCAGCGTTCCGTCAGACAGCAGCAACCGTGACTGGCGTTACAGCCTAACAGTGACGTGGAATTTCAATAATTTACTGTAATCTCGCGGCGCGCAGTTGGGCGACGTCAACACAAGAGAGGGCATGAGTTGGGCAGGCCTCGACGCAGGCAGGGCCTTGTGCCCGGTGGTGACATAAATCACATTTGATCGCCTGCGCGCGGTGGTGGTTCGCCACCACTCGCATCGCGCCAAACGGGCACGCTATCACGCAGCTTTTGCATCCGATGCAGCGTTGCTGGTCCACTGCGATTCTGCCCTGTTCGCGCCGAATCGCACCCGTCGGACAAACATTCCCACATGGCGCATCTTCACAGTGATGGCAGGTGACCGCCGTCGAAAAGGTATCCCCTTTCACCATCTGGATTCGCGGGAGAAAAGCCTCTGCTGAAAGCTGCGCGCAGTCCTGTTCTTGCTGATGTGCCACGACGCAGGCCACCTCACAAGTCCGGCAGCCGATGCATTTTTCCGAATTCGCCACGATAAACCGGTTCATCCCTTACTCCGCGCAACAGGTAAAAAACCAGAGTGCCCGAAAAGCACGCCAGGGTGCTTTGATCCTACAGGGGGAAGGCGTCAGATTTGTGGTATCAGCCATCGTTTCTGGTCGTATGCCAGAAGCGCTGCCCGCCGAGTGTACATATTGGCTAAAGAAGTGGTTAGCGCGAGAATAAGCGGAATGAATAAAACCCGGTGGCGCTAAACATACCCAAGCTGTAATTCTCGGGTCGGGTAAGTGCAGCACCACCGGGTTGAATATGGTGTTGCCCTCATCCTTGAGGACATATGCTGAGTGCTTAGAAACGCCAGCTCAAGCCAGTCATCAGCGCGAGGCTGTCTTGCCTGTCGATCATTGGGCTGTTCTTCACGTCGTCAGGTAATACGGTATATGCTGCGCTGGCATTCAGGATGAGGTTATCCGTCAGCTGATATTTGGCAACCAGGGCCACGTAAGGGTTCCAGCTATCTCCGGCAGTGTATTGATCCAGGCCGCTGCGGCGTGACTCTTTACCTGAAACACCGTAGTAGTAGTCGTTAAAGCTTTCGTCATAGTACAGAACGCCGACCGATGGAATCAGAGTCAGTTTGTCCATGCGAATCGGTTTGAAATAAGATATTTCACCGACCACACCCCCACTTTCATCCATCGCGTCCGCCGCGACAGCAAACTTCATGCTGCCCCATTTTTCATGGCGGTAATAAGCACCACCCAGCATGGCAGAGGCTTTACGTTCATCCAGTTGCGCCATGGCGTGGTCGTCATTGTCATCCGGATCAAAGTGCAGTGGCATCCAGGAAGCCGTCAGGCTTAATTCATTTTTGCTGTCTTTCCAGAACGCCCAGCCCGCCGTAAATTGACGCACATAGAAATTGTCGCCTTCATAACTGATTAAAGGAATTGCCAGAACGTTCTCGTTATATCCTTTATAAGCCGATTCATTATAAACCGCACCGGCGCCCAATGAAAAATCTCCGGCCATTGCTGATGATGCAGAAAATAATGCCGCGACGATAAGTAAATTCTTTTTGATATTCATTCCCTGTAATCCATTAAATGCCAAAGAAGCAGGCGAATAATAATGGTTACAAATTTATCAATGCAATGGCGTAAATAGTATAATATTATATACAAAATCATATAAATGGCGGTTCACGATGAATAATTTACAGATTAAACCACGTGAGTTAAAGATCATTTCCGTCATTGCTGCAACGCACAGTATCGGAGATGCCGCCGCCCTGTTAGGCATGGCGCAGGCCAATGTCAGTAAATATCTTTCCGATTTTGAAATGCGTGTGGGGCTGAAAGTATTTGAACGTACGACGCGACAACTGGCGCTGACTCAGTTCGGCGAAGCTTTGGTGCCTTACATCAATGCTTCGCTGGATAAAAATAGCCAACTCATTAATTTTATTGCTGATTATAAGCATGAAAAAAGTGGCCGCGTGACAATTTATGCCCCTACCGGAATCATTACGTATCTCGCGCGCCACGTCGTACATGAGATTGAAGAGATCGGAGACATTCGTCTCGCGTTGAAAACCTACAATCTTGATCGCAACGAATTTGCCGAAGGCGTATCCTTCCCGGATGATTGCGATATATTAATTACGTACGCGCAGCCTAAAGACGAAAATTTAGTTGCCAGCGTACTGACAAAATATTCAGTGACCGCTTTCGCTACTGAAACCTATTTAAAGCAACATCCCATTCAAGGCCCAGACGACTTAATTAATCATTCCTGTATTTTGATTGATTCAATGCTGGTCGATGACGCCAATATTTGGCGATTTTGTGTTTATAACAGCAATGAAGTGCGCGACTACAAAGTCACCGGAAATTATATTTGCGATAATACGCAAACAGCGCTGGAATTAGCACGGAATAATTTAGGTATTGTCTTCGCGCCGAAAGAGAGCCTGCAGCAGGAGATCAGTAAAGGCACGCTGGTTCCCTGCTTTCCGCACCGGGAGGAGTGGTGGCTCGATCTCACTGCCATTTTCCGCAAGCGAGAGTATCAGCCGTGGCGTGTCCAGTATGTGCTGGACAGCGTTCTGAATAGCTTACGCACGCATATTTCTCAGGCCGTCCATGGACGGCCCTCGCCTGATAATTAGAATAAACCCAACGGTTTATCCGAATAGCTGACCAGCAAGCATTTCGTTTGCTGGTAATGGTTCAGCATCATCTTGTGCGTTTCGCGCCCAATCCCCGACTGCTTATATCCGCCAAACGCGGCATGGGCCGGATAGGCGTGATAGCAGTTTGTCCAGACGCGCCCGGCCTGAATTCCGCGCCCCATTTTATACGCCAGATTACCGTTGCGGCTCCAGACGCCCGCCCCGAGGCCATATTGCGTATCGTTGGCCAACTCCAGTGCTTCCTCCATGGTTTTAAACGTTGTCACCGCCAGCACCGGTCCGAAGATTTCCTCCTGGAAAACGCGCATATCATTTTTGCCAAACAGAATGGTTGGCTCAAGGTAAAAGCCATCTTTCAGATCGCCTTCGAGCATTTTTCGACGCCCGCCGGTCAGAACATCTGCACCCTCTTTCTTACCGATATCAATGTAATTGAGGATAGTCTCCAGCTGCCCCTGCGAAACCTGTGCGCCCATTTGCGTGACGCTGTCCAGCGGATTACCACTGCGGATGGATTCCACCCGACGAATAGCCCGCTCCATGAAGCGTTCATAAATGGATTCCTGCACCAGCGCTCGGCTTGGACAGGTGCAAACCTCGCCCTGGTTAAAGGCAAACAGCGCAAACCCTTCCAGCGCTTTATCGAAGAAAGCGTCCTCTTCATCCATCACATCGGCAAAGAAAATGTTCGGCGATTTCCCCCCCAGCTCCAGCGTGACTGGAATGATATTTTGGGTCGCATACTGCATGATCTGCTGGCCTACTTCCGTGGAGCCGGTAAACGCGACTTTCGCGATACGCTTCGAGGTCGCCAGATATTCACCGATTTCGCCGCCTGCCCCGTTCACAACGTTAATCACCCCCGGCGGAACCAGGTCGCCAATGATTTCCATCAGCAGTAATACTGACAGCGGGGTTAAGCGTGCCGGTTTAAGGATCACGCAGTTGCCCGCCGCCAGCGCGGGAGCCATTTTCCAGCTCGCCATCAGCAGCGGGAAGTTCCACGGAATAATTTGCCCCACGACACCCAGCGGCTCGTGGAAATGGTAGGCAACCGTTTCACTGTCCACCTCGCTGATTCCCCCTTCCTGAGCGCGAATACAGGAGGCAAAATAACGGAAGTGGTCGATAGCCAGCGGTACGTCAGCGCCAGTGGTTTCGCGGATCGGTTTGCCGTTATCCCAGGTTTCAGCCGCTGCCAGCAGCTCCAGGTTTTGCTCCATCCGATCGGCGATTTTCAATAGAATGGCGGCTCTGTCCTGAACCGAGGTGTGTCCCCATTTCTCTTTCGCTTTATGCGCCGCATCCAGCGCCAGATCGATATCTTTTTTGCCGGAGCTGGCAATTTCGCATAGCGGTTGCCCAGTGACAGGCGTCAGATTCGAGTAATACTCGCCGTCGACGGGAGCAACCCAGCCGCCGCCAATGAAGTTGTCGTACCGGGGTTTTAACTTGAGGGGATAACCATACTCGCCAGGCTGCAAACGCGTTGAGGGAGGATTATTCGTCATGACCGTCTCCTTGCTGTTGGTGTCTAACAAGGGTAGTCACGACTGGCGATTTTTTCGCCAGCCGCTTACAGCTTTACGACAGGAATCACGGATTACAGCGCCGCACGATAAATCGCCATAATCTCGTCATGCGTGGCCTGGATTGGATTAGTGAATCCGCATGCGTCTTTCAGCGCGTTGGTCGCCAGAATTGGGAAGTCCGCTTCCTTCACGTTGAGGTCACGCAGACCCGCCGGGATATTCACTTTACGCGCCAGGGAGCGAATCTCTGCGATACACGCCTGTGCACCCTGTTCTGCGGTCATTTGACTGACATCAACACCCATCGCCTGGGCGCAATCACGCAGACGCGGGGCTGCCGCTTTGCTGTTAAACGTCTGCACGTGTGGCAACAATATCGCATTGCACACACCGTGCGGCAGATCGTAAAAGCCACCCAGCTGATGCGCCATCGCATGCACATACCCGAGAGACGCATTGTTGAACGCCATACCCGCCAGGAATTGCGCGTAGGCCATTGCTTCACGGGCGACAGCGTTGCTGCCATCTTCTACCGCATGCGTCAGGTTCTCGGCGATCATTGTCATCGCTTTCAATGCACAAGCGTCGGTGATCGGCGTGGCGGCAATGGACACATAGGCTTCTATCGCGTGAGTCAACGCATCCATACCGGTTGCGGCCGTCAGGGATTTCGGCATGCCAACCATCAGCGAAGAGTCATTCACGGACAAAACAGGTGTGACATGCTTATCGACAATCGCCATTTTAATATGACGCACTTCGTCGGTAATAATGCAGAAACGGGTCATTTCGGATGCCGTGCCCGCCGTAGTATTAATCGCAATCATGGGTAACTGCGGTTTTGCCGAGCGATCGACGCCCTCATAGTCACGAATATCCCCACCGTTTGCCGCGACCAGCGCAATACCTTTCGCGCAATCATGTGGAGAACCGCCGCCGAGCGAAATAACGCAATCACAGTTATTTTCTTTTAAGATTTTCAGCCCCGCAGCGACATTAGCAGTGGTTGGATTAGGGTGCGTGCCATCAAATACAACGCTGACAATATCGCGTTCCTGAAGCGCGTTTTGAATATCGGCGACCATCCCCATTTTGTTTAACACCGCGTCAGTCACAATCAGGGCACGATGCCAGCCGTAATCGCGCATAGTATCCATTGCGCTAACTAATGAATCAGAACCTATAATATTCACCGAAGGAATATAAAATACGGATGCAGTCATAGTAATACCTCGAAGGGATTAATGTTCAAGGCAGAATACAAAAAGGGGAATATAAAAAACATGATCAAAAAGGTAATATTGCGTGGATATTCGCAGGTTTTTTATTTTTAAGCCTGCGAAATATATTATTTAGTATATAAGCTTATCTTTTTGTTAATTTATATTATCGACTGATGTTATCTCAGGAAATAATAACGAATCACGTAATAGATGATCATTACCACGACGACGCGTAAAACCAATCCGATTAAAATATTCCAGAATTTGAATCGCCAGCTTACGCCCGACGTTAAGCCGATCGCGGAAGTCAGCCGCACAAGTCGATCCCTTTTCCTGATCCAACTCGCGAATCAAATTGGCAAACGTCACGATACGATCGTTGCGGTAGTAGCGATCTTTCACGATCGCGGTAATCAGCCCCTGCTGCGCTGAGTGGCGCAACACCTGGCGCATGAGCTGCTCGTCTGTCCCCGTCTGCTGGGCCAGGTCGCGCACCCACCAGGGTTCATCACCAAATAACGGCGCGACTTTTTGCCATATCGCGTCTTGTTCAGGTGTAAAGCCCGCTTTGTGATCCGGCAGGTGCAGCCAACCGTGGTGACTATGGATGACGCCGCTTTCACGCATTTTTTCAATCAACAGCAGAACCAGCGCGTCATCTTCCATCGGCAGAGCCATACGGCGCAGCCGTTCACGCCCAGGCCCCGGTTCATCCTGATGCTGTTCGTGATAAGTCGCAAGCGTCGTCAGCACTTTACGCTGCCAGCGCGCGGCGACCGGCGCGTTCAGTAAGTTAACGCCCGCCTGGATAAAATCGGGCTGCTGCGACAATCGGTGCAGCCCCTCGTCACTCAGCTGCCGCGCCCAGGCAAAATCAGCAAGATTTACCGCACCGCGATCGAGATGCACCGCCAGGGCGGATTTGTCATTCTCTGCCAGCGCGAGCGCCGCCAGCCATTGGAGATATTCAGCTTTGCGCTTGCCGCGACGGGGTGGATTTAACGTCACTACACGAGCACCTGCCAGCGTGGCCCGCGCGGAGATATCGCGCAGCACCAGTCTATCATTATCAGCCAGCCAAAGCGGTGTATCGAATACCAGCTCTGCCAGATCGTTTTCCAGCAGCGAAACGCGGCCAGTGGCGTGGCTGGCGGCATGGTGGATATGCAGCGGCTGCCACTGCGTCAACGGCGTATGGGCTTGCAGGGAAACAATCACGCGCTCGGACGGCTCCGGTGGCGCGTCGGACAGCAGCCAGTCGCCGCGATTGAGTTGTTCTTTTTCAGCATCACCCGCAATGTTCAGCGCGATACGCTGCCCGGCATGTGCCTGTTCAGACGGCTGATTCTGCGCATGCAGACCACGTACACGCATCGGTTTGTTGACGCCCGTCAGCCACAGGCTGTCCCCCACTTTCACTTCACCACTCAGCGCCGTACCGGTGACGACCAGTCCAGCCCCTTTCACGGTAAATGCGCGGTCGATGGCTAAACGGAACCGATGATCGCGGGTTTGCTCGCGCGAAGAAAGATGCTGTAAATGAGAGCGAAGTTCGTCGATACCCCGCCCTTCTGTAGCGACGGTGACAAAAACAGGCGCATCGGCAAAACCGTACTCCTGTAATGTCGCCTGAAGCTGTTCGCGGACTTCATCAATACGACTCTCATCGACACGATCCGCTTTCGTCAGCGCAACCGTGAGCTGCGGATTACCGGTCAATTGCAAAATAGCCAGATGCTCGCGCGTTTGCGCCATCACGCCATCATCACAGGCCACCACCAGCAGCGCGAGGTCGATTCCGCCAACACCTGCCAGCATATTCGAGAGAAATTTTTCATGCCCAGGCACATCAATAAAGCCCAGAATCCGGCCATCGGGTTGCGGCCAATAGGCATATCCCAGATCGATGGTCATGCCGCGTTTTTTCTCTTCGGGCAAGCGATCGGCATTCACACCCGTGATGGCCTGCAACAGCGTGGTTTTCCCGTGGTCGACATGACCGGCAGTGGCAATAATCATTTCAGCAACATCTCCAGAAACTGTTCTTCATCTTCAAGACAGCGCAGATCCAGCCACAGCCGCCCGTCATAGATGCGCCCAATGATGGGCGTAGGCAATGCACGCCAGCAGGATGACAGCGCTTCGAGCTGGCTACCGCGCCCGTCGCGCGGCGTAAACGTCAGTGCCGCGCTCGGCAGGCGGTCGACCGGAAGCGATCCGCTGCCAATCTGCGACTGACAGGATTCAACATGCACGTCAAACGCCACGAAATGCGCAGCGATTTTTGCGCGCAATAACTCGGCCTGAGCGCGAATCGACGCCGCATCGCGCGCCAACAATCGTAACGTGGGCAGCCGTTCTGCCAGTGTTTCCGGATGGAGATACAGTCGCAGCGTGGCTTCAAGCGCCGCCAGCGTCATTTTATCGACGCGCAGCGCGCGTTTCAGCGGATGTTGCTGTAGCTTTTCAATCAGTTCGCGTTTGCCAACGATAATGCCCGCCTGCGGACCACCCAGCAGCTTATCGCCCGAAAAACTGACCAGACTGACGCCCGCGGCGATCATCTCCTGCGGCATCGGCTCTTTCGGCAAGCCGTACACGCTGAGATCCACCAGCGAACCGCTGCCCAAATCCGCAATCACCGACACGTTCAGCTCGCGGCCAATCTCTGCCAGTTCCGCCTCTTCAACGGTTTTGGTAAAACCTTCAATCTGATAATTACTGGTGTGGACTTTCATCAACAGCGCAGTGTTTTCATTTACCGCAGCGCGATAGTCCTTCGCATGCGTCCGGTTCGTCGTCCCCACTTCATGCAGTGTGCAACCGGCCTGGCGCATCACATCTGGAATGCGAAACGCCCCGCCGATCTCCACTAATTCACCACGCGACACCACCACCTCTTTTCCGCTTGCGGTCGCGGCCAACATCAGCAGCACTGCCGCCGCGTTGTTATTCACGATGCAGGCATCTTCTGCGCCCGTAATCTGGCACAGCAGACTCGCCAGCGCCCGGTCACGATGACCACGGCCAGCGCCATCCAGATCGTATTCCAGCGTCACGGGCGAACGCATCGCCTGCGTGACGGCCTCAATCGCCTCTTCAGCCTGCGGTGCACGACCTAAATTGGTGTGAAGCACCGTTCCGGTAAGGTTAATGACCGGGCGCAACGCGCTCTGCGTTTGCGCTTTCAAGCGCTTTTCTACTTCCATCGGCCAGTCCGCACACCACTGCGGCAATGCGTTTTCAGCCTGAATATGCAGGCGCGCTTCATCCTGTAACAAACGCAACAACGCGACGGCGCGAGTGTGTCCGAACTGTTCAAGAATGGGAGTGAAGCGGGGATCACGCAGCAGGCGATCGGACGCAGGTATCTGGCTGTAGAGGGAATGATGAGTCGTCATTGTCATGCCTGGAAGTGGGGGTTTTATCCCCCTCCCGACGGGAGAGGGGGTCAATTTCTACAGGGATTGTACAGGCTAAAGAGGAGAAGTGTTATAACTCGCATCAAACCTTCGGCGGTTCCGTACGGGCAAAACTTTCGCGCTGGAAGAGCGTTTCAGCGAGTTTAACCAGCAGCGGACGCTCTACGCACCAGCCCGGAGAAACATGGCGAAAATTGAGGTAGCCCACGGCGCAGGCAATCGCAATCGTGGCCAGATTCAGCGTATCGGTTTTAACATTGCCGTTATGCAGAAGCTGTTCACATCTGTCCAGGCTGCGATTGATTTTCTCCCGCTGGCGCAATAGCTCCGTTTCGGATTGCTGCGCCGCAGGGCGCGCTTGCTCACGCACGGACGCCAGCGCCGCATCCATAATGCCATCCGCCAGCGCTTCGATTTGCCTCACGGCAAGCGCTGCTTTCGGTTCACGTGGCACCATTGCAGGCGCAATGCCGAGCAGTTCGATATATTCCGCAATAATCGGGGAGTCAAACCAGCATTCGCCATCATCGGTGAGCAGCGCCGGGACTTTTCCCAGCGGGTTATACTGCGCCACGCCATTCTCTGCGTTGTACGGCTGCTCATTCACAAACTCGAACGTGATGCCTTTTTCCAACAGGAGAACCGAAATTTTACGCACGAATGGACTGGTGTAGCTGCCGATGAGTTTCATTGCCTGATCCTTGATTCATCCAAAAGGGTAAGTATGGATCAGGCAATGAAAAAAGGCAGAACCTTAATGATCGAGGTAGAGGTAATGCATCCAACTGGTCATGCGCAGTAGCACTTTTCGCATCACCGAGACGTGAGAAAAGTGGTCGGAATAGACGGCCACTTGCGCATAGATGCCGTCCGGCAACGCTTCGACATCCGCATTCGGCGCGAGCTCAATCGTGCCAAGCACCCCGTCCGTACCCGGAATCACCGTTAACGATTGCAGCGCGCCCTGAGCCTGATAAGAACCGCCCGGCACCACCGGTAAAATGCTGGTGAGCTTACCGCTGAAGACCTGGCCCGGCAGCGCGTTGAAGACCACTTCGGCTTCGTCACCCGGTTTCAGACGCAGTAACGAGTTCTGGCGGAACTGCGCCACAATGAGTCGTTTTTGCTCCGGAATAAACACCATCACCGGACGTAACGGCAGCGCAGCAGCATAGGTCCCCGGACGGATCAGCACCTGAGTGACATAGCCATCGCTGGGTGCGCGCACCACGGTCTGTTCGAGATTGTAGTTAGCTTCTGTAAGCTGGGCGCGAAGTGAGACAATTTGCGATTGCTCGCCGTTGACCATGCTGTCTAACTGGCTTTTGATTTGCGCTTGATCCGCGATGGACGCTTTGACCATCGCATCCTGCGCCAGATAGTTTTGCCGCGCGTTATCAATGTCGCTTTCTGAGAAGGGATTGACCTTCGCCTGGCTGCCCTTCAGGTAGCGTTGGAAATCTTTATAAAGTCTGTCGCGTTCGGCAGACACGCGAGTGGTATTCGCTTCGGCTTCAGAAAGCTGCGCTTTCAGGACATCAATACTGTGTGTCGCCGTCACTAAATCCGCTTTAAGTCTGTCGACTCTGGCTTGATAGCGTACCGGGTCCAATTTAAATAACACTTCGCCTTTTTTAATGAGCTGATTATTTTTATCCGTGACTTCACTCACCACCCCAGTAACCTGCGGGGTAATCGGAATAGAAATTACTGCTTTCTGTGCCGTGAAGGTATACGGATGGTTATAGTTCATTAATAAAATCAAACCAGCGACAATAAACACTCCACCTAATGCGGCAGTAGACAGCGTCCATTGATTAACGGGAATGCGAAAAATTTTAAATATTGCCCACGCAAACGCCACGTAAGTCAAAATAATGAGCAGATCCATATTTAGCCCTCCGCCCTATTTTTGTTCGCGGGCGTAGGCGTGGCGGCAAGCCGCTGTTCCAGGTCGGCAACGCGTTTAGAAAGGGCATCAATATCTTGTTGCTGCGGGGCGGGAACGGCTTGATTTTGCATACCCCACCCGCGCTCTGGCTGGTACAGTGTGGCCCAAATCCACAGGAAGGGCCAGATAACGTGGAGCGTAAACAGACTCACCCAACCCGCCGTATGGATCGCATCAGCGTGGGGATGATTACGCTTTTTTGCCATTAAATAAGGGATGTCGTGGATGGCAATGATTCCGTAAAAAAGAACCAGGAAAACGAAAATCAATACACCCAGCGCAAAATAGTTTAAAAACATATTTGCCTCACTCGAAACAACGTCAACTCATTAAATTAATAAAATGGTACGCAACCAAATTAATTCATTTAAGTACAATCTAATGCACTTATTATTTCAGAGCCGGGGAGTATGGTTTTTTATTATATCTCCATGCAAGTTTATAAGCGTGACAAAATATATCATGAATAATAATAGACTTAAGTTTACATAATGAGCGTAATCCAGGTTTCCACTTTTCGCCATAACCTATGAGGTGAAATTCGTTTAGCTTTTCGTGTGACGAAATCCTGGCTCTGGAGAGCCATACCGAATTTGCCGCCGATCGCATCAAGAGAAATCCGCATCAAAATATTTTGTGAAATCAATCACAATAACGAGACAAACACCAAATCATAAAATGTGATCAGCTTCACATTAACAGGCCTAATCAGCGACTTTTTTCTCCATTGTATTTTTTCATACTCTCATTTTGTGATAGCGATCACTTCAATGTTATCCGCACCCCCTGTATTTGCGTGATTCAGATCACATAAATTTTCACTGTCTGGACAGTTGAACGATTCGGTGCCAGATTTCACAGCATCAGAACAGGGCTCAGCAACCTCTGCCGCCGCACATTAACGATAAACCTCGGGCTGAAAGCCTAAGCGTAAACATAAGAAGGGGTGTTTTATGTCATCCGATTTCAAGATCAAAGTACAAAGCTTTGGTCGTTTCCTCAGCAACATGGTGATGCCAAATATCGGCGCGTTTATCGCGTGGGGTATCATCACCGCCTTGTTCATTCCAACAGGATGGTTGCCGAGCGAAACCCTGGCGAAGCTTGTTGGTCCAATGATTACCTATCTGCTGCCACTGCTCATCGGTTTTACCGGTGGTCGTTTGGTCGGCGGTGACCGTGGTGGTGTGGTCGGTGCAATTACGACCATGGGCGTGATCGTCGGCGCGGATATGCCGATGTTCCTCGGTGCAATGATTGCCGGTCCGCTGGGCGGCTGGGCGATTAAGAAATTCGACGTTTGGGTTGATGGCAAAATCAAATCCGGCTTCGAAATGCTGGTGAACAACTTCTCCGCTGGCATCATCGGTATGATCCTGGCGATTCTGGCGTTCCTCGGCATTGGCCCTGCGGTTGAAGTGCTGTCTAAAGTGCTGGCTGCTGGCGTTAACTTCATGGTTGTTCACGACATGCTGCCGCTGGCGTCTATCTTTGTTGAACCGGCGAAAATCCTGTTCCTCAATAACGCGATTAACCACGGTATCTTCTCGCCGCTGGGTATTCAGCAGTCTCATGAACTCGGCAAGTCCATCTTCTTCCTGATTGAAGCAAACCCAGGTCCGGGTATGGGTGTTCTGCTGGCGTATATGTTCTTTGGTCGTGGCAGCGCGAAACAGTCTGCAGGCGGCGCGGCAATCATCCACTTCCTGGGTGGTATCCACGAAATTTACTTCCCATACGTGCTGATGAACCCACGTCTGATCCTGGCCGTTATCCTCGGCGGTATGACTGGTGTGTTCACCCTGAGCGTATTGGGTGGCGGTCTGGTTTCTCCAGCGTCTCCAGGCTCTATCCTGGCGGTACTGGCGATGACGCCAAAAGGCGCTTACTTCGCTAACATCGCAGCGATTTGTGCCGCAATGGCGGTCTCCTTCGTGGTCTCTGCCATCTTGCTGAAAACCAGCAAAGTGAAAGAAGAAGACGATATCGAAGCGGCGACCCGTCGCATGCATGATATGAAGTCCGAATCCAAAGGTGTTGCAACGCCGCTGTCTGCTGGCGACGTGTCTAACGACCTGAGCCATGTGCGTAAAATCATCGTGGCATGCGATGCGGGTATGGGTTCCAGCGCCATGGGTGCCGGGGTGCTGCGCAAGAAAGTCCAGGACGCGGGTCTGACCCACATCTCCGTGACCAACAGCGCCATCAACAGCCTGCCGGGGGACGTTGACCTGGTCATCACGCACCGCGATCTGACTGAGCGTGCGATGCGTCAGGTTCCGCAAGCACAGCACATTTCGCTGACCAACTTCCTCGATAGCGGCCTGTATTCCAGCCTGACCGAACGTCTGGTTGCAGCACAGCGTCACACCGAAAACGAAGTGAAAGTTCGCGATAGCCTGAAAGACAGTTTTGATCCGAACGATAGCCACTTGTTCAAACTGGGTGCGGAGAACATCTTCCTGGGTCGCACGGCGAGCCACAAAGAAGAAGCGATTCGCTTTGCCGGTGAGCAACTGGTGAAAGGCGGCTACGTTGAGCCAGAGTACGTTGATGCCATGCTGGAACGTGAAAAGCTGACCCCAACGTATCTGGGCGAATCTATCGCGGTGCCACACGGTACGGTTGAAGCGAAAGACCGCGTATTGAAAACCGGCGTGGTGTTCTGTCAGTATCCTGATGGCGTGCGTTTTGGTGAAGAAGAAGACGATATCGCCCGTCTGGTGATTGGTATCGCCGCTCGCAACAACGAGCACATCCAGGTGATTACCAGCCTGACAAACGCGCTGGATGATGAAACCGTTATCGAGCGCCTGTCACAGACCACCAGCGTTGAAGAAGTGCTGGCTCTGCTGAACAAATAAGTTCTGCCTGGCCCCCTCTCCCTTTGGGGAGAGGGTTAGGGTGAGGGAAAAGCCTCACCCCAGCCCTCTCGGGTAAAAACATTGATGAAGGTTAATACGATGAAAGCATTACATTTTGGCGCAGGTAATATCGGTCGTGGCTTTATCGGCAAACTGCTGGCAGACGCGGGCATTACGCTAACATTCGCCGATGTGAATCAGGTGGTGCTCGACGCCCTGAATGCCCGTCATAGCTACGATGTTCACGTTGTCGGCGAAAACGAACAGGTTGAAACCGTCTCAGGCGTCAACGCTGTTAGCAGCATTGGCGATGACGTTGTAGACCTGATCGCAAGCGTAGACCTGGTGACCACCGCCGTGGGCCCGGTGGTGCTTGAGCGCATCGCCCCTGCCGTCGCAAAAGGCCTCGCAAAACGCAAAGCACAGGGCAATAACACGCCGCTGAACATCATCGCCTGCGAAAACATGGTGCGTGGTACCACACAACTGAAAGGCCACGTTCTGGCCGCCGTGGCTGATGAAGATAAAGCCTGGGTTGAAGAGCACGTCGGTTTTGTGGATTCCGCCGTTGACCGCATCGTTCCCCCATCCGAATCTGCAACAAACGACCCGCTGGAAGTGACCGTTGAAACCTTCAGCGAGTGGATCGTCGACAAAACCCAGTTCAAAGGCGCGCTGCCGGCTATTCCGGGAATGGAATTGACGGATAACCTGATGGCCTTTGTCGAACGCAAACTCTTCACGCTGAACACCGGGCATGCTATAACCGCGTACCTCGGAAAATTGGCCGGTCATCAAACCATTCGTGACGCGATTCTCGATGAGAAAATCCGCGCTGTGGTAAAAGGTGCAATGGACGAGAGCGGCGCGGTCCTGATCAAACGCTACGGTTTTGATGCTGAGAAACATGCGGCATACATTCAGAAAATCCTCGGTCGTTTTGAAAACCCGTATCTGAAAGATGACGTTGAGCGCGTTGGGCGTCAGCCGCTGCGTAAACTCAGCGCGGGCGACCGTCTGATTAAGCCGCTGTTGGGCACGCTGGAATACGGTTTGCCGCACGCCAATTTGGTGAAAGGTATCGCCGCTGCCATGCATTATCGCAGCGAGCAAGATCCGCAGGCGATTGAGCTGGCAGAATTGATTGATACCAAAGGCCCGCAAGATGCGCTGGCGCAGCTTTCTGGCCTTGAAGCGAAGAGTGACGTAGTGCTGGAGGCGGTTAACGCATACAACGCGACGAAATAATGATGCAGGTTCTGGCGCAGGTCACCCTGCGCCCGATGGATAGATTGTCAGATATGCAGGCAATAATGGAACAAACCCAGGCCTTTGAAAATCGTGTGCTTGAGCGTCTGAATGCTGGCAAAACCGTACGAAGTTTCCTGATTGCTGCCGTCGAGTTACTTACCGAGGCGGTCAATATTCTGGTTCTTCAGGTGTTTCGCAAAGACGACTACGCGGTAAAATATGCTGTAGAACCGTTACTGGACGGAGACGGACCGCTGGGCGATTTGTCAGTCCGCCTGAAATTGATTTATGGCCTTGGCGTGCTCAGCAGGCATGAATATGAAGATGCTGAATTGCTGATGGCGCTGCGCGAAGAGTTAAATCACGACGGCAATGAATACGCCTTTACCGATGACGAAATTCTTGGGCCTTTCGGCGAATTACATTGCGTCACTGCGCTACCGCCTGCTCCTCATTTCGATAACAGCGATCCTGATCTGTATGCGATGCAAAAGCTTCGTTATCAACAGGTTATGCGGTCAACGATGGTCCTTTCCCTGACTGAGCTGATTTCCCGAATCAGCTTAAAGAAAGCGTTTCAGAAGTAAGACCGCGCACATTGGTGTATCCTTCCTGTAATTCCCCCGTTTTTAGAGCTATATGTGATGAAAGAAGTCGAAAAGAACGAAATTAAACGCCTCAGTGACCGTTTGGATCTGATCCGCCACCAGCAGGCTGATATGTCTCTTGTTGAATCTGCCGAAAAATATGCAGAGCTTGAAAAAGAGAAAGAGAAACTCGAAGGCGAAATTGAGCGTCTGCGCGCTGTTAAAGGCCATAAGCTGAGCAAAGAAGCACAAAAGCTGATGGGCATGCCGCATCGCCGTGCGATCACCAAAAAAGAACAAGCCGACCTGGGCAAGCTGAAGAAAAGCGCGCGCGGTCTGGTCGTCGTACACCCGATGACTGAGCTGGGCCGTGAAATGGGCCTGCAAGAGATGACGGGTTTCTGTAAGACGGCGTTCTAATATTTTCCCTCTCCCCACCGGAGAGGGAATTGTTCAAGACCTTCCCCAGCACGATCCGAGCACTGCTCCTGGCCTGGCTTCTCCCTCTCACGTGGGAGAGGGTCGGGGTAAGGGTATCAAACTGCCTCCGCGTTAAATTGGTCCTACCAATACCCTTTCTAATCGTTCAACGCTTCACATTCCCGCAAATTCCGATCACAAACTCATTGCCCGACCATAACATTTGGTTAACCATTCATTGTCATTAACCCTACATCACACTATTGGCAGGACCACTTTTACACTCAATGTGATGCCGAGATGAGCATAGACTCACCGCGACACTGAGCGTGTGGTCCACAGGAGACCTGCAATGAGCCTCTGGCAACAAAACTACGATCCGGCCGGGAATATTTGGTTGTCTAGCCTGATCGCATCGCTACCGATCCTGTTCTTTTTCTTCGCGCTGATTAAGCTCAAGCTGAAAGGCTATTTGGCCGCGACGTATACCGTCGCTATCGCGCTCGCGGTAGCGCTGTTGTTCTACAAAATGCCGGTCGACCGCGCACTGGCGTCCGTCATCTATGGCTTCTTCTACGGTCTGTGGCCCATTGCGTGGATTATTATTGCCGCGGTATTTGTCTATAAAATCTCGGTGAAAACCGGGCAGTTTGACATTATCCGCTCGTCGATTTTGTCCATCACGCCGGACCAGCGCCTGCAAATGCTGATCGTCGGCTTCTGCTTCGGGGCCTTCCTCGAAGGGGCCGCGGGATTTGGCGCGCCGGTGGCGATTACCGCTGCACTGCTGGTGGGGCTGGGCTTTAATCCGCTGTACGCGGCAGGTCTGTGCCTGATCGTTAACACGGCACCGGTGGCGTTTGGCGCGATGGGTATCCCAATTCTGGTTGCAGGACAGGTCACCGGCCTGGACAGCTTTGAAATCGGCCAAATGGTGGGTCGCCAGCTGCCGTTCCTGACCATTATCGTGCTGTTCTGGATCATGGCGATTATGGACGGCTGGCGTGGCGTAAAAGAGACCTGGCCTGCGGTGATGGTCGCAGGCGGCTCGTTCGCCATCGCGCAATACCTCAGCTCGAACTTCATTGGCCCGGAACTGCCGGATATCATTTCGTCGCTCGTTTCTCTGGTGTGTCTGACCCTGTTCCTGCGACGCTGGCAGCCGGTGCGGATCTTCCGCTTTGGCGATATGGGCGCGTCGCAAGTCGATCAAAAGCTGGCACGCACGAATTACACCATTGGGCAGATTGTTCGCGCCTGGTCGCCGTTCCTGTTCCTGACGGCCACCGTCACTCTGTGGAGCGTGCCACCGTTTAAAGCGCTTTTCGCCCCAGGCGGCGCGCTGTACGACATGGTGATCAACATCTCCGTGCCGTTCCTCGACAAAATGGTGGCGCGTATGCCGCCCGTGGTCCACGCCGCCACGCCGTACGCTGCGGTGTATAAATTCGACTGGTTCTCCGCCACCGGCACGGCGATTCTGTTTGCCGCTATCCTTTCCATCGTATGGCTACGCATGAAGCCTGCAGCGGCGATACAGACTTTTGCCAGCACGCTGAAGGAACTGGCGCTGCCGATTTACTCCATCGGGATGGTGCTGGCATTCGCGTTTATCTCGAACTATTCCGGCCTGTCATCAACGCTGGCATTAGCGCTTGCCCACACAGGACATGCGTTTACCTTTTTCTCGCCGTTCCTCGGCTGGCTGGGGGTGTTCCTGACCGGTTCGGATACGTCCTCAAACGCACTGTTTGCCGCTTTGCAGGCGACCGCCGCTCAACAGATTGGCGTATCAGACGTACTCTTAGTCGCTGCCAACACCACGGGCGGCGTAACGGGCAAGATGATTTCTCCGCAGTCCATCGCCATTGCTTGTGCTGCGGTGGGCCTGGTCGGGAAAGAGTCGGATCTGTTCCGCTTTACCGTTAAACACAGCCTGATTTTCACCTGCATGGTCGGCGTTATCACCACGTTGCAGGCTTACGTCTTAACCTGGATGATTCCATGATAGTGATGCCCAAACGCCTGTCCGACGAGATCGCCTCTCGCGTGCGGGCGCTGATTGAAGAACAACAGCTGGAAGCGGGCATGAAATTGCCCGCCGAGCGCCAGCTGGCCGCCCAGCTTGGCGTGTCGCGTAATTCACTGCGCGAAGCGCTGGCGACGCTGACCAGCGAAGGGGTGCTGCTGAGTCGACGTGGCGGCGGAACGTTTGTGCGCTGGCAGCACGACGACTGGTCCGAGCAAAACATCGTCCAGCCGCTGAAGACGCTGATGGAGAACGACCCCGATTACAGTTTCGACATTCTGGAAGCGCGCCACGCGATAGAAACCAGCACCGCCTGGCATGCGGCGATGCGCGCTACGGACAGCGATAAGGAGAAGCTCAAAGCCTGTTTTGAAGCCACGCAAAGCAGCGACCCGGATATCGCCTCGCAGGCTGACGTCCGCTTTCATCTGGCGATTGCCGAAGCCTCACACAACGTGGTGCTGCTGCAAACCATGCGCGGTTTTTTCGACCTGCTGCAATCGTCCGTTAAGCAGAGCCGCCAGCGCATGTATCTGGTGCCGCCGGTTTTCGCACAGTTGACCGAACAGCACGAAGCGGTGCTGAACGCCATTCTGGCCGGTGACGCCGACGCCGCGCGCAAGGCGATGATGGCACATCTGGGTTTTGTGCATACCACCATTAAACGATTCGATGAAGATCAGGCCCGACAGGCGCGCATTACCCGCCTGCCCGGCGATCATGATAATTCCAGGGAGAACAACGCATGATTATTTCCGCAGCCAGTGACTACCGCGCCGCAGCGCAGCGCATCCTGCCGCCGTTTTTATTCCACTACATCGACGGCGGCGCGTACTCGGAATACACCCTGCGCCGCAACGTGGAAGATTTGTCAGAGGTGGCGCTGCGCCAGCGCGTGCTGAAAAACATGTCAGACCTGAGCCTTGAGACAAAACTCTTCAACGAGACGCTGTCGATGCCCGTAGCCCTTGCGCCCGTCGGGCTGTGCGGGATGTACGCGCGCCGTGGCGAGGTGCAGGCTGCGGCTGCGGCAGATACCAAAGGGATCCCCTTTACCCTTTCGACCGTGTCCGTTTGCCCAATTGAAGAAGTCGCGCCTACCATCAAGCGCCCAATGTGGTTCCAGCTGTACGTCCTGCGCGATCGCGGCTTTATGCGTAACGCGCTGGAACGTGCCAAAGCGGCGGGCTGTTCCACGCTGGTGTTTACCGTCGATATGCCCACGCCGGGTGCGCGTTATCGCGATGCACACTCCGGAATGAGCGGTGCGAATGCGGCGATGCGTCGTTACTGGCAGGCGGTGACGCATCCGCAATGGGCGTGGGATGTCGGCGTTAACGGCCGTCCGCACGATCTGGGGAATATCTCGGCCTATCTCGGCAAGCCAACCGGGCTTGAGGATTACATTGGCTGGCTGGCGAATAACTTCGATCCGTCGATTTCATGGAAAGACCTGGAGTGGATCCGCGAATTCTGGGATGGTCCGATGGTGATCAAAGGGATCCTCGACCCGGAAGATGCCCGCGATGCGGTGCGTTTTGGCGCAGATGGCATTGTGGTGTCGAACCACGGTGGACGGCAGTTGGACGGCGTGCTCTCTTCTGCACGCGCCCTGCCTGCGATTGCCGATGCGGTGAAAGGTGATATCGCGATCCTGGCCGACAGCGGCATTCGTAACGGGCTGGACGTGGTACGCATGATTGCATTGGGCGCAGACAGCGTGCTGCTGGGCCGCGCATATCTGTACGCGCTGGCCACGCACGGCCAGGCGGGCGTGGCGAATCTGCTGAACCTGATCGAAAAAGAGATGAAAGTGGCGATGACCCTGACCGGCGCGAAGACCATCAGTGAAATCAGCAAAGACTCGCTGGTACAGGAGTTGAGCCGAATTCCTGCAGGGCTGGCACCGCTAGCGCAGGGGACTGCCGCTTAAGTGTTGTGGTCGTCTGTTGCCCTCACCCCACCCCTCTCCCACAGGGAGAGGGAGAAAAGATGCAGATTCTGCTATCCTGCCCCCGTATTTTTCAGAGCCTAACGGGATAGGCTCCAGGGGACAGCATGCTTAACATCGTACTATTCGAACCAGAAATTCCGCCTAATACCGGCAATATCATTCGCCTGTGCGCCAATACCGGTTTTCGTCTGCATATCATTGAGCCGATGGGCTTTACGTGGGACGACAAACGCCTGCGCCGCGCGGGACTGGATTATCATGAATTTACGGCCGTCGTTCGCCATCACGATTACGCGACCTTTATGGCAGCGGAAAACGCGCAGCGCATGTTTGCTCTGACGACCAAAGGCACACCGGCGCACAGCGCAGTGAGTTATCAGGAAGGCGATTATCTGATGTTTGGCCCTGAGACGCGTGGCCTGCCAGCCACTATTCTGGATGTTCTGCCCGCTGAGCAAAAAATCCGTATTCCAATGATGCCGGACAGCCGCAGCATGAATTTGTCTAATGCGGTGTCGGTCGTGGTGTATGAAGCCTGGCGCCAGCTGGGATATGCCGGCGCCGTGCTCAGAAGCTAGATACCGTCACCATACTCGAAGGTATGGTGAATGCCGTTGAAATGCTGATCCATATCCATCGCCGGTTTATCACTCTCGGGTTTGCCGACGATTCGCGCTGGCACGCCGGCGGCGGTGGTGTGCGGCGGAACGGGTTGAAGCACAACCGATCCCGCACCAATCTTCGCACCACGTCCGACTTCAATATTGCCGAGAATTTTCGCGCCCGCGCCAATCATCACGCCTTCGCGAATCTTTGGATGGCGATCGCCACTGGTTTTGCCCGTACCGCCAAGGGTCACGGATTGCAGAATTGACACGTCATCTTCGATAACCGCCGTTTCACCGACAACAATGCCGGTGGCGTGGTCAAGCATGATCCCGCGACCGATTTTCGCTGCCGGGTGAATATCCACCTGGAAGGTCACGGAAACCTGATTTTGCAGGAAAATAGCCAGCGCACGACGGCCTTCGTTCCACAGCCAGTGGCCGATGCGGTAAGCCTGTAGAGCGTGAAAACCTTTGAGGTACAGCAGCGGCGTGGAGTATTTATCCACCGCCGGGTCGCGCGTTCGCACGGCCTGAATATCACAGGCGGCAGAGGCGATCATTTCGGGGTCGGCGGCATACGCCTCTTCAACGACTTCGCGAATGGCAATGGCGGGCATGATTGAAGAGGCGAGTTTGTTCGCGAGCATATAGCTCAGGGCACTGCCGAGATCTTCATGCTTGAGTAACGTCGCGTGATAAAAACTGGCCAGCATAGGCTCGCAGTCGGCTAAAGCCCGGGCTTCGGCTTTAATATTGTTCCAGACGATATCCAGTTCTTCACACGGCATTGCATACTCCAGGCGTAATTAGACGACCGGCCAGTCTCTGCTGGCCGTGTCGTTGGGCGACAACGTATCCCTGCATTAGCTACTGCTGCGCTCTTCCTTGCGTGAGCGACCTAATAAGGTCAATGCTGCCTCGCGCGCATTTTTTCCGCAATACAATACCTGATAAATTTCCTCGGTTATTGGCATTTCGACACCAAAACGGTGCGCCAATTCCCGAACTTCTTTGGTATTGCGATAACCTTCGACCACCTGACCAATTTTTTCCTGCGCGCCCATCACATCCATGCCCTGTCCGAGCATCATGCCAAAGCGGCGGTTACGAGACTGGTTGTCGGTACAGGTCAGCACCAAATCGCCTAAACCAGCCATACCCATAAAGGTGGCAGGATCGGCGCCTAAGGCTTCGCCAAGACGCGACATTTCCGTCAGTCCACGGGTGATCAATGCCGTACGCGCGTTCGCGCCAAAGCCGATACCGTCAGACATACCCGCGCCGATCGCGATAACGTTCTTCACCGCGCCGCCCAACTGCACGCCGATAAAATCCGGGTTGCTGTAGACGCGGAAGCTTTTGCCGCAGTGCAGCAAATGCTGGAGATCGTCGGAGAAGGTTTGATCGGTTGACGCCAGAGAGATTGCCGTCGGCAGGCCAGCGGCCAGCTCTTTGGCAAACGTCGGTCCAGAGATCACCGCCAGCGGAACATCATCACCCAGCACTTCACGGGCCACATCCTGCAACAGACGTCCCGTTTCCGCTTCCAGCCCTTTTGTTGCCCACACGATACGCGCATCAGCACGCATCAGCGGCTTGATCTGGTGCAGCACCTGACCAAACACATGGCTTGGCACGACAACTAAGATATTACGGCTGGCAGCAAGTGCCGTAGCGAGATCGCTTTCGAGGTGCAGCGAATCAGGAAAAGGAACATCAGGAAGGAACGCAACATTGCAGCGATCGTTCTGTAACGTCGCGATATGCTTAGGATCGTGGCCCCAAAGCACCACTTCGTGACCATTTCTTGCCAGGGTAATAGCAAGAGCAGTGCCGTACGAGCCGGCACCGATCACAGTCATTGACGCATTAACTGTACTCATCAGGCATCCTGATGTTCTTCAGTACCTTCGCCAGCTTGCTGCTGCAGATAGTTCATGAACAGCGCATCAAAGTTCACTGGCGCAAGGTTCAGTTGCGGGAATGTACCGCGGGATACCAGGCTGGTGATGCATTCGCGAGCATACGGGAACAGAATATTCGGGCAGTATGCACCCAGGCAATGCGCCAGCTGATTACCGTCAATGCCGCCCACAGAGAAGATGCCGCCCTGCTGTACTTCGCACAGGAATGCAGTTTCTTCGCCCAGCGAGGCGGTGACGGTCACGCGCAGTACAACTTCATACACGTCGTCTGCCAGTTGGGTAGACGCAGTATCAAGATCAAGTTTAACCTCTGGCTGCCAATCTTTCTGGAAAACATGCGGCGCATTTGGCGCTTCGAAAGAGACATCCTTGGTGTAGATGCGCTGAATCTGGAAACTCATTTCGTTGTTGTTTTGTTCTGACATGGAAATACCCTTTTTAATTGTCCTAAAACGCTTTTACAGCAGGGGATCAAGCCCACCACGTGCATCAAGCGCATACAAGTCATCACAGCCGCCAATGTGCTGCGCATCAATAAAAATCTGCGGAACCGTCGTACGGCCACTACGTTTGATCATCTCTTCACGTTTTGCCGCGTCGCCATCGATAGGCAGTTCCTGAAAGGTGACGCCTTTGCTGCTCAGCAGCGCTTTCGCGCGATGGCAGAACGGGCAGGTCGCTTTGGTGTACATTTCGATATTGGCCATAACGTCGTTCCTCTTATTTACCGCGAACTAAAGGCAGATTCTCGCCGCTCCAGCCGGAGACGCCGTCTTTCAGCACGTATACCTTTTCAAAACCCGCCTTGATCAGCGCGCTGGCCGGATCCTGCGCCTGCATACCAGTACCG
Source organism: Lelliottia sp. (assembly GCF_045627565.1). Taxonomy (NCBI): domain Bacteria; kingdom Pseudomonadati; phylum Pseudomonadota; class Gammaproteobacteria; order Enterobacterales; family Enterobacteriaceae; genus Lelliottia; species Lelliottia sp. The sequence goes on along the minus strand of NZ_JAZQNX010000034.1, from coordinate 62,886 downwards.
TCGACAACGATAATCGGCTGCGCTTTATGCTTGTCCAGTTCACCAACATTGTTTGCTTTGATTTCAGCAGGCAGCAGGTTCATAGAACCTGCAATATGACCTTTACGGAAATCATCACGCTGACGCAGGTCGACAACGACGGCGTCTTCTTTATTGATAAGACGCGTTGCTTCGCCACGAGTGATAACCTTAACTTTAGAAGTAAGGCCTTTGAAAGTGGTAAACAGCACAGCTGCCAGTAAACCAATCCACGCGATACTCAGTACCGGATGGCGGCTAACAAATTGCATAATTTCTTGCATGGGGGGTAACAACTCCCGACGTAGTGATTAAAAAAACCAGGACAGGAGTATACCTGTGCGGTGTGGCAAATACAGCCAGCGGGAATAAGCTAATCCATTTTCTGCGGCATGCCACGAAAAAAATAATGCAAAATCGCCTTCATGGCTCCTGTCCCTACGTATTCTTTGATCTTCCGAGGCTACTTTAACGATTCAGCTGTAGTAAAATTACGCAAATTTTTTGTCTCTTGAGCATGAGGATGTCGCAATGTCGGTTTCTAAAAAACCTATGGTACTGGTGATTCTGGATGGTTATGGCTATCGCGAAGACAGCCAGGATAATGCCATTTTCAACGCAAAAACCCCGGTAATGGATGCGCTGTGGGCACAGCGTCCGCATACCCTGATCGATGCGTCCGGGCTGGAGGTGGGTCTGCCGGATCGCCAGATGGGCAACTCTGAAGTCGGACACGTCAACCTGGGTGCGGGCCGCATTGTTTATCAGGATCTGACCCGTCTGGATGTTGAAATTAAAGAACGCACGTTCTTCTCCAACCCTACGCTGACCGGTGCTGTCGATAAAGCCGTGAGCGCAGGCAAAGCGGTTCACATTATGGGTCTGCTCTCTGCAGGCGGCGTTCACAGCCACGAAGATCACATCCTGGCGATGGTAGAAATGGCAGCCGAGCGCGGCGCAGAAAAAATCTACCTGCATGCTTTCCTGGACGGTCGCGACACCCCACCGCGCAGCGCCAAATCATCACTGCAAACCTTTGAAGACAAATTTGCCGAGCTGGGCAAAGGCCGTGTTGCCTCGATCATTGGCCGTTACTACGCAATGGACCGCGATAACCGCTGGGATCGCGTTGAGCAAGCGTATGACCTGATGACCATGGCAAAAGGTGAGTTCCAGTTTGATACCGCCGTTGCCGGTCTGGAAGCCGCTTACGCGCGTGACGAGAACGACGAATTCGTGAAAGCAACCGTGATCCGTGCTGAAGGCCAGGCTGACGCCGCTATGGAAGACGGCGATGCGCTGATCTTCATGAACTTCCGTGCCGACCGTGCGCGTGAAATCACCCGTGCGTTCGTGAATGCTGATTTTGACGGTTTCGCCCGTAAGAAAGTGGTGAACCTCGACTTCATCATGCTGACCGAATACGCTGCTGACATCAAAGTGCCGTGCGCATATCCACCAGCTTCACTGGCGAACACCCTTGGCGAGTGGATGGCGAAGCACGACAAAACGCAGCTGCGCATTTCCGAAACCGAAAAATACGCGCACGTGACCTTCTTCTTTAACGGCGGCGTAGAAGAGCCGTTCAAAGGCGAAGACCGCATTCTGATTAACTCCCCGAAAGTGGCGACTTACGATCTGCAGCCAGAAATGAGCTCTGCTGAGCTGACTGAAAAGCTGGTCGCGGCAATCACAAGCGGCAAATACGACACCATTATCTGTAACTATCCGAACGGCGATATGGTTGGTCATACCGGCGTGATGGAAGCAGCGGTGAAAGCAGTTGAAACCCTGGACCACTGCGTTGATCGAGTTGCCAAAGCCGTGGAATCCGTCGGCGGTCAGTTGCTGATCACCGCCGATCACGGTAATGCTGAGCAGATGCGCGATCCGTTGACCGGTCAGGCGCATACGGCGCACACAAACCTGCCCGTTCCGCTGATTTATGTGGGTGAGAAATCTCTGAAAGCGGTGGAAGGCGGTAAGCTTTCTGACATCGCACCAACCATGTTGACGCTGATGGGGATGGAAATCCCGCAAGAGATGACTGGCAAGCCGCTGTTCATCGTGGAATAATCCTTCCCCATGAGGGGAAAGGCGATTTTTTCAATCACATGGGTCGTGAAGCCGCTACGGTTTTCAGTCAGACCTTTGCTTTACGCCAGCGCGCTTAGCGCTGGCGTATTGTTGTGCGCCACATCCGCCCACGCTGACGATCGCGATCAGCTCAAATCGATTCAGGCCGATATCGCCGCGAAAGAGCGCGCAGTTCGCCAGCAGCAACAGCAACGCGCTTCACTGCTTGCGCAGTTAAAGCAGCAGGAAGAAGCCATTTCCGCCGCCGCGCGGAAATTACGCGAAACGCAAAACACCCTTTCACTGCTCAATAAGCAAATCGATGAGATGAACGCGTCGATTGCCAAACTAGAACGCCAGCGCGACGCCCAGGAACGTAATCTTGCCGCCCAGCTTGATGCGGCATTCCGTCAGGGTGAGCATACCGGCATTCAGTTGATTCTCAGCGGTGAAGAGAGCCAGCGCGGCCAGCGTTTGCAGGCCTATTTTGGCTATCTGAACCAGGCTCGCCAGGAGACCATCGCGCAGCTTAAGCAGACGCGCGAAGAGGTCAACACCCAGAAAGCGGAGCTTGAAGAGAAGCAAAGCCAACAGCAGACCCTGCTTTACGATCAGCAGGCGCAACAGGCGAAGCTGGAACAGGCGCGGAACGAGCGTAAGAAAACGCTTTCCGGTCTGGAGTCGTCGATTCAGGAAGGTCAGACGCAGCTGGGTGAAATGCGTGCCAACGAGTCAAAACTGCGTAACAGCATTGCGCGTGCCGAAGCGGCAGCCAAAGCGCGGGCCGAAAAAGAAGCCCGTGAAGCGCAGGCCGTAAAAGATCGCCAGCAAGAAGCGTCGCGTAAAGGTTCAACCTATAAACCGACCGAAAGCGAGCGCTCGCTCATCTCGCGTACCGGCGGCCTTGGTGCCCCTCGCGGACAAGCGTTCTGGCCCGTACGTGGTTCGATTTTGCATCGCTATGGCGAACAACTGCAGGGTGAGCTACGTTGGAAGGGTATCGTTATTGGTGCCTCCGAAGGCAGCGAAGTCAAAGCCATCGCCGATGGCCGCGTGATCCTCGCAGACTGGCTGCAGGGTTACGGTCTTGTCGTGGTGGTTGAACACGGCAAAGGCGACATGAGTCTTTACGGCTATAACCAGAGCGCACTGGTCAGCGTAGGCACACAGGTCCGTGCCGGACAACCCATCGCCCTTGTGGGCAGTAGTGGCGGTCAGGGCCGCCCGTCACTCTATTTCGAAATTCGTCGCCAGGGTCAGGCGGTCAATCCACAGCCGTGGTTGGGAAGATAAGTTTTGCTTCAATTTCGTCGTCTTGTTTTATCCGTCGTCAGCGCACTGGCGCTGGCTTCACCGGTTTACGCAGGCAAACTTGCCATCGTCATTGATGATTTCGGTTATCGCCCACACAACGAGAATCAGGTGCTGGCAATGCCCACTGCCATCTCCGTTGCCGTGTTACCCAATGCCCCACATGCGCGCGAAATGGCGACCAAAGCCCATAATAGCGGGCACGAAGTGCTGATCCACTTGCCGATGGCGCCGCTCAGTAAACAACCGCTGGAAAAAGACACCTTACGCCCGGACATGAGCAGCGACGAGATCGAGCGCATTATTCGCGATGCTTACGGAAAAGTGCCGTTTGCCGTCGGGCTGAATAACCACATGGGCAGCGCGATGACGTCGAGCCTGTTTGGAATGCAAAAAGTGATGCAGGCGCTGGCGCGCTACAATCTCTATTTCCTCGACAGCATGACCATTGGCAATAGCCAGGCTCTGCGCGCCTCGCAGGGCACCGGTGTGAAGGTGATTAAGCGCAAAGTCTTCCTGGACGACACGCAGAACGACGCGGATATTCGTGCTCAGTTCAATCGTGCGGTTCAGCTCGCACGCCGCAACGGGTCGGCTATCGCGATTGGGCATCCCCATCCGTCCACCGTGCGCGTCTTGCAGCAAATGCTGCCTTCTCTGCCGTCGGATATCACGCTGGTACGCCCGAGCGATCTGCTCAACGAGCCGCAAGTAGATACCTCACGGCCCGATACGTCATCGCCGTCAGGCATAAACCCAGCGACAAAACCGCGAAATCCGTTCAAGGGTGTGAGCCTCTGCAAGCCAAAACAGCCGCTGGAACCGGTGTATGCCACCCGATTCTTCTCGGTGATCGGCGAAAGTGTGGGCCAAAGCTCACTGGTGAAATACGTCCAGCATCAGTGGCAGGGTTGGGATAGAAAGGCGTAATTCATCACTGTCAGTCATCATTCGATGAGATGAGAGTCCACTGGCTTTTCTGCCGTGGACTTTTCTTTTTCGTTATCCTGATACAGATACCAGGCCTTAAAATATTTCAAAAAACTGTATGAGACCGCGTACAGCCCCGTCACGATCCCCACTTTCCCCTGTCGCCAGGCGCCGCTGAATAGATACCATTTGAAAAATGCACCCGTTGCGCTGATCACCCCGCGCCCGATAGACGGCCTCACTTTCTGGTATTTCACCAGCCGCGACGTGTAGCTATTCAGTTTATTAAAGACTTCATGAAGCGTGTAAAACGTGTCATGCCGCACGCGTCCCGGCATTTTGGTGGCCTGCACATTGCCTTCAACTTTGTCATCAACTGGGCGGTGATTGAATCGCGCCCGAGTGCGATTGAACAGACGCACCGGATAATCCGGTGAGGAGATGGGATAAATCGTTCGCACTTCTTCGCCAAGCACATACCAGTAACGCGCAATACGCCAGGCACAGTTGACCGGAGGCGCTTCGCCCGCTTTCAGTGCCAGGATGAAATCGACCGTTTCGGCATCCAGGATTTCATCGCTGTCCATGCACAGCACCCAATCATGCGTTGCCAAGTCAATCGCATAATTCATCTGTGCGCCGTGCATCGCGTAAGGATGATGGTGGACAGAAAGGCCGTATTCTCGACAGATAGCCAGAGTCGAATCAGTACTTCCGGAATCCACCACGATAAATTCGTCCGCAACGGCCAGTAACGGAGGAATGACTTCGCGAAGCAAACGCGCGGAATTACAGGTCAATAAACAAACGGTAAGCTTGAGCATAGGCGCTGTAAAAGTAAACGAATGTTAAACAAACTTTATAAGCGTGTGGGTAAAAAAGCGAAGGAATAGTGGAAATAATCCGAATGCGGATGTCAGAACTGTGAATGGGTCGAGAAAAAGCGCCCGCAGGCGCTTTCTTTTTTAATCCCAGCTCAGAATGACTTTTCCGGATTGGCCCGAGCGCATCGCGTCGAAGCCTTTCTGGAAATCATCAATCCCGAAATGGTGAGTAATGATCGGCGTCAGGTCCAGACCAGACTGAATCAACGCCGCCATCTTGTACCAGGTTTCGAACATCTCACGACCATAAATGCCCTTGATGAACAAACCTTTAAAGATAACTTTGTTCCAGTCGATCGACATATCTGACGGCGGAATACCCAGCATGGCGATACGTCCGCCGTGGTTCATGGTATCCAGCATTGAACGGAACGCGGGTGGCGCGCCGGACATTTCCAGGCCCACGTCGAAGCCCTCGGTCATGCCAAGCTCGGCCATCACGTCGTTCAGGTTCTCTTTGGAGACGTCCACCGCGCGGGTGACGCCCATTTTGCGCGCCAGCGACAGGCGGTATTCGTTAACGTCGGTGATCACCACGTTACGTGCACCAACGTGTTTCGCCACGGCGGCAGCCATAATGCCGATTGGGCCAGCGCCGGACACCAGTACGTCTTCGCCGACCAGATCGAATGACAGCGCCGTGTGAACCGCGTTACCAAACGGATCGAAGATGGACGCCAGATCGTCAGAAATATTGTCCGGGATCTTGAAGGCGTTAAACGCCGGGATCACCAGATATTCCGCGAAACAGCCCGGACGGTTCACGCCTACGCCCACGGTGTTACGGCACAGGTGCGTACGGCCGCCACGGCAGTTACGGCAGTGGCCGCAGGTGATGTGGCCTTCGCCGGAAACGCGATCGCCAATTTTGAAGCCTTTCACTTCCTGGCCAATGCCAACCACTTCACCGACATATTCGTGGCCCACAACCATCGGCACTGGAATGGTTTTTTGTGACCAGTCGTCCCAGTTGTAGATATGCACGTCAGTGCCACAAATCGCGGTTTTGCGAATTTTGATCAACAGATCGTTATGACCGACTTCCGGCTCCGGCACGTCGGTCATCCAAATCCCTTCTTCGGCTTTCAGTTTGGATAACGCTTTCATCACACGTCCTTAGGCAATTACGCCCAGTTGTTTGCCGATGCGGATAAAGGCTTCAACCGCACGCTCGATTTGTTCAGGTGAATGCGCCGCAGACATTTGGGTGCGGATACGCGCCTGACCTTTTGGCACCACCGGGAAGAAGAATCCGGTGACGTAAATGCCCTCTTTTTGCAGCTCACGCGCGAAGTTTTGCGCCACAACCGCATCGCCCAGCATCACGGGGATAATCGCGTGGTCAGCACCCGCCAGCGTAAAGCCCGCCGCGCTCATTTTTTCGCGGAACAGACGGGCGTTAGACCACAGGCGATCGCGCAGTTCAGCGCCGGACTCGACCATTTCCAGCACTTTGATGGAAGCAGAAACAATGGCTGGGGCCAGGGAGTTGGAGAACAGGTACGGACGGGAGCGCTGACGCAGCCACTCAACCACCTCTTTACGCGCAGCGGTATAGCCGCCGGAAGCACCGCCAAGCGCTTTGCCCAGCGTACCGGTGATGATGTCTACGCGGCCCATCACGTCACAGTATTCGTGGGAACCGCGACCGTTTTCACCAACAAAACCGACTGCGTGAGAGTCATCGACCATCACCAGCGCGTCATATTTGTCGGCCAAATCGCACACGCCTTTCAGGTTGGCAATCACACCGTCCATCGAGAACACGCCGTCGGTGGCGATCAACACATGGCGAGCACCGGCTTCACGGGCCTCTTTCAGACGCGCTTCCAGCTCCTGCATGTCGTTATTGGCGTAGCGGAAACGCTTCGCTTTGCACAGACGCACGCCGTCGATGATGGATGCGTGGTTCAGGGCATCAGAGATAATCGCGTCTTCCGCGCCCAGCAGCGTCTCGAACAGACCGCCGTTGGCATCGAAACAGGAAGAGTAAAGAATCGCATCTTCCATGCCGAGGAAATCGGCCAGCTTCTTCTCAAGCACTTTGTGGCTGTCCTGCGTACCGCAGATAAAGCGCACAGAGGCCATTCCGAAACCGTGAGTGTCCATCCCCTTTTTGGCAGCAGCAATCAGCTCAGGGTGATTCGCAAGACCTAAGTAGTTGTTCGCACAAAAGTTGATCACATGGCTGCCATCAGCGACGGTGATATCCGCCTGCTGCGCAGAAGTGATAATACGTTCTTCTTTGAACAACCCTTCCGCGCGAGCGGTTTCCAGGTCGCTGTCTAACTGTTTGTAAAAATCACCACGCATTGCAATTCTCCAGACTCGGCAAATTTCGGCACATATTACCCAAACCTATACGTCGATACGAGATGACGCATCATGAGTTCTCGTTTTTGCAGCATAAATCACGTGTAACATTTATTGCATATAAACAAAATCATTCAAGTTGCATCAAGGTGGCAAGCGAAGAAATCCCCGGGAGCATAGATAACTATGTGACTGGGGTTTCTAAGCGCAGCCAACGTAGAGGCAGCTTGAAGGATGAAGTGCATATCGGTGAATGGCTGAAGGGTCGCCATACTAATGATATGATATGAATATTAGCGTCCGGGATTTTCCCCGGACTCCACACTTCAAAGGTTACCGTTATGATCATCGTTACCGGCGGCGCAGGCTTTATCGGCAGCAATATTATCAAGGCCCTGAATGACAAAGGCATCACCGACATTCTGGTGGTGGACAATTTGAAAGATGGCACCAAGTTCGCAAACCTGGTGGATCTGAATATTGCCGACTACATGGATAAAGAAGATTTTCTGATCCAGCTTATGGCGGGTGAAGAATTCGGCGAAATCGAAGCCATCTTCCATGAAGGCGCATGCTCTTCCACCACAGAGTGGGACGGCAAGTACATGATGGATAACAACTATCAGTACTCGAAAGAAGTGCTGCACTACTGTCTGGAACACGAAATTCCGTTCCTGTATGCCTCTTCTGCTGCCACCTACGGCGGGCGTACGTCTGACTTTATCGAATCCCGCGAATACGAGCAGCCGCTGAACGTGTACGGCTATTCCAAATTCCTGTTCGACGAATATGTGCGTCAAATTCTGCCAGAAGCGAACTCCCAAATCGTTGGCTTCCGCTATTTCAACGTCTATGGTCCGCGCGAAGGCCATAAAGGCAGCATGGCGAGCGTTGCTTTCCATCTGAATACCCAGTTGAACAACGGCGAAACCCCGAAACTGTTCGAAGGCAGCGACGGCTTTAAGCGCGATTTCGTCTACGTGGGCGACGTGGCTGCGGTCAATCTGTGGTTCTGGGAAAACGGCGTATCCGGCATCTTTAACCTGGGCACAGGCCGCGCAGAATCCTTCCAGGCCGTGGCTGACGCAGCGCTGGCCTTCCATAAAAAAGACAGCCTCGAGTACATTCCATTCCCGGAAAAACTGAAAGGCCGTTATCAGGCATTCACACAGGCAGACCTGACCAACCTGCGTGCTGCCGGTTATGACAAGCCATTTAAGACTGTCGCCGAAGGCGTAGCGGAATATATGGCCTGGCTGAACCGCAACTGAGTGAATCCCCGGGCGCATTGGATAACGATGTAACGGGGGTGAACAAAAGCAGCCAACGCAGAGAAAGTTTGAAGGATGAAGTGAATGAGAATACTGGTGATCGGCCCGTCATGGGTGGGCGACATGATGATGTCGCAAAGTCTTTATCGCACGCTCAAGGCGCGCTATCCCCAGGCGATCATTGACGTGATGGCACCAGCGTGGTGCCGTCCGCTTTTATCGCGCATGCCGGAAGTGAATGAAGCGATTCCGATGCCGCTCGGCCACGGGGCGCTGGAGATCGGTCAACGCCGCAGGCTGGGTCACATTCTGAGTGCGAAACGTTACGACCGCGCTTACGTGCTGCCTAACTCCTTTAAATCTGCTCTCGTGCCTTTCTTTGCGGGCGTTCCGCACCGTACCGGCTGGCGTGGTGAAATGCGCTACGGTTTGCTGAATGATGCGCGCGTGCTGGATAAAGAGGCCTGGCCGCTGATGGTCGAGCGCTATGTTGCTCTGGCGTACGATAAAGGCGTGATGCGCACGGCGAAAGATTTACCGCAGCCGCTGCTGTGGCCGCAGTTGCAGGTGCATGAAGGCGAAAAATCGCAAACCTGCAATGCCTTTAACCTCTCTTCAGAACGCCCGATGATTGGTTTCTGCCCTGGTGCAGAGTTCGGTCCGGCAAAACGCTGGCCACACTATCACTACGCCGAATTAGCCAAACAGCTGATCGACGAAGGCTATCAGATTGTGCTGTTTGGCTCGGCGAAAGATCACGAAGCGGGCAACGAAATCCTCGCGACGCTGAGTAATGAACAGCAGGCCTGGTGTCGTAATCTGGCCGGCGAAACGCAGCTCGAACAGGCGGTGATTTTACTGGCTGCCTGTAAAGCGGTAGTGACGAATGACTCCGGCCTGATGCACGTTGCGGCGGCGCTCAATCGCCCGCTGGTCGCGCTGTATGGCCCAAGCAGCCCGGACTTCACGCCGCCGCTGTCGCATAAAGCCCGCGTCATCCGCCTGATCACGGGCTATCACAAAGTGCGAAAAGGTGATGCTGCCGAAGGCTATCACCAGAGCCTGATCGACATTACGCCACAGCGCGTTCTCGACGAACTCAACGATCTGCTGCTGAGCGAAGAAGGATAACGAATGCGGGTCTTGATCGTTAAAACCTCTTCAATGGGCGACGTCTTGCACTCCCTGCCGTCGCTGACGGATGCGATGCGTGCCATCCCTGGTATTCGTTTTGACTGGGTCGTGGAAGAAGGCTTCGCGCAAATTCCGACCTGGCACGAAGCGGTCGACCGTGTGATCCCGGTGGCGATTCGCCGCTGGCGTAAAGCGTGGTTCTCCGCGCCAATTAAAGCCGAGCGCAAAGCCTTTCGCGATGCGGTGCAGGCTCAACAGTACGATGCAATTATCGACGCGCAGGGGCTGGTAAAAAGCGCCGCACTGGTGACGCGCCTGGCACACGGCGTAAAGCACGGTATGGACTGGCAAAGCGCGCGCGAGCCGCTGGCGAGTCTGTTCTATAACCGCCGCCACCGCATCAGCAAGCAACAGCACGCCGTCGAACGCACCCGCGAATTGTTCGCCAAAAGCCTCGGTTATCATAAACCTGAAGCTCAGGGTGATTACGCTATTTCGCAGCATTTCCTGCGTGGTGCTTCGCAAGACAGCCAGCCTTACTTAATTTTCCTCCACGCCACGACGCGTGACGATAAGCACTGGCCGGAATCATACTGGCGTGAGCTGATTGGTTTGCTCGGCGAATCCGATGTACGCATCAAACTTCCGTGGGGCGCACCGCATGAAGAGGCGCGCGCCAAACGTCTGGCAGACGGCTTTGATTATGTTGACGTTTTGCCTCGCATGAAGCTGGATGGTGTGGCGCAGGAGTTAGCGGGCGCAACGGCGGTGGTGTCGGTTGATACCGGTCTCAGCCACCTGACGGCTGCGCTGGATCGTCCTAATATTACGCTCTACGGCCCAACGGATCCGGGTCTGATTGGCGGCTACGGAAAAAATCAATATATCTGCCGCCCGGAAAATTCTTCGCAGTTGAGCACGCTCAGCGCCGCTGCGGTTTATGCGCAATTAGAGCCTTTGCTGGCAGCAGAGAGAGACTATGTCTGAATTTTTCTCAGCGGAGCGCCCACCCAAGCGCGTGCTGATCATCAAACTGCGTCACCACGGTGACGTTTTGCTGACCTCTCCGGTCTTTACCGTATTGAAAAAAAACTGGCCAGACGTCGAAGTTGACGCACTGGTGTATGACGACACCCAGGCGATGCTCACCAGCCATCCACATATTGATCAGGTACATACGATAGGCCGCAACTGGCGCAAGAAAGGCTGGTTTGAGCAGTTCCGTCTGTATCGTGCGCTGGTAAATACCCTCAAAGGCCGCCAGTACGACGTGCTGATTAACCTGACCGAACACTGGCACGGTGCGCGTCTCGCGCGCCGTCTAAAACCGCGCGTATCCGTGGGTTTCAAACCGGACAAACGCAGCGGGCTGGCGCGCCGTCGCTGGGTGAAATCATTTACAACACTGTATCCCGCCATTCAGGACAACAGCCGTCATATGGTGGAAGTGAACCTGGACGCGTTGCGTCGCATCGGTATTCACCCGCAATGTGAAGAAGATAAACATACGCTGTTCGTTCCTGGCGATGCAGCGGAAGCGTCAATCGCCGAAAAACTGGCGGGATTTGGGCTGACCTCAAAATCGTATATTTTAGTGCATCCGACTTCACGCTGGATGTTCAAGGCCTGGGAAATCAATAAGCTGGCGGCGACGATCAATAATCTCGCGTCCCGGGGGCTGCCGATCATTCTCTCCGCTGCGCCGTCAAAAGAAGAGTCGGCTTACATGGATGAGCTGCGCGCTGCGCTCACTCACCCTGTCTTTGATTTAAGCGGACAACTCAATCTGAAAGAGCTCGGCGCGTTGATGAAACACGCGCGCGTTTATTTTGGCGTGGACTCCATGCCGATGCATCTCGCCAGCGCCGTTGGCACCCCAACCGTTGCCATCTTTGGTCCGACCGGTGCAATCAAATGGGCACCGTGGGGCGTGAATTATCGCGTGATTACCGCCGGATTCACCTGCCAGCCTTGCGGTAAAGCGGGCTGCGGTGACGGAGGCGTTTCCGACTGCATCACGGCGATAACCCCGCAGCAGGTCTTGAGCGCGATCGATACGATGCTGCTGGAAACCCTTCCATGAAGCTGGCAATCGTTCGACAGACTTACAATCCCAACGGCGGCGCGGAGCGTTTTGTGTCCCGCGCGCTTAACGTGCTGGCGCAGGACACCGAGCTAGATGTCACGCTCATCGCTCGCCAGTGGGAAGACGCCGCTGGCTGGCAGACGCTGACGGTGAATCCGCCGTTTCGCAATCGTCTCGGCCGCGAATCGGGTTTTGCTGAGGCCGCCGCCGCGCAGTTTGCCAGGTTCGACATCGTTCAGAGCCATGAGCGTATTCCAGGCGCCACGATTTTCCGCGCGGGCGACGGCGTGCATGCCACCTGGCTTGAGCAGTACAGCCGCATTTTGTCGCCGCTGGCGCGCTGGGCGCAGTCATTAAGCCGCTATCACCGCTACATTTTGCAGGCAGAAGCGCAGATGTTTACCCATCCGCAACTGCGAAAAGTGATCTGTAATTCGAAGATGGTGCGCGATGACATCGCTCGCCGTTTCACCTTGCTGGACGACAAGCTAACGGTTATCTATAACGGCGTCGATACCGCCCATTTTAGCCCGGATGTTTGCGCGTTTTCGCAGCGTGAGGCGTGGAGCATTCCGCATACTGCACCGGTGCTGGCGTACGTAGGTTCAGGCTTTAGCCGTAAAGGCGTGGCGACGGCGCTTCGCGCCATTGTGCCGCATCCCGATGTCTGGCTGCTGATCGCGGGTCGCGATAAACACGCACGCAAATTCGAAAAGCTGGCGGCAACGCTGGGCGTGGCTTCACGCGTGCGTTTCCTGGGGCCAGTCGCGGATGTGCGTCAGGTATACGGCACAGCCGATGCCCTGATTTTGCCTACACTTTACGATCCCTTCCCGAATGTCTGCGTGGAAGCGCTGGCCTGCGGATTGCCGCTATTAACCAGCCACGGCTGTGGCGCGGCAGAATGGATTGAGGAAGGCGTGAACGGCTGGGTGCGTGACGCGCTGGATAACAAAGGTTATCAACAGGCGATCGGCGAATGGTTAAAAGGCCGCGAACAGGGCGTTAACTATTCTGCGGCGGCGCGCGCCACCGCAGAACCTTACACTCTGGATCGTATGGCTAAAGAGTTGCAGGCACTTTATCGCGACGTGCTGCGCTGAGCCGCATCGGAAAAGACTTTCTCCATCGCATCCAGCATGCACTCGCGAGTGAAGTGGGCGCAAAGGTAATCGAATCCTTGCTGCGCCAGTTTCTCGCGAAGATCCGCATCGTCATACAGTTTGACGATTGCGTCTTGCAGCGCATTTTCATCACGTTGAGCAATCAAAATCCCGGTTTTACCATTAATCACCGCATCTGCGGTGCCCCCCGCGTCGGTGGCAATGGTGGCTATCCGCGATGCAAGGGATTGCAAGACGCCCTGCGGAACGCCTTCCATGTCGTGCGACGGACTCAGGGCGATATCAAACGCCGGGAACCATCGCTCAGGATCGCTGCGATGTCCTGCCATCACCACGCGCTGCTGTAATCCCAGCGCCACAATTTCTTGTTCCAGCGTCTCTTTATGCGGGCCTTCCCCGACAATCGCCAGCTTAATGCGCGGATTGTCGATCTTTGCCAGCGCACGCAGCAACACGCTATGGCCTTTGTTCGGACGCAGATGCGAGACCACGCCGAGCCAAAAATCATCCTGCGAAAGTCCGCAATGCTCTCTGGCATCCTGTTTATCCGCCGGATGAAAGCGTTGCGTATCAACGCCGCTCGGTACGGACGTGCTTTGCGCCATCGGAACGCCGATATCCGCCACCTGATGGCGGAGCGCTTCACCCGTCGTCACGATGTGGGCACAAGCGTTGCGAAACAGCCAACGGGTTGTCCAGTTTTTGCGCGGCACACCCGATGCATGGCGCGTGCGCACCAGCGGTACTGGATTCGAAAGCGTGAGATTAGCGAGTGCCACCAGCCAGGTATCGGCTGAATTGTGACTATTGATGACATCAATAGATTTGCGATGCTGTTTGAGCCAGTGCCGGAGTAATTGCAGGTTTTTGAGATTTTTACGCCTTAATGGCATGGTCACGACTGTCAGCCCGGCATTCTGTGCCAACGCGTGCAACGGCGCGCTTTCTGGGCAGAGAATAGTCACCTGATGACCGCGTTGAATCAGCCCGAGCGACTCATTAATAATTCGTAATGGTTGCCCGCCTTTGCCGCCGTCTGCTTCAGTGTGAACAATGTGCATAAATTTCCTGTTGATGGGCTGAAACCTGCCTAATCAAGGCATTATATACGCTGTCAGCGGTATAATGTACAAAGTCAGGCCCCCCTTAAAATTAGCGGATTATTCTTGCTTACAAACATTGTCCTTCTGTAGTTAGGGCTTCTGTGGTAATTTTCTCTGGCTTTTATTCCCTCCGGATATCCGTGGAATTAACGTACAGCGTTGTTAACTAACCGGTTTAAACGCCGAAATTCTTAACCAGTACCATAAATATGACAAATATTCGTAACATCCTGACGGGCCTTTTAGTACTGGCTGTACTGGCGTTGTGTTTTGTCTGGCCGATTCCTAATGACCAGCTTCCATTTCATCGCAATGGCCTGATCTATCCCATCGTTGTGGTCACGCTGAGTCTTTTCTTCAGCTCATCTTCAGCCAAACAAAACCTTAACTTCAGTAAAATTAAGTTCGTGCTCATTGCGATATGGGTATTAACTTTTTATATCCTGATTAATGGTTTTTTTGTCGCGCCTGATATTAAAGAGATGGTGTCGACCTGGGACGGGCAATGGCTGCGACCGGTTTTACTTTTCTGCGCAGGCCTGGTCCTCTTACCCACTCTTCAAAGCCAGTTACCCTCGATTTCTGCCGCACGATTCTTCACGCTGGTCGTTCTCTTTTTCTGGGGCGTCGTGTGCATCCATTTATTGGATACGATTTGGCTCTACTGGCGTGACGGTGTGATTCACTGGGGTGAAACGCGGATAGTCTTTAACCGCACGCGCATGAGTTTCCAGGTGAATATGATCACCGGTTTTATTCTGGCGGAACTGTTGGCGCGCGGCTTGCTGCATCAGCGTTTTTTACGCCTGAAAACTTCATTCCTGGCGCTGATGTTAGTCTGCAACCTGGTCTGTACTGCATTAGTCGATACTCGCTGGGGCACTATCGGCCTGGTGGGTAGCCTGTTCTCGACCTTCGTGTTGTTAAGCTTCCACAACATGCGACGCAGCCGTGTGGTGCTCACGGGCAGTATTTTGATCGCTATCATTATCGCCTCCGTATTGCTGGGATACGCATCCTGGAAAACTGACCCTCGCTGGCAAAGCCTTGAGAGTGATGCGATCACGGGTTGGAATGCTCCCTTTACCAGCTTCTGCTACAACAAAACAAACGGGATCATTCCTCGAAATGAGGCCGGTCGGCCGATGAACCATTCCAACGGTTGTCGCGCCAGTTTCTTCCACCAAGGTTGGGGTTTGGTCGCTGAACATCCCGCAGGCATGGGACCGCGCAAAGAAGCGTTCCGCTACGTACTGCGTCGTGATACTCAGGATAACCGGATTAATATTCCACACAGCCATTACGGTCTGATCGAATTTGGTATCCAGAATGGCATTGCAGGGATTGCGGGCTGGCTGATTTTGCTGGCGGGTTGTTGGTACATCGGCTGGCGTGAATTCCGCCACGGTAACACGATGGTGGGGATGTTCTTGCTGCTGTTTACAATCGGCTTCTTCTCCAGAACCATGGTCGATCACAACCTCAAAGATCATTACCTGGAACAATATATGCTCTTGACCGGACTGCTTATCGGCATGTGCGCGCAACGCACGGCAAAAGATAAAGAAGCCCTTTCCTGAGAACCTATAGCGAGCGCCAAACAGAATACCCGTTGGCGCTCGCCTGTCGTCAGAACTCTTTAGCCTGTCGGCTGTCGAAATGCCATCGCACGTTACCGTTAAAAACGTTTATCGCTGCCTCAGCGTGGAATAATACGGAGTAAGCATGTCTGGAACGCCTCAATTAAGCCTCATTGTCGCTGTGTATAATGGTGAATCCTTCCTGAGTGCTTTTTTTGACAGCATTAAGAAGCAGAATCTGGACAGTCTGGAACTCGTCATTGTTAATGACGGTTCGACTGACGGTTCCGCTGAGATTATCGCCCGCTACGCCAGCGAATTTGGTGATTTCAAGGTTATTGACCAGGAGAACGGCGGTGTATCAGCGGCACGTAATGCGGGCCTTGCTGTCGCACAAGGTGAGTATGTTGCCTTTCCGGATATCGACGATGTTATCTATCCCGGGATGTATCCTCGCCTGCTTGAAATGGCTTTCGCCGGTCAGCTGGATGTCGCGACCTGTAACGGCACCTACATTTACGATGACGGGCGTCCGTCGAAAAAGATTTTCCCCTCTGACAAGTTGACGTCAACCGGTGTGCTGGATGGCCCAACCTGGCTGCAAATGGCACTTGAATCGCGTAAGTTCTTGCACGTCACCTGGCTCAATATCTACCGTCACGCTTTTATCAAAGAGCAGGGTTTCACTTTTGAGCATGGCCTGCGTCACCAGGATATTCCGTGGACAACGGAAGTGTTATTGACCGCCAAACGCGTACAGTATGTTGATGAAGTGTATTACGATTATCTGATTCACTCTGCCTCGGTTTCACATACGCCAGGCACGGACGACACGCGTATGCGTTCTTCTCGTCATTATATGAAAATCCTGGAGATGCTGGATGCGATCAATAAACGCCATCCCGATTTGGTGAAACGCGTACCCGCTTGCCAGTGGCAAATCGCTAAAGAAGGCTTAGGCATTCTGCACAGCATCAACAATATCGACGATATGGCGAAAAAGCGTGAGATCACGCGCGAGCTTTTTGAACGCGGTATCTGGTCGCTGATCTGGCAAAATGCACGTGGTTTTCGTCAGCGCTGGCGTTTAGGACGTCGTTATTTCCGTCTTAAAAAAATTCTCGGCTAACGGACATTATGAGCAAACTCAAACTTCACGCGGTTTCCCGCGCAGACTTCATCGCGAAAAACTACGCAGATTTTCAGACGCTGCTGGATAACCGCGTTAATCCGGATGACATCCCTGAGCGTTTCTATTGCGGTGGACGCGGCGGCTGGACATTTCAAACCACGCTGGCGTTAAAACACTACTACGGCGACGATATTGAATGTTCGTTTGGCTCCGAATGCCGACCGGATGCTATCAACCTGATGCACAATGATGATTTCGGCTCTCGTGTTAAACCATGGCGCGGATTTACCGTCGTTGCCCGTGCCGATCGCCCTCCGGTTGTGGGTGCCGATATTGTCGTTGATCAGAACCCTGAAGTTGACGGGCACAGTAACCGTATTTTCGTGCCGTACTGGCCGCAGCCTGGCGTTAAACCGCGTGAACGTACCGATGAAACGGTGAAAACCGTGGCGTTTTTCGGCCGCGTTGACAGCTTTCCGCAGGAATATCGTGAAGGCGATTTTAAACAGCGCCTGGCCGGGCAGGGAATTGAACTGCGCATTTCATTTGATAATTGGACTAATTATCAGGACGTTGATGTTTGCATCAGTTTCCGTAAGTCACACGACCACAAGCTCGCGCGCAAACCCGCCAGTAAATTAATCAATAACTGGCTGGGCAAAACCGTGATGGTGTGCGATGACGAACCGTCTTACCGCGCCATTCGTGAAAGCGAGCTGGATTATCTGATTGCAAAAAATCCTGACGAAGCGTTTGACGCCATTATGCGACTCAAAAACTCGCCTGAACTGTATCGCCAGATGCGTGAGCAGGGAGAAAAACGTTTGCAGGTTTATTCTCGTGAAGCGGTTGCCGCTCGCTGGTTTGCCCTGTTTGAGGATTGCTGGCGTAAAGGATTGCACAATCGCCCCACGCTGGTTCGCGCACTTCGCTTTGGATTAGGTAAAGCGATTCGTCCGTTAACTAAAAAGTTCTGAGTTAGATTGAGTCTGAACATGTTCAAAACATCTGCACAATCATCACTCCCACTACGCCGCAATATCGTGCGGACTGTGGTGTTGACGCTGGCTTTCCTGGTGCTGTTTTCACTTTCTGAAATCATCATTCTGTTAAAAGACCATGTATATCAACCGAAAGCCGGTGATATCTCGCTGTATCTGATCATCTCGCTGCTGGCCGCCGTCAGCGCGCGTTTCTTCGTCACGCGACTGCTGCTGGCCGTCACGTTTATTGTGCAGATATCAGAAGCGATCTATTACCAGTTTTACGGCCAGTTCTACGGCCCAAGCGAAGTGTGGCTTGCGTTTGTCGAAACCAAAGACATTGCCAGCGGAATCACCGACAGTCTCGGTTCGCTGGGGATCTACTTCGCGATCATGGTGCTAGCGGTGGTGTTTGCACTGGTCTTCACCCGTCGCATGGCACCTCAGTGGCATAAATGGCTCGCGATGCCCTGCGTGCTCGCTATCGTCGTTATGTTCGCGGGTCAGTTTTACAAGGCCATCGATGGGCAGATGTACAAGTTCAACCCCGACCTGCGCCACTCTTTACTGCGCAACGGGCTGTCAGCCATGAGCTATAGCGCCATTCGTCTGATCCCGGAAGCCCTGTCTGGCGAAAACCAGAGCGTGACCCATTACGAACCTTACCAGGTGACGCCGGTTGAGGGAACGCAGGCAGGCAAGTACTCCATCATCCTGGCGATTGGCGAAAGCCTTAACCCGCATCACGTCAGCGCGCTGGGCTATGAGCGCGATACCACGCCCGAGCTGAAAGCCCTGATGAAACAGTATCAGGGGACAGGACGCCTGGTGGTGTCTAACGCCGTGTCGACGCGTGTTGCCATTCCTATGCTGGTGAATAACCTGCGCGAGCCGGATAACTACGGCGCGTACAAGTCTAAGTCGACCAATATCTTTGCGAATGCGAAAAAACAGGGTTATCAGACCGCTTTTATCTCGGCGCAAGGTCTGGAAGGACTGAGCAACTGGATCGGTATCCACGACATTGATCTTTGGGAAGATACGCAAATTCGCCCGACTCCGGATGTAGGCGCAGACGTCGTACTAACGCCATCGGTCGAGAAAGCCACGCTGGACTGGAACAAACCGTTCCTGATGGTGCTTAACAGCCGTGCACCGCATATCCCTTATGAGCGAAATATCCCGCAGGGGTTTGCGAAATTCTCGACGCCGCGTCTGAGTAATGACGTTGAGCAGAAGAAGAACGAGTACGACGATGCCGTGCGTTTGTACGATAAAGAGCTGGCGTCTGCCATCCGCACTACGATGGCGAAATCCAAACTGCCGGTGCTGGTGTTCATCACCTCGGATCACGGAGAACGCGTGGGCGATGGTGGGCTGTTTGGTCATTCCGTCGTGGAAATGCCGATTGCCCAGGTGCCGTTCCTCTATTTCAGCAACGACCCGGCGTATTCAATGAATGCGATCAGCCCGCAAGTCCCGCTGAACCACTATCAGGTAGCGACGCTTATCAACAAAATGTTAGGCTATTCTGTCAGCAATCCAAATCAGAAAGATGACAGTTTCTTCATCACAGGCGGTGATATTCGTGGCCTGTCGGAGCGTGTGACCTACCACTTGAATGCGCTCCCTGAAGCAGAGCGTTAATCTGCAAGTCATCAAACGGGCAAACAGTTGCCCGTTTTTTTATCGTCGAATGAATGTAACGCAGGCAGACAAGTGAGCTAAAATGCCAAAGAGATAGCTTTAAACGGCCTAAATGCTTAGAATTTGCCCGCTGAAACTGAAAAACGGATAATCGCTTGGAATTGTTGTATACCGCTCTGCTCTACATTATTCAGCCGCTGGTGTGGCTAAGACTGCTGCTTCGTAGCCGTAAAGCGCCTGCGTATCGAAAACGTTGGGCTGAACGTTATGGCTACTGTCGTAATAAAGTTGTGCCGGACGGTATTCTGCTTCATTCCGTATCCGTGGGTGAAACGCTGGCGGCCATCCCGCTAGTGCGTGCATTGCGCCACCGTTATCCCTATCTGCCGATTACCGTCACCACCATGACCCCAACGGGTTCTGAACGCGCGCTGTCGGCGTTCGGCAAAGACGTGCATCACGTTTATCTGCCTTATGATTTACCCTGCGCCATGAACCGTTTCCTCAACACCGTGCGTCCAAAGCTGGTGATTGTGATGGAAACCGAACTTTGGCCGAATATGATTTCCGCCCTGCATACCCGCAAAATTCCGCTGGTGGTGGCTAACGCCCGCCTGTCTGAACGCTCCGCGAAAGGCTATGGCAAGCTGGGTAAATTCATGCGTCGCCTGCTGTCCAAAATTACGCTGATTGCCGCCCAAAACGAAGAAGATGCCGCGCGCTTTATCTCTCTTGGGCTGAAACGCAATCAGCTCGCTGTGACCGGCAGTCTGAAGTTTGATATCTCCGTCACGCCAGAACTCGCGGCGCGTGCCCTCACGTTACGCCGCCAGTGGGCACCACGCCGTCAAGTGTGGATCGCAACCAGCACCCACGATGGCGAAGAAGAGATTATTCTGCAGGCGCATCGCAAACTGCTCGAAAAATTCCCGGATTTACTGCTGATTCTGGTTCCGCGTCATCCCGAACGCTTTAAGGATGCCCGTGAACTGGTGCAGAAAGGCGGATTTAGCTTCACGCTGCGCAGCACCGGCGAGATCCCATCGGGTAGCACTCAGGTGGTGATTGGCGACACGATGGGCGAACTGATGCTGCTCTACGGCATTGCCGATCTGGCGTTCGTGGGCGGAAGTCTGGTTGAACGCGGCGGACACAATCCGCTGGAGCCTGCTGCACATGCCATTCCTGTGCTGATGGGTCCCCACACCTTTAACTTCAAAGATATCTGCGCCAAATTGCAGCAAGCCGATGGCTTGATTACCGTGACCGATACAGACTCTGTCGTGAAAGAGGTTTCAACCCTGCTCACCGACGAAGATTACCGTCTGTGGTACGGTCGCCATGCCGTTGAAGTGCTGCATCAGAATCAGGGCGCATTGACCCGTCTGCTGCAACTTTTACAGCCTTACTTGCCGCAGCGGAGCCATTAATGTCAACGCGTCTGTCGGTCGTGATGATCGCCAAAAACGCTGCCGACCTGCTGCCAGACTGCCTCGCGTCCGTTGCCTGGGCTGACGAAATTGTCCTGCTGGATTCCGGAAGCGAGGACAATACGGTTGCAATCGCCCGTGCCGCAGGCGTGAAAGTCTTCATCGATACCGACTGGCAGGGTTACGGCATTCAGCGTCAGCGCGCGCAGTCTTTTGCCACGGGCGACTACGTGCTGATGATCGACACTGACGAGCGCATCACGCCGGAACTCCAGCAAGCCATTCAAACCGTACTGACGTCGCCGCAACCTGGCGCGGTGTACAGCATTGCTCGCCGCAACTATTTCCTGGGTCGCTTTATGCGTCACAGCGGCTGGTATCCTGACCGCGTGATGCGCCTTTATGAGCGCGATCGCTATCAGTACAACGCCAATCTGGTCCACGAATCTCTCGATTGTCATCAGGCTCAGGTCATTGCTCTGAACGGCGATCTGCTGCATCTCACCTGCCGGGATTTTGCGAGCTTCCAGCGCAAGCAACTCGACTACGCCACGGCCTGGGCACAAGAGCGCCACCAGCGCGGCAAGAAGACCTCTTTGACGGGAATCTTTACGCATACGATAGGGGCGTTTTTGAAAACACTGCTGCTGCGCGGCGGTGTCCTGGACGGTAAACAAGGCTGGTTACTGGCAGTGGTGAATGCACAGTATACTTTTAACAAATATACCGAGCTGTGGGCGTTAAACCGCGGCTACTCTGAGAAACGTGAGCCATGAGCACAAAAGCGATTTATCCGGGTACCTTCGATCCCATCACTAACGGTCATATTGATATCATTACACGTGCTGCCAGCATGTTTGATCGCGTGATTCTGGCGATTGCTGCCAGCCCCAGCAAAAAACCCATGTTCGATTTAGAAGAGCGCGTCATGCTCGCCACCGCCGCGCTTCAACACCTGCCGAACGTTGAGGTGATGGGCTTTAGCGATCTGATGGCGAATTTCGCCCGCGCGCAGCAGGCCAATATTCTGATTCGTGGATTGCGCGCCGTGGCTGATTTTGAATATGAGATGCAGCTGGCGCACATGAACCGTCATTTAATGCCGGAGCTGGAAAGCGTCTTTCTGATGCCGTCAAAAGAGTGGTCGTTTATTTCATCATCACTGGTGAAAGAAGTGGCGCGCCACGCGGGGGATGTGACGCATTTTCTGCCTGCGAACGTTCACCAGGCGTTGATGGAAAAGCTCAAATAACTTATTTCTGGCACTGGCGGCAGTAAAACGTCGCGCGCTGCGCATGTTTCGACGCCACGATGGGCGTCCCGCACACTCTGCACGGCTCGCCTTTACGGCCATACACCTGCAGTTCCTGCGCAAAATACCCCGGCTTACCGTCACTTTGCAGGAAATCCTTCAGCGTCGTCCCGCCCTGCTCAATTGAGCGCAGCAAAACAGCTTTGATGACTTTCACCAATATCTCGCACTCTTGCTCTGAGAGCGACGATGCGAGCCTGTCCGGATGGATCCCGGCTGCGAAAAGCGACTCGCTGGCATAGATATTCCCAACCCCCACCACCAGCTTGTTATCCATCAGCCAGGGTTTTATCGGCGTTTTCTTTTTGGCGCACCGCGCTTTCAGGTACTCAGCGTTAAACACCTCGCTCAGCGGCTCAGGACCGAGATGCGCCAGCACGTTGTGCCCTTCAAGCTCTTTGGTCCACAACCATGCGCCAAAGCGTCGCGGATCGGTATAGCGCAGCACTTTGCCGTTGCTCATGACCAAATCCACGTGATCGTGTTTTTCAGCAGGTAACTCTTCACTGAGGATACGCAAACTCCCGGACATCCCAAGATGGATGATTATCCAGCCGTCGGGTAGCTCCAGCAGCAGGTATTTTGCGCGGCGCTGCACGCTCAGAACCGGCTTATCACTCAGGGTATGTATCTCATTGGAAACGGGCCAGCGAAGACGACCATTACGCACGACAGCATGAAGAATGGTCGCGCCCACCAGATGCGGCTCGATACCACGACGGCTGGTTTCTACCTCAGGTAATTCAGGCATGTTTCCTCCATTGAGAGACCCAGAATGCAAAAAACCCCGCGATTGCGGGGTTTTTCTTTACAAGGAATCTAAAATTATTTGATTTTAGCTTCTTTGTATAAAACGTGCTGACGGACAACTGGATCGAATTTTTTCAGTTCCAGTTTTTCCGGTTTAGTACGCTTGTTCTTCGTGGTGGTATAGAAGTGACCAGTACCAGCAGAAGAAACCAGCTTGATTTTCTCACGAATACCTTTAGCCATGATTTATTTCCTCTTTAAGTACTTAGTACTTTTCGCCACGGGCACGCAGTTCAGACAGAACTGTATCGATGCCTTTCTTATCAATAACACGCATACCTTTAGCAGATACACGCAGGGTGACAAAACGCTTCTCGCTCTCAACCCAAAAACGGTGAGAGTGCAGGTTCGGCAGGAAACGGCGTTTAGTCGCGTTCAGTGCGTGGGAACGGTTGTTACCGGTCACCGGACGCTTGCCAGTAACTTGGCAGACTCGGGACATGTCTATTCTCCAAAAATCAAATTAGCTCGAGCTTCGTATGGGGTATCGGCGCCTCGTCAGGCTTTACAGCCCGGTCATCGCGGTTCTAAGTGAACTCTCGATTGCCAGGCCCAAATGCCAAACCCGAGATTCTCAAAGGTGGCGTAGTATACGCTGACTCGACGATGTGCTCAAGTCCCGAACAGACAAAGATCCCGATGGATCGCGAGAAAGGGTCTAAATCCAACCCTGTTCGGCAAAAGAAACATACTCTCCGCGACCGATAATAAAATGGTCAAGTACATGAATGTCCATGAATTGACAGCATTTGATGATACGTTCGGTGATGTCTTTGTCGGCTTTACTCGGTTCAGCGCAACCAGAGGGGTGATTATGCGCGAGGATCAAGGCGGCTGCATTCACTTTTATCGCTTCTCGCACAATTTCTCGCGGATGAACCTCAACATGCCTCAATGTTCCCGAAAACATGCGGCTGTGTTTTACCACCCGATGTTGATTATCAAGAAAGATCACCATGAAGACTTCACGTTCTGCATCAGAGAGCTGACTCTGCAGAAAATCTTTCGTCATTTCAGGACTTAACAGCGGATTATCGCCAATTACCCGCACGCTGTGGTAGCGCCTGGCGAGCTCGGCTATGCCCTTGAGCTGCGCAAATTTAGCCAGCCCGATTCCTTCGACATACCGAAACTCGTCCAGATTGGCGTTCAGTAACCCGTGCAGTGACCCAAAATGCTGTAACAGCTCCTGCGCTAATACAAACACGCTCTTTCCTGATGTACCGGTGCGCAAAAAAAGTGCCAGTAGCTCTGCGTCCGTCAGTGAGGTGATACCAAAACTCAGCATTTTCTCCCGCGGCAAAAGCGTCAACTCGTCATCCATGTCCCTTCTCCCTGTTTTGCTTTCATTATGCTGACACAGGAATCCTCGCCACTCGACGGGGACTTTTCGTTCTTGCGTAGCGCCTCGCAAAGTGGACCACGCACATTTTTACGTCGATTTTCGTATTGTGATAAAATGTTTCCCTCTGGATAAACCCAACAGGAAAGAATCATGATGAGCCTGGCTGGCAAAAAAATCGTTCTTGGCGTGAGCGGCGGCATCGCTGCGTATAAAGCGCCAGACCTGGTGCGCCGCTTGCGAGATCGCGGGGCGGAGGTGCGGGTCGCGATAACGGAAGGCGGTAAGGCGTTTATTACCCCGTTAAGCCTACAAGCCGTTTCAGGGTATCCGGTATCCGATAGCCTGCTCGACCCGGCCGCAGAAGCCGCAATGGGCCATATTGAACTGGGCAAATGGGCAGATCTGGTTATTCTCGCTCCCGCAACGGCGGATTTAATCGCTCGCGTTGCAGCGGGCATGGCCAACGACCTGGTTTCAACGATTTGTCTGGCTACGCCCGCACCTGTCGCCGTCGTGCCAGCGATGAACCAGCAGATGTACCGCAATGCCGCGACCCAACATAATCTTGAGGTTCTGGCATCACGTGGTTTGCTGATTTGGGGTCCCGACAGCGGGAGCCAGGCGTGTGGGGACGTAGGTCCAGGACGTATGCTCGATCCGCTCGCCATTGTCGATATGGCCGCCACGCATTTTGGGCCTGTCAACGATCTGCAACATCTCAACATCATGATTACTGCCGGTCCAACACGTGAACCCCTGGATCCCGTGCGATACATCACGAACCACAGCTCCGGGAAAATGGGGTTTGCCATTGCTGCGGCAGCAGCAAAACGCGGAGCAAAGGTCACGCTGGTCAGCGGGCCGGTCTCGTTAGCCACGCCACCTTTCGTGCAGCGCATTGATGTCACGACGGCGCTGGAAATGGAAGCGGCCGTTCAAGCGCACGCACAGATGCAGCAAATATTTATCGGCTGCGCAGCCGTCGCCGATTACCGCGCCGAAACCATTTCTGATGCCAAGATTAAAAAGCAAGGCGATGAATTAACGATAAAAATGGTGAAAAACCCTGACATCGTCGCTGGTGTTGCCGCACTAAAAAGCCATCGACCTTACGTCGTTGGGTTTGCCGCCGAAACAAATAATGTGGAAGAATACGCCCGGCAAAAACGGACCCGCAAAAATCTCGATTTGATTTGTGCGAACGATGTTTCGCTGGCGACACAAGGATTTAACAGCGACAGCAATGCATTACACCTTTTCTGGCAGGATGGAGATAAAGTCTTACCGCTTGAGCGCAAGGAACTCCTGGGCCAACAATTACTGGACGAGATCGTTACCCGTTATGATGAAAAAAATCGACGTTAAGATTCTGGACCCGCGTGTTGGCCAGCAATTTCCGCTGCCAACTTATGCCACCTCCGGCTCCGCCGGTCTTGACCTGCGAGCCTGTCTCGATGACGCCGTCGCGCTGGCGCCAGGCGCAACCACGCTGATCCCGACAGGTCTTGCGATTCACGTTGCAGACCCTTCACTGGCGGCGGTGATTTTGCCTCGCTCTGGTCTTGGTCATAAGCATGGTATTGTGCTGGGCAATCTGGTCGGGCTCATTGATTCCGACTATCAGGGTCAGCTGATGGTCTCTGTCTGGAACCGTGGACAGGACAGTTTCACGATTGAGCCGGGCGAACGTATCGCGCAGATGGTCTTTGTGCCTGTGGTTCAGGCTGAATTTAATCTGGTAGACGATTTTGATGCCACCGACCGTGGCGAAGGCGGCTTCGGCCACTCTGGGCGCAAATAAGCCCAACGATACGCACCACGCAGCGTAATAATGCAATAACACACCGCAAACGCTTGTTTGCGGTCGTTGTGTGGATGCCAGCCGGACAGGCGCTTATTTTCAGGGGTATTTTGTAACATGGCAGAAAAACAAACCGCGAAAAGGAACCGTCGCGAAGAAATACTTCAATCTCTGGCTCTGATGCTTGAATCCAGCGATGGCAGTCAACGCATCACTACCGCAAAACTGGCGGCCTCTGTCGGCGTGTCAGAAGCGGCGCTGTATCGTCATTTCCCCAGCAAAACGCGGATGTTTGATAGCCTCATCGAGTTTATCGAAGACAGCCTCATTACCCGTATCAATCTGATTCTTAAAGATGAAAAAGACACCACCGCACGCTTGCGGTTAATTGTTTTACTGATTTTAGGTTTCGGCGAGCGCAATCCAGGCCTGACGCGAATCATGACAGGGCATGCCCTGATGTTTGAGCAGGACAAGCTTCAGGGACGTATCAATCAGCTTTTCGAACGCATTGAAGCCCAGTTGCGCCAGGTTCTGCGTGAAAAGAAAATGCGTGAAGGTGAAGGCTACACCACTGATGAAAATGTGTTGGCGGGGCAGCTGTTAGCGTTCTGCGAAGGAATGCTTTCTCGCTTTGTACGCAGTGAATTTAAATATCGCCCAACGGATGATTTCGACACCCGTTGGCCGCTCGTGGCTGCGCAACTGCAGTAAACGAGAGAAGCCCGGTCAGCGTCACGCTACCGGGCTAAATGCCTTATACGCCAAACTCTTCCCGATACGCGCGCACCGACGCCAGATGATCCGCCATCTCAGGTTTCTCCTCCAGATAGGCAATCAGGTCTTTCAACGTAATAATTGAAATCACGTTGCAGCCATAATCACGCTCAACTTCCTGAATGGCTGAAATCTCGCCACGGCCACGCTCCTGGCGATCGAGAGAAATCAACACGCCAGCAAGCGAAGCGCCATTGGCCTGAATAATTTCCATCGACTCACGGATTGCCGTGCCTGCGGTGATCACGTCATCCACCAGCATAATACGGCCCTGCAGTTCGCTGCCGACCAGATTGCCGCCTTCACCGTGGGTTTTAGCCTCTTTGCGGTTGAAGCAGTACGGCACGTCGCGATCGTGATGTTCCGCCAGCGCCACCGCCGTGGTGGTCGCAATCGGAATACCCTTATACGCAGGACCAAACAGCAGGTCGAAATCAATCCCTGAATCCACAAGCGCTTCGGCGTAAAAACGGCCTAATAAAGCCAGATCGCGCCCCGTATTAAACAGCCCGGCGTTGAAGAAATAGGGGCTTTTACGCCCGGATTTCAGCGTAAATTCGCCAAACTTAAGTACCTGCTTGTTAAGCGCAAACTCAATAAACTGGCGCTGATAAGGTTTCATGGATTTGCTCCTCAAGACTTTTCTACGGACAAAAAAAAGGGCGACAACGTCGCCCTTACATCAATTTTCTAACGCCGCTTTCTGCGTCGTGACAATAGATTCGATTCCCCCTCGGGCTAACGCCAGCAAGGTAAGAAGCTCTTCGTGAGTAAATGGCTCGCCTTCGGCCGTGCCCTGCACTTCAATGATACGACCGTCTTCGGTCATCACCACGTTCATGTCGGTTTCGGCTGCGGAGTCTTCAACATATTCCAGATCGCAAAGCGCTTCACCGTTTACGATACCCACGGAGACAGCGGCAACCATTCCCTTCATTGGGTTCTTTTTCAACTTACCGGCAGCAATCAGCTTGTTCAGCGCATCAGCCAGTGCAACGCATGCCCCGGTGATGGAAGCCGTACGCGTACCGCCATCCGCCTGAATCACATCGCAGTCCAGGGTAATGGTGAATTCGCCCAGCACTTTCAGATCGACAGCGGCACGAAGTGCGCGAGCGATCAAACGCTGGATTTCCATGGTACGACCGCCCTGCTTGCCTTTCGCTGCTTCGCGGGCGTTACGCGTATGCGTTGCGCGCGGCAACATACCGTATTCAGCCGTGATCCAGCCCTGGCCCTGCCCTTTCAGAAAGCGCGGTACGCCCTCTTCAATAGAGGCAGTGCACAGTACTTTAGTGTCGCCAAATGCAACAAGCACGGAACCTTCAGCGTGTTTTGTATAGTTACGGGTCAGGGTGACGGGACGCACCTGATTGGCGCTACGGCCTGATGGACGCATGATGATATCTCCGGCTTGAAACGAATGTGGCTGCGCATTATACGGATTAAAGTCGCTTATTCCTATCCTGTGAAAGCCACGAAAGCTATAATCCCCCATCTCTCCTCTAAAAACGGGAATGTCTATGATACGCAGTATGACCGCCTACGCCCGGCGTGAAATCAAAGGTAGCTGGGGTAGCGCTACCTGGGAAATGCGCTCGGTGAACCAGCGCTATCTGGAAACTTATTTCCGTATGCCAGAACAGTTTCGCAGCCTTGAGCCGGTCGTGCGTGAGCGCATTCGTGCTCGCCTGACGCGCGGTAAGGTTGAATGTAACCTGCGTTTTGAACCCGATGCGAGCGCTCAAGGGGAGCTGATCCTCAATGAAAAACTGGCTAAACAGCTGGTGAATGCCGCGAACTGGGTCAAAATGCAGAGTGACGAAGGTGAAATCAACCCGGTTGATATCCTGCGTTGGCCTGGCGTTATGGCCGCTGGAGAGCAAGACCTGGACGCGATCACCACCGAAATCCTCGGTGCGCTCGATGGGGCTCTGGATGATTTTATCGAGGCGCGCGAAACGGAAGGTCAGGCATTAAAAGGCATGATTGAACAGCGCCTCGAAGGTGTCAGTGCAGAAGTCATCAAAGTGCGTGCTCACATGCCCGAAGTACTGCAGTGGCAACGCGAACGCCTGATTGCCAAACTTGAAGATGCTGAAGTTCAGCTTGAAAACACCCGTCTTGAGCAAGAGTTAGTGCTAATGGCACAGCGTGTTGACGTTGCGGAAGAGCTTGATCGACTCGACGCTCACGTTAAAGAGACGTACAACATTCTCAAGAAAAAAGAAGCCGTTGGCCGTCGTCTCGACTTCATGATGCAGGAATTTAACCGCGAATCGAACACGCTGGCATCTAAGTCCATCAACGCCGAAGTCACCACGTCAGCCATTGAACTGAAAGTGCTTATTGAGCAAATGCGCGAGCAGATTCAGAACATTGAGTAACGTCATTTACTTCCAAGCCTGACTAAAAAAGCCATTATAACAATGGCTTTTTTTGTGCCTCACGGAGTAAGGACGGCTCAAATATCGCTTCAGATTAACTCTTCCCAACCATTCGCTGTGCAGTGAGTAGCGTTAGCAGAAATACATCTTTAATGATGAAAAAAACTAATGCATAAAAATCCATTAACCGCTCCACAAGCTCTAATATCAGCAAAGGTGTATGAGTAAAAGTATCTCTTTCATGACCATGCACAAAAAATCTGATTCGTGATATGTTCTGCAAAACGTTACTCTAGCCCGCTCAAACAGGGGGAAGAGATGCTGCTACACATTTTATATTTGGTCGGTATTACTGCCGAAGCCATGACAGGAGCGCTGGCCGCTGGACGTCGTCGGATGGACACGTTCGGCGTGATTATTATCGCCACAGCAACCGCTCTGGGCGGCGGCTCCGTTCGCGACATCCTGCTAGGCCACTATCCGTTGGGCTGGGTCAAACATCCCGAGTACGTGGTGATCGTCGCAATTGCCGCTGTGTTGACCACGATTGCCGCCCCAGTGATGCCCCATTTGCGACGTTTATTCCTGATTCTGGATGCCGTGGGATTGGTGGTGTTTTCGATTATCGGCGCGCAAATTGCTCTCGATATGGGGGAAGGGCCGATCATTGCCTCTATCGCCGCCGTTGTGACGGGTGTTTTTGGCGGTGTTCTCCGTGATATGTTCTGTAAACGCATTCCACTCGTGTTTCAGAAAGAGCTGTATGCCGGCATTTCCTTTGCCTCCGCGGTGTTGTACATCGCTTTGCAACATTATGTCTCGAGTCTTGATTTCGTTGTCATCGCGACGTTACTCTTTGGTTTTACCGCGCGGATGTTGGCACTACGCTTAAAGTTGGGACTTCCCGTGTTTCATTACACGCATGACTCACACTAAGCTCTTGCAAGGCGCATAACAGCCGTAAAAAGCACTTTTAGATGTCCCATGCCAATGCGAAAAACGAATATAATACCTTTCGTTTACCCCGCCTGGAAATTTGCGTTCAGAATCGATGCCATTTGCAAAAGCTGCAGTTCTCACCATAAATAAAAAACTCAGCAGCCATTTTCTGATTTTGCTGCTTCTCTCTGTGCTTATTCAATTATGGCCAGTGTTCTTCACGCAACCAGCACGTTTTGCGGTACGTATTGCGATTTGCAACATCCTGCTTTTATGGAGTGCCTCAGCAATCTATCGCTGCATCCCAGGTAAAATTATTTCGTTCATCCTTACCGCAGCCCTGACCCTCAATTTTGCGATCGCATTCAGTACCTGGGATGTTTACCAAAGCGAGTTTAATACCGTTTTTGCCATGAGTATCATGGCCACCCATATCGCCGAGGCGAAGAGTATGTCGGGGCTATATGGTCATACTTTCCCGGTTGTCATCGCCTACTTTTTTATCACCTGGTATGCCATTAAATCGCTCAGTGAAAACGTCGGAGATCGCGCGAAAGGGGTAGGACTGATCTTACTGGTTGGCTATATGGGCTGGTACTCAACGGCCAACTGGTTAAAAAAGCGTAAAGACCTTGAAGTCTACTATCCGCTTAGCTCACGCATTCTGACCAATACTCCTTTTTACACGGGCTCTGAATTTATTATTGCGCGACGAGACAGCGCACTGGCGGAGAAAATTGGTCAACAGAATGTGCATTATCCCGCACTGCAGTACCATGAGACGGGCATCGAAAACTATGTCGTGATAGTGGGTGAATCCGCCCGTCGCAGCAACATGCAGCTTTATGGATTTCCCCAGAATACGACACCTGTCGAGTCTGCATTTAAAAATCATGCCCTGATTTTTGCGCATGCAATTGCCCCAGCTTCAGCCACCGTACTTGCCGTGCCGATGATATTAAGCAAAGCCGATCCGGATAATTTCACCGTCGACAAACTCGCAGATAATATCGTCAACATCGCGCGAAAAACGGGTTATTACACCGAATGGATCAGTGCTCAAGGCAACTCCGGAAAGAGCAATAATTATATTGTTGCCATCGCCTCTACCAGTCAAAAAGCACAGTGGATCAACACTCAGTATGATACCGAGCTTCTACCGGCGCTTGACGAAGCGCTGAAGAATCCTGGTAAGAAATTTATCGTTTTACATATAAACGGTAGCCACGAAATGGCTTGTGACCGCTACCCTGAATCTGCAGATATTCTTCATACTGGCAACAAATATGAAGATTGCTATAACAACGCAATTCGCTTTACCGATTACTTTATTGGCGAAGTTGCCAAGCGCCTGCAAAGCAGTGCCTCTTCGATTCTGTATTTTTCAGATCACGGGTTAGAAAAAAACCCTAAACTGAAATCCATCTATATGCATGGTTCACGTAATCCGAGTAAAGAGGCTTACGAAGTTCCACAATTTATCTGGTACAGCCAGCCAGCCATTTCCAGTCAAAAACGGCAGTTGGGCTGGGTTCCGGGTTTCTGGTCGACGGCAAATAACTATGAATTGATGCTCAGTTGGCTTGGCATCTCTACGGGTACTGAAAATTGCGGTTCGGTACTGGAAAAATGCTATCAGCAACCCACGTTATTCCCGGTTATGGATGGCGGACGTCATATATTCGATTACGATCAATTACGTGATACCTTCAGTTCGCCGGACAGGCACACACCATGGCGAAAAGCCAAGGCGGGTTCGCTTTAGAACCCGTCAATACCTTGCTCACCAAGCCAGGTGGCAAGACGTGTGATCTGCGGATCGTGTACAAACTCTACCAATTTTCGCGCTTTCTCTGTACCGATGCCGGGGAGCTGATTCCAGCTCACCGCATCTTTGTCTTGTAATTGGCGCCATGACTGAACGCTCAACGCGTTGGCAGCGGCTTGTGGTAAGGGTATGCCAAGCGCTTTTATCCATTTTTTGAAAGGCTGATGGCGAGCAAACTCGAAACGATGCCATAGCTGTAAACGTCGTACAGGATTCAAACCTGATGTCTTTTCTATTTGTTCCTGCGTTACAGCCAGCCAGGAAAAAATGTGTTCAAAATGATAAGTCTGATGTAATAGTCGCCAGCTCGAATCACCCAATCCCTCCATATTGAGAATCTGCTTTGAACCTAGCCAGACCAGTCGGGCAAAAAATTGCTCCAGACATTCAGGTGAAGCATAGAAGCAGGTGAATGAGTGATATCGCGATGCAGGCGGTGCTGGCTTTTTTCGATCATTTCCACGCCATACGACTTTATCCACTCGCGGGATGCCCTGACCGGCCAGACTTACCAGGATCTGATCGCCCGGCGCAATATCCAGCGCCTGCCAACGGCTCACAGATCCGAGATTAACGCGCTTCACACGTTTGTCATCCAGTTGTACTGATTCCAGTACGGCCACAACGGAAATCTTACCCGTGCGTCCAATCGCAAATTGAATAGCGTTAACTTCTGCTACCTGCGAAACCGGCGAATACTTCCACGCGACGACCCAATCCCCTTCTCCCGGTAACCACAGCTCACCTACTGGCTCAACCGAGGATCGAACAATAATGCCGTCAGTCACAAAAGGAAGAGAGGAAGTCAGCCATTCCTTTCTGTTTTTCTCAACCTCATCTGCCGTGCTAACTGCTCGCGTATACTGTGCTGCCAGGTTGAAACCGGCTTTAGTAAGCTCAGAAAGACGTTGCGGCATAGACTGTGGACCATCGGGCCAGGCCCAAATAAAGACGCCGAGATTTTCCAGTACCGTCTTGTTATTCTGACGCATCATCATTCCAGCTACTTTAGCCCTGGCGTTCATCCCTCCCATCTGCTGCTGAATGTGTCCTTCACGCCGTAAAAAAATTTCCCCTTGCAGAACGCTTTCCGAAAGTACGCCCTTCACGTTTAAAGGGACAGAGGGGATAGCTTGTACTCTTGCGGTCCAGTCTTCACCTTTCACGCCGTCACCACGGCTGATCGCCTGCACCAACTTCCCTTTGTGATAAACCAATGTGACTGCCACACCATCGACTTTAGGCTGGACCCACAAATCGCGTCGTGAATGCATCCACTGCCGCAATTCTTCTTTGCCAGAAACCTTGTGCACACCCGTATGTGCAAAAGGGTGTCGCTGTGTTCCGTTAGCAGGAGGAATATCCTCTGTCGCAGGCTCATGATTAAAGCACTGCTGCCACTGTTTCAATCTGGTGTTGAGTTGATCATAAACCTCATCGCTCACGTCGCTTTTACCTTCTTGCCAGTAGGCATCGTTCCAGCGAGAAATTTGTGCGTTTAACCCCGCAATTTCTTGTTCCGCTTTGGCATGCGACCACGCAGGGCATATCGCTGTTCCATAGCTACTCCACACCATTACGACCACGCCAGCCCATTTCCACATCGTTAATCCTCCCTGGTTTGCGGAAGTTATAACGGTCCGGTTTGGGGTCTGACTACTCGCAAAGATGCACTTTACGAGGGGCATTCCATGTAATATTTTTTTGGGCTGCAAAGGGACAAGAAAATTGGAAAACGGCACGCAAAAATCAATAATCCAGGGGAAAAAGTGTGACAAAGGCTACGTCACACCGTGGCGACGTGTATAATAAGCCCGTATGTAGGACTTAATCGCTAACACATACGAAAGACTCTCATGGCTCAAGGCACGCTTTATATTGTTTCTGCTCCAAGTGGCGCGGGTAAATCCAGCCTGATTCAGGCACTGTTAAAAACCCAACCGCTGTACGATACGCAAGTGTCGGTATCTCACACCACGCGTCAGCCGCGTCCAGGTGAAGTACACGGTGAACATTATTTCTTTGTTAATCATGATGAATTTAGAACGATGATTGGCAGAGAAGCGTTTCTTGAACACGCCGAAGTATTCGGTAATTACTATGGCACCTCACGAGAAACTATCGAGCAGGTTCTGGCAACGGGCGTCAATGTGTTCTTAGACATCGACTGGCAAGGTGCCCAGCAAATCCGTAGTAAGATGCCGCAGGCTCGCAGTATTTTTATACTACCGCCGTCAAAAGAAGAGTTGGACCGCCGTCTTCGCGGACGTGGTCAGGATAGCGAAGAAGTCATTGCGAAACGTATGGCCCAGGCAGTTGCAGAAATGAGCCATTACGCTGAATATGATTATCTGATTGTGAATGATGATTTTGATACCGCTCTTGGCGATCTTAAGACTATTATTCGCGCCGAACGACTGCGTATGAGCCGCCAGAAGCAGCGACATGACGCTTTAATCACCAAACTGTTGGCAGACTGAACCCACATTCAGTATCATGCCCAGTCATTTCTTCATCTGTGGAGCACTATAAGTATGGCACGCGTAACTGTTCAGGACGCTGTAGAGAAAATTGGTAACCGTTTTGACCTGGTACTGGTCGCCGCGCGTCGCGCTCGTCAGATGCAGTCCGGCGGCAAAGATCCACTGGTACCAGAAGAAAACGATAAAACCACCGTTATCGCATTGCGCGAAATCGAAGAAGGTCTGATCACCAACCAGATCCTCGACGTACGTGAGCGCCAGGAGCAGCAAGAGCAGGAAGCCGCAGAACTGCAGGCCGTAACCGCCATTGCTGAAGGCCGTCGTTAATTAAACCTGCGGGTCGCCCTTGTATCTGTTTGAAAGCCTGAATCAGCTGATTCAACACTACCTGCCAGAAGACCAAATCAAACGTCTTCAGCAGGCGTATCTCGTTGCACGTGACGCTCACGAGGGCCAAACACGTTCAAGCGGTGAACCCTATATCACGCACCCGGTAGCAGTGGCCTGTATTCTGGCCGAGATGAAACTCGACTACGAAACGCTAATGGCTGCGCTCCTGCATGACGTGATCGAAGATACCCCCGCCACCTACCAGGATATGGAACAGTTGTTTGGCAAAAGCGTTGCCGAACTGGTGGAAGGGGTTTCTAAGCTTGATAAGCTGAAATTCCGCGACAAGAAAGAGGCGCAAGCCGAAAACTTCCGCAAAATGATCATGGCGATGGTGCAGGATATCCGCGTCATTCTTATCAAACTGGCTGACCGCACCCATAACATGCGCACGCTGGGCTCATTACGCCCGGACAAACGTCGTCGCATTGCCCGCGAAACGCTCGAAATCTATAGCCCACTGGCGCACCGTTTAGGTATCCATCACATTAAAACTGAGCTTGAAGAGCTGGGTTTTGAAGCGTTGTACCCAAACCGCTATCGTGTGATTAAAGAAGTCGTTAAAGCCGCGCGTGGCAACCGTAAAGAGATGATTCAAAAGATCCTCTCTGAAATTGAAGGACGTTTACAGGAAGCGGGAATACCGTGCCGCGTCAGCGGTCGCGAAAAGCACCTGTACTCTATTTACTGCAAAATGGTGCTCAAAGAGCAGCGTTTTCACTCAATCATGGATATCTACGCGTTTCGCGTTATCGTCCATGACTCGGACACTTGCTACCGTGTTCTCGGTCAGATGCACAGCCTTTACAAACCGCGCCCAGGTCGTGTTAAAGATTACATCGCCATTCCAAAAGCGAACGGCTATCAATCTTTGCATACCTCCATGATTGGTCCACACGGCGTGCCGGTCGAAGTGCAAATCCGCACCGAAGACATGGATCAAATGGCGGAAATGGGTGTTGCTGCGCACTGGGCTTATAAAGAGCACGGTGAAACCAGCACGACCGCGCAAATCCGCGCGCAGCGCTGGATGCAAAGTTTGCTGGAGCTACAACAAAGCGCCGGCAGCTCGTTTGAATTTATCGAGAGCGTCAAATCCGATCTCTTCCCGGATGAGATTTACGTTTTCACACCAGAAGGGCGCATTGTCGAACTGCCCGCAGGCGCTACGCCGGTCGACTTCGCTTATGCCGTGCATACCGATATTGGTCATGCCTGCGTTGGCGCACGCGTAGACCGCCAGCCGTATCCGCTTTCGCAACCGCTCACCAGCGGCCAGACGGTAGAAATCATTACCGCACCGGGTGCACGTCCAAACGCGGCGTGGTTGAACTTTGTCGTGAGCTCCAAGGCGCGCGCCAAAATCCGCCAGTTGTTGAAAAACCTCAAGCGTGATGATTCCGTCAGCCTGGGTCGCCGTTTGCTCAACCATGCGTTGGGCGGCAGCCGTAAGCTTGCCGAGATCCCGCCGGAGAATATCCAGCGTGAACTTGAACGTATGAAGCTCGCTGCACTGGACGATCTGCTGGCAGAAATTGGTCTCGGGAATGCGATGAGTGTTGTCGTGGCGAAAAACCTGCAGCAAGGCGATGCCTCTTCTGTACAGTCAACCACGCAGGGCCACGGTCATTTACCGATCAAAGGCGCAGACGGTGTACTGATTACCTTCGCGAAATGCTGTCGACCGATTCCTGGCGACCCAATCATTGCGCACGTGAGCCCAGGCAAAGGCCTGGTTATCCACCACGAATCCTGCCGTAACATCCGTGGCTATCAGAAAGAGCCTGAGAAGTTTATGGCCGTCGAGTGGGATAAAGAGACCGAGCAGGAATTCATCACCGAAATTAAGGTGGATATGTTCAACCACCAGGGTGCGCTGGCTAACCTGACGGCAGCCATCAACACGGCGTCTTCCAATATTCAAAGTCTGAATACAGAAGAAAAAGATGGCCGCGTTTACAGCGCCTTTATCCGTCTGACTGCCCGTGACCGTGTACATCTGGCAAACATCATGCGTAAAATTCGCGTCATGCCAGACGTCATTAAAGTCACCCGTAACCGAAACTAGTCTGATGAATGCACAGCGTTATGCTCGTATCTGCGAAATGCTCGCCAGACGTCAGCCCGATCTGACGGTCTGCATGGAGCAGGTCCATAAACCTCATAATGTTTCTGCCATTGTCCGTACCGCTGATGCCGTGGGTGTACATGAAGTACACGCGGTCTGGCCAGGCAATCGCCTGCGTACCATGGCGTCCAGTGCAGCCGGCAGCAACAGTTGGGTGACGGTCAAAACGCACCCGACGATTTCAGAGGCTGTCGCGCAGTTGAAAGCGTCCGGAATGCAAATCCTGGCCACCCATCTTTCTGATAAAGCGGTTGATTTTCGTGAGATCGATTACACCCGTCCGACCTGTATTTTGATGGGACAAGAGAAAACCGGGATCACCCAGGAAGCGCTGGATCTCGCCGATCGCGACATCATTATCCCGATGATCGGCATGGTACAGTCTCTGAATGTCTCTGTTGCTTCTGCGTTAATCCTTTATGAGGCGCAGCGCCAACGTCAGAATGCAGGCATGTACGAACGCAAAAACAGCATGCTGCCAGAAGAAGAACAGCAGCGATTGTTGTTTGAAGGCGGATATCCGGTGCTCGCCCGCGTAGCAAAGCAAAAGCAATTGCCCTATCCACACGTTAACGCGCAGGGTGAAATCGAAGCTGATGCCGAGTGGTGGTCCACAATGCAGTACGCAGGATAAATCATGAAGGGCCGCCTGCTGGACGCTATCCCGCTAAATTCACTCACTGGCGTTGGCGCGGCACAAAGTAGCAAACTCGCAAAAATCGGCCTGCACACCGTACAAGATCTCCTGCTTCACCTCCCTTTACGTTACGAAGACCGCACTCAGCTTTATGCCATTGGCGATCTCCTTCCCGGTATTTATGCCACGGTTGAAGGTGAAATCCTGAACTGCAACGTCACCTTTGGCGGTCGTCGAATGATGACCTGCCAGATCAGCGACGGCTCCGGCATCCTCACCCTGCGCTTTTTCAATTTCAGTGCTGCAATGAAAAACAGTCTTGCTGCGGGACGACGAGTGCTGGCCTACGGCGAAGCAAAACGCGGTAAATTCGGCGCGGAGATGATCCACCCGGAATATCGCGTGCAGGGCGATCTATCCACTCCTGAATTACAAGAAACGTTAACGCCGGTTTATCCGACAACCGAAGGTATCAAGCAAGCAACGCTGCGCAAACTAACCGATCAAGCCCTTGAACTGCTTGATACCTGTGCCATTACCGAATTGCTGCCGCCTGAGTTGGCGCAAGGAATGATGAGTCTGCCTGAAGCGATTCGTACCCTGCACCGTCCGCCTCCCTCTTTGCAGCTCAGCGATTTAGAAAGTGGTCAACATCCGGCGCAACGGCGTCTTATCCTTGAAGAATTACTGGCCCATAACCTGAGCATGCTGGCGCTTCGCGCTGGCGCGCAACGTTTTCATGCGTTGCCGCTCACCGCCCGTGATGATTTAAAAGATAAGCTGCTGGCTTCACTGCCGTTTAAACCCACCCATGCGCAAGCGCGCGTCACAGCCGAAATTGAGCATGATTTGGCGCAAGATGTGCCCATGATGCGCCTGGTGCAGGGTGATGTGGGTTCCGGTAAAACGCTGGTTGCCGCCCTGGCTGCCTTACGCGCAATCGCACACGGCAAACAGGTGGCATTGATGGCACCGACGGAACTGCTCGCCGAACAGCATGCCAACAACTTTCGAAACTGGTTTGCGCCACTTGGCGTAGAAGTTGGCTGGCTGGCCGGTAAGCAAAAGGGCAAAGCGCGAATCGCACAGCAAGAAGCGATTGCCAGCGGCCTGGTGCAAATGATCGTCGGGACTCACGCTATTTTCCAGGAGCAGGTTCAGTTTAAGGGTCTTGCTCTGGTCATTATTGACGAACAGCACCGCTTTGGTGTCCATCAACGTCTGGCGCTCTGGGAAAAAGGGCTGCAGCAGGGGTTTCACCCGCACCAGTTGATCATGACCGCTACGCCGATCCCACGCACGCTAGCGATGACTGCGTATGCCGATCTCGATACTTCAACCATTGATGAACTGCCGCCCGGCCGTACGCCAGTCACGACGGTGGCTATCCCAGACACCCGTCGCAGCGATATTATTGACCGCGTACGCAACGCCTGTACCCAGGAAGGCCGACAGGCTTATTGGGTGTGCACATTAATTGAAGAGTCCGAACTGCTTGAAGCCCAGGCTGCAGAAGTCACATGGGAAGAGCTAAAGCTGGCGCTACCTGAACTCCAAATCGGGCTAGTGCATGGTCGTATGAAATCGAGCGATAAACAGCAGGTTATGCAGCGCTTTAAGCAGGGCGAACTGCATTTACTCATTGCGACCACGGTGATAGAAGTGGGCGTGGATGTCCCCAATGCCAGCCTGATGATTATTGAAAACCCGGAACGATTGGGCCTTGCGCAACTTCATCAGCTCCGGGGTCGTGTTGGACGTGGTGCGGTGGCCTCACACTGTGTACTGCTCTTCAAATCTCCCCTCTCCAAAACTGCGCAAATGCGTCTGCAAGTTTTACGTGACAGCAACGACGGTTTCATTATTGCCCAAAAGGACCTGGAAATACGGGGTCCGGGCGAACTGCTGGGGACGCGTCAGACCGGTAACGCAGAATTTAAAGTCGCGGACTTATTACGCGATCAGGCAATGATTCCGGAAGTTCAGCGGCTGGCGCGACACATTCATGAACGCTACCCCCAACAGGCGACTGCTTTGATTGAACGCTGGATGCCAGAGACTGAACGCTACTCCAATGCCTGATGGTTATGCCGACATTCCCGCCCGTAAAAAGATTACCCAATCCAATAATTAATTTATTTTAAATAATAATAAACCCTATCTTTCTTATTATTGATTTGTTGTATACGTCAGTATAATTTTGTGGTTCTTAAAAGTTCAAATTAATAATTCCCTAAGCTGCTCTTAATGCTGGTTGTTTTCTGTGTTTTCTGTGTTTTCTGTGTTTTCAGTAAGCAAATATCAAAGGGATTTAAAAAATGAAACTAAGAACAGCATTATTAGCGGCTATTTGTATATCAAGCTGTGCATTTGCATATGCGCAAGATACTTCAGCAGATTTACAGATTAATGGTACCGTTAAAAATACAGAGTCTGCCTGTGCATTATTATTAAGCTCTTCAGCCTTAGCGCAGCTTATTTTCCCTTTTCCAGGTGGATCCCTTGTCGCCTGAAAGCACGGCAGGCTACGGGAGTGTTCACCCCAAATCTGATTTATTCAACAAAGCCCAAAGCCGTTACAATCATAACCACCTGGGTGGTTTGTTTTTACCGTTTTATTCTTAATGAAGTCATTTAAAATACGCTGGATGTGATAGATTTCAATATGATATTGAATAAAAAATATACTGTTAAAACAGTGCGGCAACGCATTGAATGTTTTGTTCCCATCAACATCGTTTATACCAATGATCAAGGATTTTTTTACGACCCTTAAGTCGTTCATGACAAACATATTTACTGCCATGAATAAGCTTCAGAAAAATCAAACCCGCATCAGCAACATCACTTTCAGCAGATCCAGAAAAAAATTAATCACACTGTCTGCTCTCGACATGAAGAGCTTTGAAATAACAAGTTTCAGTCCATGACTAAAAAATACATCTGTATCATTAGTCAGTATATTTATCATAATTACAAATATTAAAAGTTGCCCACGATAATTTACCATAAATCCATGGGATCAGGCACTAATAAGATAACCATCATTCATAACAATGATTTTTTTATTCTTTAACTCAGCAAGGGCTCTCATAATCCCACTTCGAGAAAGTAAGGTACGATCCTGAATGTATTTCGCGACCGTCGTGCCCTCTCTAAATTCCTGAGGTTCTCTCATTAACTTTAAAACGTTTGCGTACACCATTTCATAATTATTTTTTACTATCATCCGTGAACTATGAGAAGCCTGACGACAAATCATATAGCTCATTAATGCGCTCACGTTTTCCCAAAGTTGCATTTCAGAAATAATACGACGGGCAGAGTTTGCAACAATTACAGCAATCGTCGCACGTGATTCAACCCGCAAATAATAGTCTTTATCCACTGGAGTAAGCAGGTTCGTCAGGCCTAAGACGGTTGGTGCATATGCGTTGGATACTACTAAGCTATCTTTTCCACGTCTAATTGTAACGGTTCCCTCCAACAGCAGATAGCAAACAGGAGCGTTGCGATACGAAAATTTTATCTTTTTGTTACTCTCGAACCAATGTTTCTTGCAAAAAGGAAGTAAAGCATTACTAATAATTTGAACTTGTTCGACAGGTTTAAGGGCAGTTACCGGTAAATGTTCCATTATGCCTACTCTAAATAATAAAGCGCCGAAAGTATCTGGCGTACAAATCTGCACGCCATGTTTTAACGTCTATCACTGATAGGTGAACGAAATATTGACGACCGAAATAAAAGTTCCTTGCGTTACCCCTCCCGTCGGTGAGTACATTCTGGCGGAAAGTGGAAATGTCGCACTGTGCGTTGAACTATTAATATCTGCCTTCATATTACTTCCATTTGCATAAAGCGTATCAGCATCGTCTTTTGCTGACAGTTGCAACGCAACATTGCTCGCCGTGCCGGTATTTTTATACGCTGTTGAATCATTCGCATCAGGCGTTCCTGAGAACGTTGCCGTGGCCTGACTGGTACTCACCGGGCAATTATTCAGGTCGAGATTAAAATCGACCCATTCTCCCCCTGTTCCTGCATCAGCCAGACTGTGTGCCTGCAATCGGGGTAGCTCCACCTCCTTGCTCACTGATGCTGTATCTACGGTACAAGGTGAGGCCACAACTTTACCGCTGATATTAAGGTCGGTTGCATTAGCGATTGCCACTATCGAGAGCAAAGGCAACATGAAAATAAAGCGAGATCCCGTCATCACATTCTCCTGGGAGCCAGTTAGCCGGCTCTGTCTGCATTACTGATATTCAAACGTCGCCACAATCACAGATGAAATATCACCCGGGGTGACCGAACCGACAGCAGAAAAC
The DNA here is from genome assembly GCF_045627565.1 of Lelliottia sp. Taxonomy (NCBI): domain Bacteria; kingdom Pseudomonadati; phylum Pseudomonadota; class Gammaproteobacteria; order Enterobacterales; family Enterobacteriaceae; genus Lelliottia; species Lelliottia sp. The sequence continues at coordinate 20,696 of NZ_JAZQNX010000034.1, read as the reverse complement.
GCACGGGCCTGAAGCTTAAATGTTGCTGCGCCAGACGTTACCGGTGCCGTCAGCGTCGAACCATTGCTGAGAAGCGTTCCAGTACCCTGCTCCGACAGCTCCACTGCAGTGTTTGTTGCTGGTGTTGGGGCGGTATTTTTCCAGAGTGTGGTGGTGGTCCCGTCCGCAGTCCCGGAGAAGGTGACTTTAATATTTGTGGTTCCCGAAGGGCAGCCGGTTAAAGGCAAATCAAACGTTTTCATCGTTGAGCCTGAATTCGCTGCCGCCAAATCGGCTGCCTGAATGTTAGATCCCAGATCGACATCCAGTGTATTATTGCCACCGTTAATGGTGGTACAAGGTGAGGCGACCACTTTGCCGGTGACATTAATACTCACCGTATCAGCGGCCAGCGCCGGACCCACGGTAAGGACGGCGACCATTAATGCCGCGAAAGATGCGAAGAATTTGTTCATAATATTTCACCTATTTGATCATTACAGAATATTAAAGTTTCGAATACTCATTACTGATAAGTTAATGTTACGGTGGCTGACGTACTGGCATCACCCGGTGTAACGGAATTTTTAGTCTGGTAATAACGCGCGGTAATCGGGAAAGTTTCCTGTCCACCGCTGGATTTTTTCAGAACGATGCGATCGTTGAGTTTAAGTGGCACACTGTTATATAAAAGCTGTACGCCAAGGCCCTTTGCTGTTCCAGCGTCCCCCTGGTTATTTAAGGCGAGGACACTGTCATCAGTAATGTCCGGGTTTTGTGTCCCGCTAAGCTCAACATTTATATTGGCCTCGGCGTCGCAGTCCAGCCCGAGATTTTGCGTACTGGTTTTATCCGTAAAAGGCCCAACACTGTTTCCAAAGCTTGACGCAGGCACATCGCCAATTGGAAACGTTAAGTTTGGCGTATTTATTGAACAGGCAACGGATGTTATTTGCGACGCGCTTATATTGATTTCCATATAATCAATGGAATGATACATTTTAGCGACACCATACTGTCCCGAATTTAACACTCCAGATTCCACTTTCGCATATTTAATTAATCTCACATATGCATTACCTTGAATTGATAGACCGCCATCCGTAATTCCCACGTCAGTTTCGCTTGGGAAAGGCTTGGGTGTTGACCAGCTGTCATCATACGCATACGACAATGCATACCCGACACCAGGAACATTCGTGGTATAGACAGCGGATGTCCCTGTTTTCAGACCTGTATCACTACCCACTAACAATATTCTGGAATCGGGAAAACCTTCATGATTGCATCCAATATAGCCAGCGGTTGTGTATGGGGCATATCCTTGCCACAATACCGTTCCAACGGGAGTATCTCGTTGAACAGTCACTGGAGGAATATTGACTGTCCAGAGAGCTTTAGTAACAAGATTACAATCCGCATAAGACGCAGAGGTCCATAACACGAACAGTAAACTGATAAGTTTTATGATTTTCATAACTGACACCTACTTATTACATATTGCGGTGTACTGGATAATTCCAGCAACAATGTTTGTTCTATTTGGTTTATATACAACACTGCACTGTTCATCCGGTGATTTCCCCCACGAGGCAGTTATATCATCACCATCTTTCAAGCCAGACATATAAACCACTCCACTTTCGCCAACAATAAATGCCGAAGACTGTTGAGATTTATTAATAGACACGACTGAGCCAAATGGAACGACGATATTCCCTTTCCGCAATAGGGTTAAAAGTACTCTGTCCCCTAAATTAGTATTGTAGTCTGCCCTTACTACCGCTCCGCGGGTCGGCACAACGGTTTTGGTTGTGAGATCCAGTTCGACATTATCCGGTAATGTTGCTGTATCCAGCGCCAGATCGTTTTTACGATACGGGCTGACATTGCCGACCACTGTATAACCGCGGTAATCGGTATTCACACCGGTCTGGTTCGCCACCCCTACCCCTTTCGCGCCAGGTGCCTTCACCAGCGCAATAGTTTCACCGAACGGTTGTGCCAGAGTAATGCCGTCGCTATGCGCCAGGATTCCGCCAGAGAGGCCGTAGTTCATACGGTCGCTGTTTTTGTCGTAGCTATAACCCGCCGTCATTTCGCCGTAGGTACCGCGATAGTCGGCATTCGCGTTACCGGTGTTGCCAATGTCGTCCGTACCGTAACCTTCCTGCACGTTCCAGCTCAGCGCATTCCCCTGTAACGCGGTACCGCTCATGCCCACCGTATGCGTGGTGTTACCCTGCTTACTGGTATTGAGACTGTAGTTCGCCCAGGTGTTGCTCAGGAACCGGTCCAGAGGAATGCTGACATTCATCGCAAAAATCTGGTCATTGTCATAAATTTTCCCACCACTGGTGCCGCCGGCATCCGAGTTTTTGCTGTAGGTATAATTCAGACCATAAGAAACCCCGTGCCAGGAGTTGTTATAACTCACGCCATAGGACTCCATGCTTTTGTCCTGCTGCCAGTAGTCTTCCCGCACCGCGCTGGCGGTTAATGCGCCCAGCTTTGCTCCCAGCGTCTGGCTGATGGTCAACTCAGCACGGTTACGACGACGATTCTGCGTTGAGGTGTCCTCGCCGTAGGTGTCCAGCACTTCCTGCATGCTGTAATACCCTGCGGTTGAATAACGGTAACCCGCAATGGAGAAGTTGGTACCCGTGTCAGTAAAGTTCTTGCTGTAACGAACGCGCCACGACTGGCCGCTTTCCTTGTTCTGGTCCTCAGGCGTGGACCAGGCCTGGGTCACGTCAGCGGACACGGCGCCAATATCGCCCATGTTTTTGCCCAGACCCATCGCCAGTGACTGGTATTTACTCGCTTCCTGCAACCCGCCATAAACCGTAAAGCCTCGTGGCAGACCGTAAATCGCCGTAGCCTGTGCCAGTGATGTTTTATCAACACTGCTGTTATAGGAGCGATATTGCCCCCCGGTGATGCTGTACTTCAGACGACCTTCACGCTGTAAAACCGGCACAGACGCATAGGGTACGATAAAGTTTTGTTCGCTGCCGTCGGCTTCCTTTACGGTGACATTCAGATCGCCGGAGCCACCGGTCGGGAACATATCCGTAATTTCAAATGCGCCCGGCGCCACATAGCTCTGGTAAATCACGTAGCCGTTCTGACGGATCACGACCTGGGCATTGGTTCGGGCAATCCCCCGCACCACGGGTGCGTAGCCTTTCAGGCTATCCGGCAACATTTCATCGTCAGAGGCCAACTGGCCACCGCGAAACGGAATGCTGTCAAATACGTCGGAGGGCGATGAGCTGTCGCCGAGCGTGAGCTGACTTTTCAGGGCAATAATGTTTCGCTGAGCGTAGGTATAAACCGTATCCCATTTATCCTGACCGTCATTATCCCTGTTCCAGGTGGTGTAGTTGCGAATACGCCATGGCCCAATATTCACGCCAGGGCGAAGGTTGGCGTACTGGCTATCACTGTCACTGCCATTTCCGTTACGTGCATGAGTGTTATCCCCGCTCAGGCTGTAGTTCAGCAACAGGGCGTTAATGCCTTCATCCCACAACTCGGGTGCCACATAGCCCCGCGCCTGAGGGGAAAGTGCCGCCTGAGGTATGCTCAGGACCAGTTTTTGCGCGTTGAACAGAAATTTAGCCGATGCATCCGGAATGGCGGCCAGCCGGGCGCACTCGCCGTCTTTGCCCAAATCAGGAAACAGGCTGGTTTTAATCCCAAAACTCTGTAATAAACCGACAGAGAGGCATGGCTGAAGCTTTTCTTCACCCGAAGCATTTTTCTCAGCTTTAAATTCCAGCTCACGGGTATCAATGATCTGGTCATTAATAACGATATCCACGCGATATTTGCCTGGAGCCTGTGAACCGTCCTCAAACGTCGAAAGATCCACCCCTTTAGAGGCGGGGTTATCCACTTCCAGTAATGCTGGATTAAAATACTCTCGTGCATGTGCAGCAGACAGCATGCAAGGTAACGCCAGTGCGATCAGGCATGCGAGACGAGCGGGCTTGAACGACCGGGATTGCATCACTTTACTCATTACTTCTTTACTCCTTCATCGCAGGCTTCACACCTGCCTTTACCCGCACAATCCTGTATGCCAGGGAGAGGTTTATCTCAATCAGATAGCGGCTTTATGGGCTTCGCCTATACCGCCAAAATCAGTGATTATTTTGAATTCCACGGACCCCGCACTGACTCCTGTCGGCAGCGCAAAACGCGCGCTTGAACCTGGTGCAACAAAGGTCGGTTCAGCAACTTTTTTTCCGGCCACGCTAATTTCGTTAAAGTTCATGTAATAAGGCGTTGGGTTAGTCACCTGAATTTGATCGCCCGCTTTTTGCCACGTTAATTTTCCGGCCAGATCTTCGGGTACGGTGCCTTTTAATGTTTCTGGGCGATAAATCAGTTTCATTCGGGTTTTAACAGCAACCTGAAGACTATTTTCTTTCTTTTCAGCAGACGGAATAGATTTCACATTCAGCCAGAACATAGATTCTTTATCTTCAGGAACATTACCCGCGCGAACAATTCGCATCACATTTTGTTGCCCCTGGTCTAAACGATACAATGGAGGCGTGATAATAAAGGGAGCTTTCTCAACACCACCATTCGGGGTATCAATCCATGTCTGAATAAGATACGGAACACTGTCCGGATTATTGACGCTCAGTGAAGCTTCCTTTTTTGCACCATCATAAATAACCCGCGTTCCACCTATAACCACACCGGCATTGGCAGCAGATGCAGTTAACATAGCCACCAGGCCAATTAAAAATGACTTTGGTAATAATTTCATAAATAACCTTTAAATAAACACGGGCCAATGGGCATCGGCCCGTGATGCGGAGTTAAAACTAAGGGCTAATTAGTTGTAATTTACTGTGAACTGCGCAGTAGAGTTTGCAGGGCCTGCAGTGACAGCCGTTTCCATTTGCTTATAGCGTGCATAGAATGGCATTTCGTTTGCGCCTTCTACCAGAGTCACACTGGTTGATGGTGTGAACAGAGGCACTACGGTCTGGGTGCTGTCAGACAATTCGATTGCTACCCCAGTCGCCACACCCGTTTCATCCGTTAATGCTAAAACACTGTCATCACCCTTATAACCGGTACCATCAAATTTCACGCTGGCACTGGTAACAGTACTTGGACAATCTTTCATTTTAAGGATAAATTTCGTTGCGGAGGCAACAGAGTCTTTTCCAGTAAATGCTGTCTTGGCCACTTTACCCAGATCAACGGTCATTGTATTACTCGCGCCAATATCAATGGTGCAAGCGGAATCAATGATTTCACCTGTAAACTTCACCGTACCATCATTTGCAAAAACCGGTACACTGGAAACTGCGCATGCAATAGATAATGTGGTGAGAAGTAAAATTTTTTTCATTTTAAAGCGTCCTTTATTTATTCCGGTTATAAACTTTGCAATTAGTCGCAGGTCAAACCATTTAACCTGCCTGGATAACCACAGACACAATAAAAGCCGTAATACTGACGTAAAGTATTATTGCTGGATATTTATTGTTCTGGGCTGGGTTCTATTTTCGGACAGCAGTCAATTTTCGTCCATCACTTGCATGTCTATTTTTGGAGCGTCTGAGTTTCCGTTATAACTAATAAAAAGAGGCCTTTGTATAACTCATTGGAAAAATGAGGTTTTAGTGCTAAATTTAACGCTATTACTCTCAGTGGGTTATGATATGAGCCGTGATCTGTATGAAGTGATGAAGGAAGTCTCTCCTTACGTGCTTGAATTGGTCGAGCGTATGAGCCCGTCCCTTCAATTTAAGGCGTATCCGCCTAACAGCAAGTTCAGCTTTGGCACAGGGGCAGCACAGAAGTGCATTATCATACGAGGCGGACTGGTGACCGTTCATCTTGATGCTGACCAGCTGATGCTTGGCGGTGTACTGACGGGGCCTACCATCCTTGGGCTTTGCAGCCTGAAGACCGATCAGGTGCAATGTGCCCTCAAAACCCGCACGGCGTGCCAGATGGCGATAGTCACCATGGATGAGGTCTATGCTATCCTGGCAAAAGAAAACATATGGGAACTCTTCGCCAGGCATTTGCAGGTGTTAAGCAATAAATTTTTGCTTAACACCTATGTTCTCATCGCTGAAAATGCCTACAGCCTGATACGCCATCAGCTCTTCGAACTGATGCATGAGCCGGAGAGTTTTCGCGCGCATACCCCCGTAGAACATTACATTCGCGACAAAACCCGTCTGTCTCGCAGCGGGATAATGAGCATTCTTTCCAAACTAAAACAAGGAGGGTATGTTGTCATTGAAAAAGGAATACTTATTAGTATTAATAAGTTGCCACTTAAATACTGATAGATATAACTTAAACATACCCCACCTTCCCTGTTTTAGGGTTATTGCGGACTTGCTCAATAACCAGAACACAGCCTATTCTTCTGCTGCATCAAGGATTCACGGTAGCATAAATCACTAATCCAGAAGTAAATTCATAACATTCTTTAGCACACCATTTTTTATCGTTATATAGCCCCCTGATCGTAGCTGCGCAAGAATACGCATGATGCCACTTCGTGACAGAAACGCACGCTCGAGAATATTAATGATGATTGAAGTGCTATACGACAGACATCCTGAACGACAATCCTGGTCATTCCCGCCAAAACAAAAATAATCACAACGCATTGAATCAAATAAAATACCTCTCAGCAATGTAGCGCGTGTCTAATAACAGACATCAAACATATTGCAAGCAAGAGTTACCCTCAGGGATAATTAGGCTGCTATTGAATGACATGGCTTAACAATTTTTATATTTCATTATTTAAGGGACTTAAAAATGAACATGATTAGAAAAACTACGCTTTCCGCAGCAGTCGCGTTGGTATTTATGGCTTCCGTTGGTTCTGCTAATGCCTATACAGGTTCCGAAACCTACCCGCTGACAGTGACGGGAACAGTAGAATCAAATCCTTGTGTTGTCACCGTACCATCCACTCTGGATTTGGGGACCACCAACGCAGATTCAGTGAAAAGCACGGGTGCAACCAATCCAACTGGCGGAACCATCGGGGCGCTTTCGATTAATATCAGCAACTGTGCAGACAATCAGATGGCACAACTGAAAATAACCGGCACAGCCGATGCAAGTGATACCACTGTGCTCGCGAACGCCACCTCGGCTGGTTCTGCAACTAATGTCGGTGTTGCATTCTGGAAGATGACAGGCGACCACGAGCAAGTAAAAGTCAACGGTGCTCCGCTTGCTGCAATCTCCGCAAACGGCAATATGATGAATTTGTTGGCTAAGGTCGTTAAAACTGGCACTGACGCCGTGGAACCGGGAACTATTGATGCAACTGCAACAATCCAGATTGATTTTCTCTAAGTTTTTTTCTGTTTCCAGAAAATTACCCATGTAAATCTCTTTTAATTATCAACCGTGAATTATCACCGTAAGTTTTCAATAATTCGGTTGATTAAGGAATGCAGTATGTTTATCAATAAAAACTATCGCAAATATTGTGCTATCGCGGCATGCTTAGTTCCGGTGCTTATAGCGGGCACAGCCAGTGCGACAACGAATACACCACATGAACTAAAAATCACTGGTGAAGTAATAGGTAATCCATGTGAGGTTACTCTTCCTGCTGCAGTCAGCTATGGTAACTTCAACAACGCACAAATAGGTCGTGATACCACTCAACCGCCCAGTAATATGCAACCCATCGAAATTTATTTTCGTAAATGCACGGAAAAACAAAAAGCCACAATTTCATTTGTAGGTACCGCGGGTGCGTATAATCAACACGTATTTGCTAACACGGCAACTGACAACCCAGCCACCAATGCTGCTATTGGTTTCTGGGGATATGATCAGGAAGGAAATTGGGATTATATTGACGCAAATACCGGGGAGACAATTTCATTTGATGCCTCTGGTTCTGGCACTGATGGAACTCGCCGTATTATGCTCGTCACTGGCGTGGTACGTGATGACCCCGGCATGGTTTCACCGGGTAATGTTTCAGCGGATGTTTCTGTAAAAATAAACTATCTCTGAACTTAACTCCCCTCACCAAGCTGGCAAATCATATGCCAGCTTTTTTATTAATAGTTATTGATGGCATATATAATATGAAAATAAAATCGGTTGTACTTCCACTGATTCTGCTGGGCACTTTTTTACCCAATGCGTACGCATCTGTTTCACTCAGTGCCAACAGACTCATTTATCGCCAAGCGGAACCGGATGCGACCATCACGGTAATCAATGCCGATAAACGTAATTATTTGGTACAAAGCTGGGTGGATGCAAACGGCAACCCGGATTATACCGGTAAAAAGCTTCCTTTTGTGGTGACCCCCCCGCTGTTCCAGCTCACCGCGGGTAGTGAAAGCATCACCCAGATTATCTACCAGGGAAGTGGGCTACCGACCGACCGTGAAACTCTGCTCTGGTTAAACGTCCGATCCATTCCTTCCCTCACGGATAGTGAGGTCAGTCTAAAAAACAAACTGGCCGTTGCCGTTATTGAGCGTATCAAAGTCATTTTCCGTCCAACAGGCGTGCCCGATAATAATGAAGCCACTATCAAAAATATTACCTGGAGCAAATCCTCTGCAGGCGAGGTGAAGGCGACGAATAACTCTCCTAATTATGCGGTCCTCGATAAAATCACGATTAATGGTGAAGAAATTAAGATTTCGGCAGAAACCAATAATAGCGTCATCCCCCCCAAAGGCAGTAAAGCGTTCTCAATTAAGAATAGCACCGCTGGTTTCACTGTTACCTGGTCTGGTATTAACGATTTTGGCGTTAGCAGCAAACCTTTTTCGTTTAAATCATAAATTTGAGTAAGTTTTGTTATGCAGCCCCTGACTAAATTTTTTAACTTCGCCGTTGTTGGGCTGGTTTTATTTTCCGGAAAAATAGCCTTCTCTGCCGATCATTATGACGCCGCTATGCTTAATGCTATTGGCGGTGCTCCGACGATTAATAATCTGGATAAGATTATGAGTAATACCTTTAATGAAGGCAGTTATCACGTCAGGCTGAAGGTTAATGATAAAGAGTTTGGTGCCCGAGATTTGTTCTTAGCTAAAGATGTGAAGGGAAATGCAACCCCGTGCCTGACGTATAAAGATTATAAGAGTATTGGGGTGGACTTCTCGGCTCAGGGCGTAACGCTTAACGACTCTGATTTTGATCATGCTGAATGTGTAACGCTGGCAAAAGCGATTGAACAGGCCGAATCCCATTTCAATCAGGCCCAAATGAAGGTCTCGATTACTATTCCCCAGGCCATGCTATTGCAAATTAGCGATGACGAGGTGCCAGCAGACGAGTGGGACGAAGGGATCCCTGCCCTGATGACGGAATACCAAATATCCGGGTCTCGCGATATTGCAGGCCACAGTGGCACGGGGTCGGAAACCTTCGCAAACCTGATGAATGGTATCAACCTCGGCGCGTGGCGGTTACGTAATAACGGCTCTGTGTCTTCGGAGGAAGGAAAGTCTGCGAAGTGGAGCAGTAATAGTACCTATGTTGAACGCGCCATCGCCGCTCTGAAAGGGGAATTGGTCATGGGTGATACTTTTACCGGTGGCGACACCTTTGACAGCGTGCGCATCAATGGCGTACAGCTTGCAACCGACATGGATATGTATCCTGGCAATATGTCAGGGTTTGCGCCGACTGTGCGCGGTATTGCGAAGAGCAATGCCAAAGTGACCATTCGCGATCACGACAATATTATTTATCAAACCAATGTTCCTCCTGGTCCCTTTGCTATCAACCAGCTCACCCCGGTTTCAACCGGAGGCAACCTCGACGTTACCATCACAGAAGCAGATGGTTCGGAAACCCATTATGTCCAGGCATACGCTTCGGTCCCTACGCTGCTGCGTGCGAAGCAGATCAAATACAATCTCGCTTTAGGCCGTTATTCCGCTGACGAGGGTACAAACTCCGTGTCATCGCCGGATGTTGCCCAGGCGACGCTGGCATATGGACTACCCTACAATATGACGCTGCTAAGCGGAGCCATGAGCACCGATCGCTATCACGCCTTGAACCTCGGGCTTGGGCTTGATTTAGGGTTGGCAGGGGCCTTGTCAGAAGATATCACCTTTGAGAAATCCCGGGCAGCAAGCCGCCAGCAATCGGCCAGCCAGGGGAATAGCCTTCGCCTCTCCTATGCCAATTACATTACGCCGACGGATACCACTATCCAGCTTACCGATCGCCGTTATTCCGGTAGTTTCCGCTCGCTGGCAGATTCACTGAAAATGGAAAATGATGGCAACAACGACGATGACAGCACGTTATCCAGCCAGACATCACTGTCGATAAACCAGAATATGGGTGCCGGGCGCTCATTTTACCTGTCGGCGAACAATACCCGCTATCAGAACGACAACAGCAATAAGATGTACCAGACGGGGCTGAATTTGCAGATTGATAAATACAGCCTGTCACTGGGGTTCAACATGTCTAAAGACCGGAGTGATAGCGACTGGGACAAACAGGTGACCCTGAGCGTGTCGGGTACATTTAGTGATTTCCTCTCCAGGCCGTCAGTAACGTATATGGCCAACGGAAACCTTAAAAAAGATGTATCTCAGTCACTTGGCGTGACGGGTTATCTTCTTGACGCCAATGCACTGAACTATGGCGTAAAAATGGGTTATGACAAAAAAGATGGCGGCACCAGCGGCGACAACGGCAGCCTCAATCTGGGATATGACGGACGGATGGGCAACGCGACTGTCGCTTACAACCAGGATCCTGACCGCAAACAAGTCACCTGGGGTATGAACGGCGGCATGATCCTGCACCGTCACGGCCTGACGTTTGCCCCTTATGCACAAGGCGCGCAGGCGCTGGTCAGTGCCCCTGGCGCTGCGCACACCGGTTTAACCAACGGAAAAAATCTCAGTACCGACTGGCGCGGTTATACCGCCGTTCCAGATATTTCACCTTACAGCCGAGAGCAGATCCAATTCGATCCTCACAAAGTTGACCGCCATGTGACGCTGAAAAGCATCTCCACCACCGTCGTACCGACGAAAGATGCCATCGTGCTGGCGCAGTTTGAAGCCACTTCAGGCCGCAAGGTTATGGCAACGCTTACCACAAATGGTATAGCGCTGCCGTTTGGTTCAATGGTTACGCTGGAGGGTTCGCCGGGCCGCTTTTTCGTTGGCGACCAGGGCGTTGTCTATTTTGATGGCGCTCAGGAAGAGGGCGAATTACGGGTCTCGCTTGAAAATAATCAAAGCTGCCGTGCGCCTTTCAAACTGTCTGAAGAGACGGCAGAGATGCTTGTCACCATGATCACGCTGGAATGCCATTAAGGATGCGCGCGATGAGCCTGAAATCTATTTTTCCCCATTTACTTGCCCTTGGCCTGTGTATTTTTTCGACGTACGGCCATTGCTGTAATGACAATACCGCCGGGGTGCTCTCCATCGACATGGATGCGGTGCTCCAAAAGGATATAGAAACCGCCCCCGTTGGCAGTACCTTGTATGTCAAACGCGGCATACTGGGCAATCTGGCGCATAACGACGCAGAGTTGCTGTGTGGTAAACCCGGTGAAAATCGGCCTGTTACCGTGAACGGCCTGATGACAGGAACAATGACCGGGGATCATGTGTATGAAACCAGCATGCCAGGCATTGGCATCCGCGTCAGCTTCTTTATCCGCCACGCCGGGTTTAACGCATGGAAACCGTTAAACAGTCAGGTTCAGGGTCCGTTAGCGGCCGACAAAACGCTGCGCGCCAGTGATGTGTTACTGAAAATCGAACTGATCAAGATGGCAGAAGTTGCTCCAGGCGGCGTAGTGACCTGGCAGGCGCCACAGTTACTGACGTTCTATGACGCCCAGGGTCAGCAAAAAAGTATGGTCAGAATGGCCCTGCGTGGGCATCTTCCTGATGCCCATTGTGATCTCAACCTGGAACAGCAGATTGTCGCTTTGCCTCATACCCAGCCAGATAAATTGTTAAGTGCAAAACGCATGAACTCTGCCCCACTGGGCATTTCGCTTCAGTGTTCCGGGAATGTGAATAATGTGTCGATGACAGTATTCGGACGTGCATGGGATACCGCCCGGGGGATTTTGCAATTAAAGGATGTGCCGGGTAGCGCAACCGGGATAGGGTTGCAATTGTGGTATCAAAGCAACCCGCTACCAATTGGGCAGCCGGTCAATATTATGGATTTTGCAGCAAACGGTCAGTCATACCCGCTACCCGTCAGTGTAAGCTATGCACGAACGGAGGGGCCTGTTATGCCCGGTAAGGCTGAAGCTCTGCTGGTGATTAAACTCAATTATCTTTAATCCACTGTCCCTGACAGGATCGGTTATATACCCGTGATCATTGAAGATGCAAGACGATAACGCCACTAGCCCTGTGAATATTCACATGTCAATTGAAGGTGGCGATCAATGCACGGCAATGGTTGCTCAGGGCAAAATTGCCTATCGCTTCTCCGGCACGGCGGATAACGCCGACGGTACCGCGCTGGCAAACAGCCTGACTGACGCGACGGCCGCTAAAGGCGTCGCAATCGGCATTTTTGATGCGGATAACAAGCCTGTGGAAGTGAACACCGGGTTGTTACCGGCTACCACTGACACCGTTTTTGCCCTGCAGATGGTCCAGCTCAAAGGTCAGGACGCAGTGGGTAACATCAACACTGCGGTGACTATCGAAGTCGAACGTCTGTCATCCCTCAAGACCATCTTCGGATGGTTTTTTTGCCCACTGAAACCACACTTCTGCCTCAGATTCATTCTTCGCACATCGCGTTGATGCGCAGATAACCCTTATTCGTCGTCAGATCTCACGCAAAACGCTTACCGGCTAAACCTGTTTCTTTTTTCGCTCGCAACCGTTTGCTTTTACCATCTGGTCAGATAAAATGCCCGCTTTTCCACCGTGGGATTGCCACCGATGTCCGCTAACGCCATAGAGTCTCAAGATGCGCAACCGATTGCGCAGATTCAGCATAACAGTGAATTAATCTACCGCCTCGAAGACCGCCCCCCGCTGGCGCAGACTCTGTTCGCCGCCTGTCAGCATCTGCTGGCCATGTTTGTGGCGGTGATCACCCCGGCGCTGCTGATTTGTCAGGCGCTTGGGCTACCGGCGCAGGATACCCAGCACATCATCAGCATGTCCCTCTTCGCCTCCGGTGTGGCGTCGATTATTCAGATCAAAGCCTGGGGTCCGGTGGGATCGGGTTTGCTCTCAATCCAGGGCACCAGCTTTAACTTTGTTGCACCGCTGATTATGGGCGGAACGGCACTCAAAACCGGCGGCGCAGATGTGCCAACGATGATGGCGGCGCTGTTCGGCACGCTGATGCTGGCAAGCTGCACGGAAATGGTTATCTCCCGCGTGCTGCACATGGCGCGCCGCGTTATTACACCGCTGGTTTCCGGCGTGGTGGTGATGATTATCGGCCTGTCGTTGATTCAGGTGGGCCTGACGTCCATCGGTGGCGGCTACGCGGCGATGAGCGATAACACCTTTGGCGCACCGAAAAACCTGCTGCTGGCGGGCGTTGTGCTGGCCATCATTATTCTGCTCAACCGTCAGCGTAACCCGTATCTGCGCGTGGCTTCCCTGGTGATCGCCATGGCCGCCGGGTATTTAATGGCGTGGGCGCTGGGCATGTTGCCGGAAAATACCGCGCCAACTCACAGCCCAATGATTATGGTGCCGACGCCGCTCTATTACGGCCTGGGCATCGACTGGAACCTGCTCCTGCCGCTGATGCTGGTCTTTATGATTACCTCTCTGGAAACCATCGGCGATATCACGGCGACCTCTGACGTCTCCGAGCAGCCCGTTTCTGGCCCGGTTTATATGAAGCGTCTGAAGGGCGGCGTGCTGGCGAACGGTTTGAATTCATTCGTCTCGGCGGTGTTCAATACTTTCCCGAACTCCTGCTTCGGCCAGAACAACGGCGTGATCCAGTTGACCGGCGTAGCCAGCCGCTATGTGGGCTTTGTGGTTGCGCTGATGCTGATCGTGCTCGGCCTGTTCCCGGCAGTGAGTGGTTTTGTACAGCATATTCCGGAACCGGTTCTGGGTGGCGCAACGCTTGTGATGTTCGGCACCATCGCGGCATCTGGCGTTCGCATCGTGTCGCGTGAGCCGCTGAACCGCCGCGCAATCATGATTATCGCGCTGTCCCTAGCCGTCGGCCTGGGTGTGTCTCAGCAGCCGCTGATCCTGCAGTTCGCGCCAGATTGGGTGAAAAACCTGCTCTCCTCGGGCATCGCCGCGGGCGGTATCACCGCTATCGTTCTGAACCTCGTTTTCCCGCCTGAAAAAAACTGATTCTCCTTCACGGCAGGCATTAACGGCCTGCCGTGAAATCTAAATACACCATTCCCGCCTTGAGGATTGCGCATAAATCGTGCATAACTCCTTTATGTGCGTTTGACGGGATGGAAGACCATGAAATTTATTGGAAAGCTGCTCATCTGGATTCTGATTGCGGTACTGATCGTAATCCTGGCCCTCTATATTCTGGTGCAAACCCGCTGGGGCGCGGCTCAGGTCAGTAGTTGGGTCACGGTAAATACTGATTACGAGCTTAACTTCGACCTGATGGATCACCGCTTTTCATCGCCTTCACATATCATTCTGGAAAACGTCACCTTTGGCCGCGACGGCAAACCCGCAACGTTAGTTGCCAAAACTGTCGATATCGGCCTGAGCAGCCGACAAGTCACCGATCCACTGCATATGGATACCATCACGCTGCGCGACGGCACGTTAAATCTCTCCCCGCAGACTGCGCCGTTACCTTTCCAGGCCGACCGGCTGCAATTGAATAATATGGCGTTTAACAGCCCGAATACCGAGTGGGACCTGAGCGCGCAAAAAGTCACCGGCGGCGTAAGCCCATGGCAACCAGAAGCGGGCAACGTGCTGGGTAAAAAAGCGCATATTCAGATGAGCGCCGGATCGCTCACGCTCAACGGCGTGCCTGCCAGCAACGTGCTCATTCAGGGCGAACTCAACGGTAAAGAAGTGATTCTGAGCACCATCGGCGCGGATATGGCGCGCGGATCGCTCACCGGCATTGCGGGGCGCAACGCTGATGGCGGTTGGGTTATCGACACCCTGCGACTCAACGATATTCGCTTGCAAAGTGACAAATCGCTTCTGGATCTCTTTGCCCCGATCACCACGCTGCCATCGTTGCAGGTGGGCCGTCTCGACGTCACCGATGCGCGTCTGCAAGGACCCGACTGGGCGGTCACCGATCTCGATTTAAGTCTGCGCAACCTGACGCTGAGCAAAGGCGACTGGCAGACGCAGGAAGGGCGTTTATCCATGAACGCCAGCGAGTTTATCTACGGGTCGCTGCATCTTTTCGACCCGATTCTGAATGCGGAGTTCGGCCCACAGGGCATCGCGCTGCGTCAGTTCACTTCCCGCTGGGAAGGCGGCATGGTGCGTACGTCCGGCAACTGGCTGCGTAACGGTAAAGCGCTGGTGCTGGATGATGTCGCCGTGGCAGGCCTGGAATACACCCTACCGCAGAACTGGAAAACGCTGTGGATGGACCCGCTCCCGGAATGGCTCAACGCGGTGACGCTGAAAAAATTCGGTCTGAGCCGAAATCTGGTGATTGATATCGACCCGACGTTCCCGTGGCAAATCACGTCGCTCGACGGCTACGGCGCAAATCTGCGCCTGGCGAAAGACCGCCAGTGGGGTATTTGGGGCGGCAATGCCACATTGAATGGCGCGGCAGCGACGTTTAACCGCGTGGATGTGCGTCGCCCGTCGCTGGCACTCGCGGCCGACGCCTCAGCGGTGAACATCACGGAGTTGAGTGCATTCACCGAGAAAGGGATTCTGGAAGCCACGGCGGCGGTTTCGCAATTGCCGCCACGCCAGACCACCGTCAGCCTGAACGGGCGCGGCGTACCGTTTAAAATTTTGCAACAGTGGGGCTGGCCTGAATTACCGATCGCGGGTGACGGCAACGTGCAACTCACCGCCAGCGGCAGCATTCAGGCGAAAGCACCGCTGAAACCCACAGTGAACGGCAAGCTGAGCGCGGTGAATATGGATAAACAGAAGGTGGAGCAGAAAATGACGGCGGGCCAGGTAAGCACGATTTCACAGCCAACGGTTCTACCCTCACCCCAGCCCTCTCCCTGAGGGAGAGGGAGAAAACCGGAGCCAGCCGTAGCCGTTGTTTCAGCGTCAACCCTACCAAACAATCCCCTCTCCTTAAGGAAGAGGGGAAAACCGAATCGCGTGGCGATTTCTCTCTCTGCGTCAATCCGCGCCTAACAATTCCACCTCCCTTAGGGCGAAGGGAAAAAGCGAATCAAGCTGCGACTTCTCTCTCTGCATCAGACCGCACCTAACGATTCCCTCTCCCTTAGGGCGAAGGGAATAAGCGAATCAAGCTGCGACTTCCCTCTCTGCATCAGACCGCGCCTAACAATCCCCTCTCCCTTAGGGCGAAGGGAAAAAGCGAATCAATCTGCGGCTTCTCTCTCTGCATCAGACCGCACCTAACAATTCCCTCTCCCTTAGGGAGAGGGTTAGGGTGAGGGTAAAGGAAAAACGCAATACTACAGCGTAACTACTACCTCATTTCCCTGGGCACTCACCACCACGCCCCACTCGCTTCCGGCCTGAGAACCGCCAGTCACGCCGCCGATCCGCTGCACGTTACGCAAACAAATCGACCAGCCTCTCGCCTCACCCTCAGCGTTAATCGTCACTTTGTCACCCGCACGAGACGCTTTAAGCGTAAACACTACCGAACCGTCTGCCGCAGGCACTTCGCTTATCGCTGAACATCCATCGCCCAGGCTAAACAGCTGGAATTGCGTCCCGTCGTTCCACGCATAATCCGGCTTCTGGCTGTTATTGCCGAGCGCCAGCAACGTGTTTTCGCGCACATAAACAGGCAGGCTCTGGAAGTCGTGCTGCTGTTTATGCCAGCGGCTGCCCTGGATTTCGTCGTTGTGCCACAGGTGAGTCCAGCGGCCTTCCGGCAGATAGAACTGTACATCACCCGCTTCGGAGAACACCGGCGCCACCATCACGGAATCCCCCAGCATGTACTGACGGTCGAGGTAGTCGCACGCCGGATCGTCCGGGAACTCCAGCATCATCGCGCGCAGCATCGGTGTGCCGAACTCGCGCGCCAGCGCCGCCTGACGATACAGATACGGCATCATCCGGCATTTCAGCTGCGTGAAATGACGCACCACATCGCACGACTCGTCATCGTACGCCCACGGCACACGATAGGATTTACTCCCGTGCAGGCGGCTGTGGCTCGACAACAGCCCGAACGCGCACCAGCGTTTATAGACGTGTGCGGGCGCGGTATTTTCAAATCCGCCGATATCGTGACTCCAGAAGCCAAAGCCCGACAGGCCGATGGACAGCCCACCGCGCAGGCTTTCCGCCATCGATTCATAGTTCGCGTAGCAGTCGCCGCCCCAGTGCACCGGGAATTTTTGCGCGCCCACAGAGGCGGAACGGGCAAACAGCACCGCCTCGCCTTCGCCCACGGTCTCTTTCAGCACGTCCCACACCAGCTCGTTATAGATGTAGGCATAATGGTTGTGCATCTTCTGCGGATCGGAGCCGTCATGCCACCGCACATCGGTCGGGATACGCTCGCCAAAGTCAGTCTTGAAACAATCGACGCCGATATCCACCAGCCCTTTCAGCTTGTCGGCGTACCATTTGCAGGCGTCTGGATTTGTGAAATCGTAAATCGCCAGCCCCGGCTGCCACTTATCCCACTGCCACACCGAGCCGTCCGGGCGCTTCAGCAAATAGCCCTTTTCTTTCAGTTCCTGGAACACTGGCGATTTTTGGCCGATATACGGGTTAATCCACACACAGACCTTCAGCCCTTTGTCCTTCAGGCGGCGAATCATTCCTTCGGGATCGGGGAACGTCACCGGGTCCCACTCAAAATCGCACCACTGGAAAGCCTTCATCCAGAAGCAGTCGAAATGGAACACGTGCAGCGGCAGGTCGCGATCGGCCATGCCGTCGATAAAGCTGTTCACCGTCGCTTCGTCATAATTAGTGGTAAAAGACGTGGTGAGCCACAGGCCAAACGACCACGCAGGCGGCAGCGCCGGGCGGCCAGTAAATTGCGTATAACGATTCAAAACCTCTTTTGGCGTCGGCCCGTCGATCACGAAATATTCCAGATACTCGCCTTCCACGCTGAACTGCACTTTTGAGACTTTTTCAGAACCCACTTCGAACGACACGTTCTCCGGATGATTCAACAGCACGCCATACCCGCGGTTCGTCAGGTAGAACGGAATGTTTTTATACGACTGCTCGGTGCTGGTGCCGCCATCGCGGTTCCAGGTTTCAACGGTCTGGCCATTTCGCACCAGCGCGGTAAAACGCTCGCCAAGGCCGTACACCGCTTCACCCACGCCCAAATCCAGGCGCTCAAACATGTAGTTGCGGTCAGTGTTTCCGTCCTGAACGTAGCCGTTATTTTTTAGCTGACTGCCGGTAATTCGCTGGCCGTCGCGCAGGAAATCCAGCGCCCAGAATTCCCCTTTGGTCACGCGTACGCTGATGTTTCCGCTTTTCAGCTCGGCAAAATCTGCGTTGTTGTCGATCTGCACGTTGACGTCTTTCAGAACATTGAGCGGATAATGCGGGCCGTTATCCAGCGCGCCCTGGAAATGCTCGATGCGCACGCCCACAATCCCTTCCTGCGGAGCAAACAGGCGCACCGTGAACATCAACGTGTCGAGCTGCCAGGTGCGCTCGCGCACGTCACGCGGCGCTACATATACCACCAGGTCATTGCCCTGCAGCTCCACCTCAAACACCTGCACCGGATAGGTCACGTTCAGACCCGGTTGAATGAGCCAGTTTCCATCACTGATTTTCATCTTTCGTCCTCTTAGTTCTGTCATTCTTTGCTGACCGGCAGGTCGTCAAATTCCTGCTGGTTGCGGCGCGCGC
Organism: Lelliottia sp.; assembly: GCF_045627565.1. Lineage (NCBI taxonomy): Bacteria > Pseudomonadati > Pseudomonadota > Gammaproteobacteria > Enterobacterales > Enterobacteriaceae > Lelliottia > Lelliottia sp. The sequence continues at coordinate 1,719 of NZ_JAZQNX010000034.1, read as the reverse complement.
CTTGCGCCAGCTCGCCCATGATTTTGGTCAGGAAGGGGGTTTTTAGGGTGTAATAGCGTTTGGCGACAATCGCGCTCAGCACGTAGCACAGCGCAGGTGCGAGCGTGAACAGGCCAATGATGATGTTGATGGTGGCGCTGTTTTGCGTTTTGGCTGCGGCATCGTAGCCGCCCCCTGCAAGCATCCAGCCAATCATCGCCCCGCCCAGCGCCAGGCCGAGCTTCAGCACGAACAGCGTGCCCGCAAAGCTGATGCCGGTAAGGCGCTTGCCGTTGGTCCATTCGCCGTAATCCACGGTGTCGGACATCATCACCCACTGAATTGGCGTCACCAGCTGATGCAGCACGCCAATCACGAAGATAAAGCTGAACATCATTATCGTGGCGTGCATCGGCACGAAGAACATCGCCACGCTGACCACCGCCAGCGCGGCGTTGGTCCACCAGAAGACGCTGACTTTGCACTTCCAGTCGGTAAGCGGTTTCGCCAGCGCGGAGCCAATCAGGTTGCCGACGCAGTAGGTGGTGAGGAATGCGACGAAGACTTCCGGCGAGCCCATAATCCAGGTACAGTAATACATCATCGCCCCGCCGCGCACGCAGACCGCGAGGATGTTGAGAATAGTCAGCACACCCACGATACGCCACTGGTCGTTATGCCAGATATCGCGCAGATCTTCGCGCATAGACGTGGTGCTCGGCGGCACCTGGATACGCTCTTTGGTGGTGAAAAAGCAGAACGCCAGCATCAGGAACGCGACCACCGACAGCACGGCGATCCCACCCTGGAAGCCCAGAGCCTTGTCGTCGCCGCCAATCAGATTCACCAGCGGCATCATCAGCACCGTAGAGAGCATGCCGCCCGCCGTCGCCAGCACAAAGCGCCAGGATTGCAGGGAGATGCGTTGCGTCGGGTCGTTAGTAATGACGCCGCCGAGCGCGCAGTAAGGAATATTAACCACGGTATAAAGCAGCGTCAGCAGCGTGTAGGTGACGGCGGCGTAAATCATTTTGCCGTTCAGGCTGAGATCCGGCGTGGTGTAGGCGAGCACGCAAACCAGACCAAACGGAATCGCACCAAACAAAATCCACGGACGGAATTTACCCCAGCGGCTGCGGGTACGGTCGGCCAGCAGGCCCATACACGGATCTGAAATCGCATCCAGCGCGCGCGCCAGCAGGAACATGGTGCCGACAAACCCGGCAGGGATACCGAAAATATCGGTATAAAAAAACATCATATACAACATGACGTTATCAAAGATGATATGGCTGGCGGCATCTCCCATGCCGTAGCCAATCTTTTCCTTAACAGACAAGACTTCGCTCTTCATTGTTTTAATCCTTTAACGCTGTAGTGGCGCTTAGACCGGTTACAGACGTTGTAAACCATCCCTGATAGAGCAGGTATTCTGTTTTCTGGTTAATAACTTACGATTCTTCTTTTTTGTGATCGCGGTAAAACTCGCTGCACGAAGAGATAACCCAAGGATTTTCTTAAGATTTAAGGTAAATGAGTTAATGCAGATCAAAAGAGACGTGAAAAATATGTGCGAAAGGATGGGGTAAACGATTGAAAGTAGCTATACTGCGCTCCGCCTCCATGTAGCAATCGAGGCGCGGAAGATCGTCATCTCCGGTGAGGTGGCTGGATTTCAAATCCAGTTGGGGACGCCAGCGTTCCCGGGCAGGTTCGACTCCTGTGATCTTCCGCCAATTA
>NZ_JAZQNX010000033.1:0-20544 GCF_045627565.1 Lelliottia sp. | reverse complement strand
TAATAAAAAAATCGCGATTCTTTGCCTTAGCACCGGCGCGAGGTGGAGCGAGGCAGCAAAACTGAAAGCGGAAAACATCATTCAAAATCGCGTCACGTTTGTTAAGACAAAGACCAACAAGCCGCGAACCGTTCCGATATCCGAGGAGCTGGCAAGAATGATCACTGCAGGTAAGCGTGGCTTTCTGTTCACTGACGCCAACTATCCAGCGTTCAGAAGGCTAATGAAGGAGTTGAAACCGGACCTGCCACCGGGTCAGGCTACACACGCATTGCGTCACAGCTTTGCTACTCACTTTATGATTAACGGAGGCAGTATTATCACGCTTCAACGGATTCTCGGGCATTCAAGGATTGAGCAGACAATGACCTATGCACACTTCGCCCCTGAATACCTGCAGGACGCGATAACGCTCAATCCTTTACGCGGTGGCACTGACGCTCAGAGTGTCCACACAGTGTCCACGCTTGAGTGATTTATAGTGGTTTTCAGTGGTCTTGTATGTGCCGCAAACCCGCATTGCACCGCTGAAAGCCCCTGCTGTAAGGGTGAATAAACGCCCTTACGCAGGCTTATTTTTTTGCCTTCAGCAAACTATTTCAAACAAAACACGCATTTCGAGAATGTAAGGTGACATTTAGCCACCAGCCTTTTTCGCGCGCTCCCTACAGCAGAAAAGTTCGAATCAACGAATACTTAGACTTCAAGCGCATCACGGATTGCGGCTTCCATTTTCTCCGGGGCGGTGATCGGTGCAAAACGCTTGAGCGGTTTACCGTCGCGTCCAATCAGGAATTTCGTGAAGTTCCAGTTGATCCGCCCACCCAGCACGCCGGGCAATTCGCTTTTGAGATAACGAAACACCGGATGCGTTGCGGTTCCGTTGACCTCAACTTTCTCAAACATCGGGAAGCTCACCCCGTAGTTAATGTGGCAGGTCTGCGCAATTTCGTCGGCACCGCCGGGTTCTTGTTTTCCGAACTGGTTGCAGGGGAAACCAAGCACCACCAAACCTTGGGCGGCGTATTTTTTGTAAAGCGCTTCAAGGCCGCCATATTGTGGCGTGAACCCACACCGACTGGCGGTATTAACCACCAGAACCACCTTACCCGCGTAGTCGTTCATAGAGATAATCTTGCCGCCAAGGCTGGTGGCTGTATGTTGATAAAAAGACATCATGACGAAAACCTCATAGTAGATCCCTTCCAGGCATCCCAGATTATAGAATCTGGTTTTCAACGTGTACGCTTCTGACTGTGAGTTCAATTGTTCTCACAACTGGTTAAGACATTACTCATATCTCGATGTATTAATTAACGGAGCTAAGGTCATTTATTCCTCATGAGTGAGGGTCAGATGGATCCGAAAAAAGGGCGGTTTGGAAATGAGATAAATCGTCCGCAAGCAAGTTGTATCTTAATGGATTGTTATACCGTTTAATTAGGTTGAAGGAGACAGATTACCTTCATGTGTGCGAATATACTTTGTAAATCTTTATGATGGTATTGTGGTTATGTTCTCTGTTCCCTTTCCTGTTATTACTTTATTTGCGCTATTGATTTTAATAGTAATGGCGCTATTCCCTGGAAAAAAACGTCACAATGGTACTCTGCGTTTTCTTATCGCCTGCACTCTCCTTCTGTCTGTAGGCACGCTGCGCTGGGAATATGAGTCAGTTATGCTCAGGAATATTCAATCTGTCCTGGCAATATTTCTGCCACCTTTCGCCTGGCACAGTTTCATCTCAATGACTGAAAACAATAAGCAGCGTCGCTGGCTTTTGTTGCTTCTACCTCCAACCATTGCATTATTGATCAGGATGTTTTGGCCAGCTGCGACTGATTTCATCCTCTTTATCATATTTACGGGATACGGATGTGGCCTCTTTCGCATTGCATGGCAGGGGGAGAGTAATTTCACCCTGAGCCGGCTGGCGGAGTCAACGCATCCTGTTAAGATGGCTTTTTTAGCAGGCTCTTTTCTGTGTATATCTGCACTCACAGATCTTGCGGTTACATTTGACTTCTGCATCACGGGTGGAAAACAGGCACCGGGTATAATTGTCATTTCCCAGATGATACTCCTTCCCCTCATCGCCGCGGCTATTGTCAGTGCAGGAAGGACAGCTGTACTAGTCAATAATAAGCGGGAAGAAACGCTCCCCCAAAGTCATGTTGTTCCCGCGGGAGAGTTTGAAGAGATTTATACTCGACTCGAGAAACAAGTGCGTGAGACACAAATTTATCTTAATCCCGACCTCACTCTAAGTATTCTGGCGAGAAAAACTGGCATACCTGCACGTCATCTTTCAGGCGCAGTTAATTCTGTGAGTCAGTGCAATGTTTCACAGTGGATCAATGGCTTCAGGGTTGAACGGGCAAAGGAATTGCTGTTAAGCACCCAGTTGCCCGTGACGGATATCATGATGGAGTCTGGATTCACGACTAAATCAAATTTTAACCGTGAATTTCTCAGAGTTTCTGGCGTGTCACCTAGCTCTTTCCGCCAGAAGGTGCAGAGTAATCAAGTGAAGAATTCAGGAATGCACTGATCTTATTAACCAGATTTTGATGAATATCCGATCTCTTTCCCTGGAGTGCATCCTGGCATACAACCTCATCGCCAGATGATTCTTCTTTTAGGAGACGTTCAGCACCGGGTTTACAAAGCTGCATGAAACTGAAATGTGTGGCACCTTCGATTACCTCATATTGCCTCCGGTTCGGTTTCATATTGGCATTAAGGTATCCAGACTCCTCTTCTGCAGGTAATTCTCCTACTTTGTCATCCTGCGCGGCTAAAATTAAGACGGGAGTCGTAGTGGCATTCAGACTCTGAGGGGTGAAACCCGGTGCGAGTCCCAGATCAAGAGAAACGACTGCCCGGACTCTTTCATCCCTGTGATTTGCAGAAAGTTTGTCCACGGACAGCATTTCATCGATGCCAAGTTTTTCTATTAACCGGCAGTCACCACGTTTGGAATGGTTTTGACAGTCTTTGATAAAGAGAGATGGAGAAAATCGCGCACCTGCCACTGACATTACTGTCCATCCGCCAAGGGAATGCCCTAAAGCAGCAATACGGTTTTTGTCCGTTGCGCCAAATAGCGCGGGCGATTCACTGACAAAATCAATTACCAGGGAAATATCGCTCGGGCGTCGCCACAACTTTTTCGCCTCTATCGGATTCTGATCAAAAGTAGTCGTACCCGGATGGTCCGGGGCGGCAACAATGTATCCTTCCTCTGCCATCGCAGCAGCAATCCAGGACAGGTTCCGCCAGTTTCCATTATATCCGTGCGAAATAACCAGCAGAGGATGTACTCCAGGTAATGGTGGTGCATCGGGGTTTGCCGTAACGCCAACGAAAGCGGGATTGCTTCCTACATTAACCGGTTTTCCCTTAGTCGATGTTGGATACCACACAGTCAATTTTAGCGTTTCGGACTGAGAGTCTGATAGCGTTATCTGACGAAATCCTGGAGATGCCTGCACTTGTAAGCAGTAAAAGAATACGGAAAATAAACAAAAAGCTCTTATGCACATCATAAATAATCCTGTAGAGATGAATTGTGCAACTTGTATATATCAGGTCCGATATTCAGGCGTCCTGGAACACGATTGAGGTCGTGAAATAGGTTTTTCCGGCTTTTTTATGTACAACACTGACATAGGGATGCCTGAGTATTACTCCTGTCCCGAATGACATGCTTACATAGAGTGGAGGTTGTAATATCCGCCCCTGGCACAAGTCCGGCATTCACGTCATCAACATCACAAATCGAACAGGAACATATTGTGTCCCTTTCATCCTGTTCTTACGCGCTTTTCCCTTCCCTGAGATACACTCTTGATAGAGCTAAATAGGGAGCACCGTGGATGGCGACATATCCGGAAAGTTTACTGATCCTCAACGGCAAAAGTGCCGGTAACGAACTGCTGCGCGAGGCAATTACTGAGCTGCGTGATAACGGGGTGATTATTCACGTTCGCGTCACCTGGGAAAAAGGCGACGCTGCGCGTTATATCGAAGAAGCCTGCCTGTTGGGCGTTGAGACCGTTATCGCAGGCGGTGGCGACGGCACAATCAATGAAATCGCGACCGCGCTTATCGAGCGAGATGCGGCGGAGCGTCCGGCGATGGGGATTTTACCGCTCGGAACGGCCAATGATTTCGCTACCAGCGCTGGGATCCCGGAAAGCCTGGATAAAGCGCTCCAGCTGGCGATTGTGGGTAAAGCCGCAGCGGTGGATATTGCCCAGGTTAACGATAAAACCTGCTTTATAAACATGGCGACGGGCGGTTTTGGCACGCGTATCACCAGCGAAACGCCGGAAAAACTCAAAGCAGCGCTCGGCGGCGTGTCGTATTTGATTCATGGTCTGATGCGGATGGATATGCTGAAACCCGACCGCTGTGAAATTAACGGCGAGAATTTTCACTGGCAAGGTGATGCGCTGGTGATTGGCATCGGCAACGGGCGTCAAGCAGGTGGCGGACAGCAACTTTGCCCCGATGCGTTGATTAACGACGGTTTGCTGCAGCTGCGTATATTTACCAGTGATGGATTACTGCCAGCGCTGTTCACCACGCTGACCAATCCGGAAGAAAGCCCCAATATTCTCGACGGTCAGTCCGAGTGGTTTGAAATTATCGCCCCACACGGTATGACGTTTAATCTGGACGGCGAGCCGCTGAGCGGGGAGCATTTCCGTATTTCGCTGTTGCCCCGAGCGCTGAACTGTCGACTGCCGCCAGATTGTCCGCTTTTGCGCTGATGTTTTCGCCCTGTGCGCGAAAGTGCATTCTCCCACAGGGGGAATAAACCGTTTTAATACACCGCCACTTCGCGCGCCATCTCACGACTGTACTGCTGGCTGGCATTCACCAGCATGCGTGTATAGTCAGTTTTGGCGTTGCCGGCCACCAGTTCATCCACAGTTAAGGTCTCGAGAATTTTGCCGTACTGCATCACGGCCACTTTCTGGCACAAATGCGCAATAACCCCCAAATCGTGCGTCACCATCAGATAAGTGAGATTGGATTCGCGCTGCAAGTCTGCCAGCAAGTTCAGGATTTCTGCCTGCACGGACACGTCCAGCGCTGACGTCGGTTCATCCAGCAGCAGCACCTGCGGTTCCAGTATCAACGCGCGGGCAATCGCCACACGCTGGCGCTGGCCTCCCGAGAGCTGGTGCGGATAGCGATCGCGAAAGGCCCGATTGAGCCCCACTTTATCCAGCAAGCCGTGGATACGGCGATCCCGGTCATTCATGCCCTGAATTTGCAGCGGTTCTTCCAGAATGTCCCCGATGGTGTGGCGGGGATGCAACGAACCGTACGGGTCCTGAAACACCATCTGCACGCGACGACAGCGTTCCTGGGTGATGCGTTTCTCCAGCGGTTTGCCGTTGATTGCCAGCTCGCCGTCCCAGTGAGTAAACAGCCCGGCGAGGCATTTCAGCACCGTGGTTTTGCCGGAACCCGATTCGCCCACCAGCCCGTAAATCTCCCCTTCCTTAACGTGAATGTTCACGTCGTCCAGCACCTGATTGCGCTTCTCGCCTTCGCCAAACGCGAGGTTGAGGTGTTTAATCTCGATCATCTCTGCTCCTTACTCGGTGAGCCAGCTGGCCTGGCGCTGCAAGACCGGCAGCACCGGACGGCGATGGTTAAGTTCCGGCAGCGCGTTGATCAGGCCCTGCGTGTACGGATGTTTGGCGTTGTGCAGATCGCAGGCGGCGATGGACTCCACCACCCGCCCGGCGTACATCACCAGCACACGGTCGCAAAAACTGCGCACCAGGTTGATGTCATGGCTGATAAAAATCAGCCCCAGACCACGCGATTTCACCAGATCGTCCAGCAGTCCCAGCACCTGCAAACGAACCGACACGTCGAGCGCAGAGGTCGGTTCATCGGCGATCACCAGATCCGGATCGGTGATCAGCATCATCGCAATCATGATGCGCTGTCCCTGACCGCCAGAGATCTCATGCGGATAGAGGTGATACACACGCTCCGGCTGGCGGATGCGCACCACATTCAGCATCTCCAGCACTTTGGCTTTGGCCTCTGCTTTGCGCCCGGGGTGATGCGTCAGCCAGGCTTCGGCAATCTGGTCACCGACGCAAACCACCGGATTGAGCGAATATTTTGGGTCCTGCATGATCATCGAAATGCGCTTGCCGCGGATGCCGCGCATCTGCGCCTCGCTGACGCTGCGCAGATCCACATCGCCAAACTGCATACGCGTGGCGCTAATGCGGGCTTTCGCCGGGTGCAGGCGTAACAGTGCCCGCCCTACCGTGGATTTACCGGAACCTGATTCGCCGACAATCGCCAGCTTTTCTCGTCCGAGCTGGAAGGAGACGCCGCGCACCGCATTGGTGACCGCGCCGCCGTTCATAAAGTCGACGTGGAGATCGCGCACGTCGAGCAGAGGTGCATTATTCGCTGCGAGGATCGAGGATGTCACGTAGGCCATCTCCTAAGAAGTTAAACGCCAGGCTGTTGATCAAAATCGCTAGCCCCGGAATAGTCACTACCCACCAGCACTCCATCATGTAGGTGCGCCCGCTGGAAATCATCGCGCCCCACTCCGGCTCCGGCGGCTGTGCGCCAAGGCCCAGGAAGCCCAGCCCGGCGGCGGTCAGAATGATCCCGGCCATGTTCATGGTGATACGAATAATCACCGACGGCAGGCACAGCGGGACAATATGTCGCCACAGCACGCGTGGCGCGGACGCCCCCTGCAAACGCACGGCAGAGATAAAGTCCGCCTGACGCAACGAGAGCGTTTCGGCACGCGCCAGACGGGCAATCGGCGGCCAGGCGGTGATCGTAATCGCGATGACCACGTGCTCAAGCCCCGGACCCAACGCGGCGACAAACGCCAGCGCCAGTACGAGGCTTGGGAACGAGATGAAAATGTCGGTCACACGCATCAGCACCGCATCGACTTTGCCGCCAAAATATCCGGCAGTAACGCCCAACAGCAGGCCCAACGGGCCCACAGTGACCGACACCAGCAGCACAATATAGAGCGTGATACGCGAGCCATAAACCAGTCGGCTGAAGATATCGCGACCGAATTCGTCGGTGCCGAACCAGTGCTGCGCGTTCGGGGCGACCAACGCATTGTTGAGATCCTGAACCAGCGGATTGTACGGCGCGATCCACGGGGCAAACGCCGCGACAATCAGCAGGAGCAGAACAATTCCGCCGCCAATCGCCGTCAACGGGTTGCGCGCCATTTTGCCCACAAATCCTGCGGCCCGCAGAGCCGTACGTTTGATACGCTGGCGGCTTTCGCTGTTGCGCGCCCCCAGCGGCGTATCCAGAGAAACGGTCATGATTTCGTCCTCGGGTCGAAGAATTGATACAACATGTCGGAAAGCAGGTTGAGCATCACAAAGATCAGCCCCACCAACAGCACACAGCCCATCACCGCGTTCATATCGCCCAGCAGCAAACTGCCGGTGAGATACGAACCAAAGCCCGGCCATGAGAAGACGGTTTCAATCAGCACCGCGCCCTCCAGCAATGAACCATAGGCCAGCGCCACAACCGTCAGGAGCTGTACCAGAATATTGCGGAACGCGTGATTCCAGATAACCTGACGCTCGGTTAAACCCTTAACGCGCGCCGTGATAATGAACTCCTGCGACAGCTGCGCCAGCATAAAGCTGCGGGTCATACGGCTGATGTAAGCCAGCGAATGAAAACCGAGCAATGACGCAGGCAATACCAGATGGTTAATCGCGTTCCAGAACACCGCGCTATTGCCCGCCAACAGAGCATCGACGGTCATTAATCCGGTACGACGCGGCACGATACCGTCCAGCCCCAGGTCCAGCCGTCCGGCACCGCCCACCCAACCGAGCCAGGCGTAGAACAGCAGCAGCCCCATCATGCCGACCCAAAAGATCGGTGTGGAATAACCGGCCAGACTGATGATGCGGACCACGTAATCGGACATACTGTTGCGACGCGCCGCCGCCAGCACGCCCAGCGGAATGCCAAGCCCTGCGCCGACGATAATCGCCATGGTGGCCAGCTCCAGCGTGGCCGGGAAGACGCGCATAATGTCGTCGGTCACCGGTTTGCCGGTCAGCAGCGCATTGCCAAGATCGCCATGCAGGAGATTGTTCAGATAAATGCCGAACTGGGTCAGCAGCGACTTATCAAAACCTAACTGCTGATATACCTGCTGATAGGTACTGTGGTCCGCATCCGGGCCGACAATCGCCAGCACCGGGTCGACCGGCATCACGCGGCCGATAAAAAACGTCAGCACCAGCAGGCCAAACAGCGTGATCAGCACCTGCGTCAGTCGCTTTGAAAAACGACGGGTACGGGAGCCGGGAGAGAGGATCGCAATGCTCATTTGTCACCTCCGGTTTTGTAGACTTCGCGCAGGAACGTGGTGGCTGACGGGTGCGACTGGAAGTTTTTGACTTCATTACGCACCACGACCGAATCAACCATTTGCGAGAGCGGAATCATCGCCGGGATCAGCTCGTCGTAGCGCACCTGGATTTGCTGGTAATCGACAATTTGCTGTTTCGGATCGCGCTCAAGCAGCGCTTTGTCGATCATCTCGTTCAACGGTTTGTCATAGAAACTGGTGCGCCAGCCCTGGAAGTTGGTCAGCCGCGCTTCGTCGCTGTTGTCCGGGTTGTAAACCAGCGCACGCAGGCTGGAATGCGGATGTGGCTCTACGCCGCTGCCGCCGCGCCCGACCAGCAGGTCGAATTTACGCTCTCGCATGGCGCCGTAAATCTGATTCCCGGTGCCGGTAATGATTTTGGCGTTTATCCCCGCCTGCATCAGCGTGGACTGCACCGCGATGGCAATATTCAAGAACGGCTGATCGGCCAGCACGCGCAGCGTGGTGTCGAATCCGTCCGGATAGCCCGCTTCCGCCAGCAGTTTTTTGGCGCGGGGGATATCCAGTTTGTAGCCCGGATCCGGCAGCGTCGACGGCATTCCGGCTTTGATCGGCCGCTGGTGCAGCACACCATAACCCGGCATCAGCGCCTTGTTGATGCCCTGGTAATCAATCAGATATCGCACCGCTTCACGCACTTTAGGATTCGTGAAATGCGCCTCTTTCATGCTCATCGCCACGTAATACACCGTCCCTTTTTGCACGGCTTCAACCGTGAGGTTTGGGTCTTTACGCAGGGCGTTGATGTCGGAAACGGCCATATTGTTGGCAATATCCAGATCGCCTTTTTCAATCATCAGGCGCAGAGTTTGTGATTCCTGGAAATGGCGCAGCACGATGCGGTTCATCTTCGGCTGTTCGCGCCAGTAGTGCGGATTGCGCTGCATGCGCAGTACGTCTTTCGCCTGCCAGGTGTCGAGCATAAACGGCCCGGAACCGGCTTCGTTCGTCGTCAGCCAGCGGTTGCCCCAGTCGTTATTCATTTCATGAGTTTGCACCGTTTTGCTGTCGAGCACGCCCAGGTTGCCCAGCGCGCCGAGAGAGTAAATCACCAGCTGTGGATCATTGGCTTTCGGTAATACGATCTGGACCGTGTAGTCGTCCGGCGCGCTTACCTGCTGATCGATATTTTTCTTACTGAAGCCATAGGACTTCCACACCGACGCCTGCGCCAGATTCAAATGCAGCAGACGACGCATCGACCACACCACGTCCTGTGCGGTGAGCGGGTTGCCGGAATGGAATTTGACGTCATCACGCAGATGGAAGGTCAGGGTTTTGCGGTCAGGGGCGATATCCCAGCGTTTCGCCAGCGCGGGCCTGACGTTGGTGAGCTGGTTTGGATCGAGTTCAACCAGCGAATCGTAGAGATTCACCACGATGCCGACCACTTCGTTCCCGGTCATCGCGGCCGGGTCGAGCGTCAGCAGGTTGTTCATATTCATACCGATGATGAGCTGGTCGGGCGGCGTTTTTGCATACGCCGCACCGCTCCCCATCATCAGCGAGAGCGCGAGTAAACACGCCCTCGTGAGGGAGTTTTTGTTCATCTGTGTATACCGTTTGTAGGGTGAGATATCGTTATGTGTCAGTCGTGGCTGACGGTATTGTTTTCGATATACGCAAAATTAATGTCTTCGCCCAGTCCTGGGCCGGTCGGCAGGCTGACAATGCCGTTTTCATCCATCGGATCGACGATACTGTTGAGGTAAGCGGCAGGCACATCGTAATCCAGGAACGGATGCAATAGACCGCGTTCGTACCAGCGACAGTTCTTGATAGCGCCGATAACCGCCAGGCTCGCCGCGCCGTTACCGTGAACTTCGCAATCCATGCCAAACGACTCGGCAAGGTTCGCCACTTTGAGCGTTGGGGAAATACCGCCTACACCGTTTGCGCCCGCGCGTAAGATGTCGCACGCACCCGCTTTGACCCAGTCGGCACGGCTGTGGTGTTTTCCGCCCAGACTTTCCGGGCCAATGATTGGGATGGACAGGTTTTCTGCCAGCCAGGCGTAAGAGGACATGCTCTCTTCTTCCATCGGCTCTTCGAACCAGGCGAAGTCGAGTTTTTCCAGCTCTTTACCGATGTACAGCGCTTCGGTACGGCTGTACCAGTGATAGCCGTCGATCATCAGGTCGATATCCGGGCCGACCGCTTCACGCACTGCAGCGCAGGCTTTGACGTCCATTTTTGGGTTGGGTGCGAAGGAGACCGGCGGCATCCAGGTGTGCAGTTTGATGGCTTTATAGCCGCGCGCGACCAGTTTTTCAGCGAAGCTGGCGTATTCTTCCGGCGTCGAGAGGCCGCCCGGCAGGTCATCACCGCACATGGTGCTGCCGTATGCAGGCACTTTATCGCGGAAGCCGCCCAGCAGTTTCCAGACCGGCATATTCAGTTTGCGACCGATCAGATCCCACAGCGCTTGCTCCACAAACGACAGGGCGCGTTCGGTGAGTTGATGTGCGCTGCCGCGCTGCCAGTGCGCCAGATCCTGCCAGATGCGCTCGCGGTTGAACGCGTCCTGGCCGACCAGCACTTTACGAAAGAAAGTGTTCACAACAAAAGGGCGCACCACTTCCGGCGGCGCGAATGAATACCCTTTGGTGCCATCGTCTGCGGTAATCGTCAGCATCGCCATTTTGGCCATGCTTTCAGGTCCAGGATGTGAGTGCCCGGCGGTGTCGGACACCCGACGCGTGGGATACTGGAAGACGGTGACGTTTACAGATTCAATTTTCATTATCAGTCCTTAACACAACAGAGGTCATAGCGACGTCGTAATTTGAAAAGCTGTTTCGAAACTAACTTTAAGCGCAAAATTCGTCCACGGCCTTAGACAAATTCCGCTAAGCATCGACCATTTATTGTGCATATGCGCGGGAGGGAGTGATACTTTTCACAAAAGGACAGAGAACTGTGAAGTGGATCGGGAGGGGAGTTTAGCTGAAATGAAATTAGGTTTCGGATTTTAACTGTGCGGTCTGGTGCCTTAAATACCGTTATGGAGGCAAAGAGAAAAAACTCTCCATCGGTGTGTATCCGTCTGTCACGCTGGCACAGGCCCGCAGTGAGCGTGACAAGGCCCGTCGGACAATAGCAGAAGGCAACGAGCCACGAACTGCTGGAGGACTGGACGCCCCGCCTTGCCGGGCTGAAAACCGAAGCTGTACGCGGAGAAAGCGCGGTTATGCCGATCTTCATTCCTGGAAACAGGTACTTAATCGTTCGGGACTAAAGCATGAATTTGTCCGTAAAATGTTCAACCTTGACAGACCGGGGACGCCAGATTCTGACAATCTGGTTTTCCTCAGCAAGTATAAAAATTTTGGCTAGTATCTGATATTGTTCCAGAGTCTGTCAGTTTAACTGCTCACGGTGGTTGGTTTATTGTTAAATCTCCGGGAGCATTATTCCCCCCTCCCACGCTACAGTTCACTAAACTGAAAATACTCAGTGAAGATAGCGATAACGCACCAGAAATCCATCTTTCACATCCCATATCCGGTACAGTGCCGCAAAATGCTATTTTACGGAAATTGAGAGTGCGTAAATTTATTTATCTGACCTTTATCGGACTGGCCGCACAGATGCTGGCGGGGTGTTCGACAAGCTATACGATGACAACCACGACCGGAGAGATGATTAAAACACAGAATAAACCTGAAGCAGATCCATCGACAGGACTCACGAAGTACGCAGATATTTATGGCTATCACCGCCAAATTAAAACCAGCGAAATCACGCAGATTATTGAAGGGGAGAAAACGATTTCCTGGTGAGATCGCCAGTAAGCATACAGCGTGAACCGTCTGGTCATAATCGGATGCATCCGACAAAGTGGTATCCACCAAATACTTGTGGGAAAAGCATTATACGCAGCAGAACCATGCAAGAAATAGCACATTTCTGTGAAGCTGATTACAGCCCCGGGAAAGAAACTTTCTCCCTCGTTTTGTATTCAAAAAAAGAATTCGGGGCTGAGCATTTTTTCAGCCCCGATAATGACCACCCGCCTTCCTAAATATCTTCTTCATCCTGCATGATAGCGCTGCGACCACCATCCATCACAATGGTGGTGCCAGCAATAAAACCCGCCTTGTCACTGGCTAAAAACAGGCACAACTCCCCGACCTCTTCCGGGCGACCAATGCGCCCCACCGGATGCTTTTTGATGGTTCTTTCACGAGCCAACTTCGCATCGGAGTGTGAATCAAACCAGACCTGATTACCGAGGGTATCAATAAATCCTGGGGCAATGCCGACGGTGCGGATATCCGGCCCCCATTCAATCGTCAGACTCTGGACCAGAGAGAGCAATGCCCGTTTACTGATGTTGTACGGCGCACAGCCCGGCATGGTTGAGAATGCGTGGTTTGAGGTGATAACGAGGATAGTGCCTTTGCTTTTACGCAATGCCGGCCGGGCGCATTTCGACAGATACCAGTGAGAACGGAGGTTAAGATTGAAGTTATGCTCCCAGTCGCTCTCTTCGCAGTCGATACCTTTGAACACGTTTTTCCCCGCATTCGACACCACAACATCGATTTTGCCGAACAGATTTTCCGCCCAGGTGACAAACGCGCTAATGGACTCCGTCCGGGTGACATCGACGGGATGATAAAAATAGTGCTGTGGGTAATCGGCCAGCATTTGCTGAACGGCAGGCGCATTTTCGGGCTCAGAAAACGCGCCGCCAATAACGATATCACCGTTGTCTAAAAATGTTTGTGCGATAGCCTGACCGATCCCCTGACTGGTGCCGGTAATGAGGACAATACGCTCTGATGTTTTTGTCATAGTAACCTCGGAACAGGCTGCGGATGAGCCGCAACCTTCATTATCATAGTTCGAACTGGTGGATGAACTGGTCAATAACCAGGGAGTCTTCCGGCGTAAGTGCCCATCCCGGCCTGCGGCAATAGTCGGTGGCAATAATGCCCCGGCGTTGCAGTATGGTTTTTTCCACCTGAATGATGTATTCGCAGTGGCTCATCCAGCGCTGAATATACGGCAGCAAGCTCTGGTGCAGCGCTTCAGCCTTTTCAGTTTCACCGTTCAGCCAGTGACGATAGATACGCACGTAGACTTCCGTAAACGAGCACCCTGGCATCACGCCTTTGCCCCCTGCCGCAAGCATTTGCAGCATATACAGCCCGGCATAGCCGTTTAGCACGCTGGCCTGCGGGGCTTTGGTCAGGAATTCACGGGTGTACTCCACCGGCGGATTGCACTCGATTTTAAACACCGCATGGGGATACCGGGCCGCGATCGCCGCCATCTGCTCAGGAGTGATCAACAGGCCGGTTTCCCCCGGTGCGTACTGGACCATCACCGGAATATCCACCGCCTCGAGGACGGCAAAAATATGTTCCTGAATCGCCTGCGGGCTTGGGCTCAGAAAGAACGGCGGGAGCAGCATCAGAGCATCGACGCCGAGTTTTGCGTAGTCACGAGCGCGTTTTACCGCCTGTTCCGTGCAGTGATCCGTGACCGACATCGCCCGATACAGCGGGCTCCCGGCGAGGGTGGAGACAAACAGCTGCGCCAGACGGTTCCGTTCGTGATCGTTAAGCTTAGGAAACTCGCTGGCGATGCCAAACAGCGTGGTACCCTGGGCTCCGCTGTTCGCGAGATGTTCCAGCAGGCGCACCAGGCTTTTTTCATCCATTTCGCCCTGCGCGGTAAATGGCATGGCGGTAATCGGGTTAACCCCGGCAATCTGCTGAGCGCTGTAGCGTAGGGTCATCAGTCGTCCTCCCTGTCCGCCAGTACGGCGCCTTGTGCGGCAGGCAATGCCCAGCGCCGGTAAAGGCGCAGGAAGCCGCGCGGGACTTCTTTGTTGACCGGCTTCCAGCTTTCGCGGCGGGTGGCGAGTACCTCTTCTACCACGTGCAGCGTCAGGGTGCGGGTCGGGATATCAATCGAGATCTCGTCGCCGTTTTCCACTAAGCCCAGTTCGCCGCCGTCTACAGCCTCCGGTGAAATGTGGCCGACAAACAGGCCGCGATTGGAGCCGGAGAAACGTCCGTCGGTGATCAGCGCGCAGCTGTCCGACAGACCCATGCCCTCAAGAGATTTCATCGGTTTGTACATTTCCGGCATCCCTGGCCCACCTTTCGGCCCTTCGTAGCGCAGCACCAGCACGCTCCCCGGCTGAATTTTCCCGGACATGATGGCTTCGACGGACTCCTGTTCGCTGTTGAACACCACCGCCGGGCCGCGGAATACCATCAGGTTTTCCGGTACCGCCGCCGGTTTCACCACGCAACCAAGCGGGGACAGGTTGCCGTGCAGCACCGCCACGCCCGCCTCGTTACGCACCGGGATCGTCAGGGTGTGGATCACCTCCGGACGGCTGCTGCGTTTGGCCTGCGCCAGCAGTTCGCCTTTGGTTTTCCCGGCCACCGTCAGCGCACTGAGATCCATCAGGGAGCTGATCTCTTTCTCCACCGCCTGCACGCCGCCCGCCTCCCAGAAGTCGATCATGTCGTGTTCCGAAGCCGGATAGAGCGAGGCGACCAGCGGCACGTGGTGGCTCATTTCGTCGAAGGCGGAGAGCGGCAGATGGCCGAGTTCGGCTTCGTAATGGATCGCCTGTAGATGGAGGATGGCGTTGGTGGAACCGCCGGTCGCCAGCAGGTAAACCATCGCGTTGCGGATCGATTCCGGGGTGATAATTTGGCGTGCGTTGACGCCGTTTTGCACCAGTTTCACCGCCTGGCGGCCCGTCTCGGTTGCGCAGTCGCGGCGCTCCTGAGACACCGCAGGCAGCGTGCTGCTGCCCGGAAGGCTCATGCCGAGCACTTCGCCGATGCAGCACATTGTATTCGCCGTGCCGTACATGGTGCAGGAGCCAGGGCCAGGCTCGGCGATGTTCTCGATATGGGCGAACTCTTCTTCGCTGATCTCACCGCGTTTCTTCCAGCCAATCGCTTCGGTAACGATGTTGCCGTCCCAGTGTTTGCCTTTGTATTCCGCAGGGTACATCGGGCCGCCGTTGACCATAATGGTCGGGATATCGAGGCGCGCAGCCGCCATCAGCATCGCCGGGACAATTTTGTCGCACGACCCGAGAAGCACCATCCCGTCGAAGCGGTGCGCGCGCATCATCACTTCAATGGACGCAGTAATCACCTCGCGTGCAGCGAGAATATAGCGCATGCCGAGATGCCCTTCGGCGATGCCGTCGCACGGCGCGATGGTGCCGAATACCATGCCGACACCGCCCGCCTCTTCAATCCCTTCCAGCACTTTCGCCGTCAGCTCATTCAGATTGGCGTGACCCGCCGTGGCATTGGTATAGCTGTTCACCACGGCGATCACCGGGCGGCGCAGCTGTTCGTCGGTATGGCCCATAGATTTGTACAGCGCACGTTTCAGCGCGCCGTCATCACCTTCCAGGATTGGGTTGAAATGCGTGCCACAGCTGGCACATCCTCCACATCCACTCATATGTTTTTCTCTTTCTGTTAACGACTGATGTGATGCGCAGCTTCAGGCTGCACATCGTTCTGTTCTGGTTCAGGAATGACTTTTTTCGGGTTGGCAAGCCGGGCGGGCAACATCAGGATCAGCGGCGCACAGAGCAGCAAGAAGCCCGCGAGAATGTAGAGCCCGCTGTCGGTGCGCCCGGTGGCGTCTTTCACCCAGCCGAGCACCGTCGGGCCAAAGAAACCGGCAAGGTTGCCAATGGAGTTGACGAACGCGATCCCCGCCGCCGCCGCAGTGCCGGAGAGCAATGCGCCGGGGAGACTGATATAGGTAGGGATAAGCGCAAGGGTGCCGGACATCGCAAGGCAGATCCACGCCATCATCCAGAAAGTGGAACCGCTGCAATAGGCGCTTAGCGCCAGGCCAACGCAGCCGATCATTGCCGGAATGGCGATGTGCCAGCGGCGTTCCTGTTTGAGGTCCGAATGGCGGCTGTTCCACACCATAAAGCAGGCGCCAGACACATAAGGCAGCGCCGCCAGCAGGCCGATGTGGAAATCATCGCTCACGCCGGAGCTTTTGATGATCGACGGTAGCCAGAAGTTGATCCCGTAATAGCCAATGTTGAAGCTGAAAAAGACCAGCGCCAGCAGCCAGACGTAGCCGTTGCTGAGCATCCCTTTCAGGGTGCTGTCGACCTTGCCCTGGTTGGCGCGTTCGCGGTTGGTGACATCTTTCGCCAGATCGTCCACCACCACCTGTTTTTCTGCCTCGGTCAGCCATCTGGCGGACTTCACGTCGTTATCCAGATAGCGCAGCACCACGAAGGCCAGCAGGAATGACGGAATTGCCTCGACCAGGAATAGCCACTGCCAGTTATGCAGCCCGTCGACGCCTTCGAACAGTTTGAGGATCAGGCCGGAAAGCGGGCTGCCGATAATGGTCGAGAGCGGCGTCACCAGAATAAAAAGTCCGAGGGTGCGAGCGGAGCGCCAGGACGGGAACCACAGCGTGAGATAAAACACGATGCCAGGGAAAAAGCCCGCTTCCGCCACGCCGAGTAAGAAACGCACCACGTAAAACTGCGTGGGGGTGGTGATGAAGATCATCGCCGCCGACAGCACCGCCCAGGTCGCCATGATGCGGGCGATCCAGAACCGTGGCCCGAAGCGCTGCATCAGCAGGTTGCTCGGCATTTCAAACAGGAAGTAGCCAATGAAGAAAATGCCCGCGCCCAGGCCGTAGACCGTGTCGCTGAAGTTCAGCGCATCCTGCATATGCAGCTTGGCGAATCCGACATTGACGCGATCCAGGTAGGCGAAGAAATAGCAGAGGATCAAAAAGGGGATCAGACGGCGCGTGATCTTCGCGTAAACCTGCGATTCGGCGGCCTTTCCTGACAACTCTTTTGCAAGACTCTTGTTCATAACGACTCTCCAGGATGAGCGGCCTTGCGACGTGGCAGGCCGCCTGCGTTTTTATTTGGCCGTGATACTGTGACCAGCCGGGGCGTGGTGTTTTGTCTGTCCGATATTGCGCAGCGCTTCGCCGTTCATCAGGTTGCGCTCGATGTTTTCCAGCGAAATGTTTTTGGTTTCAGGCACAAACAGGATGGTCAGCACGATGCACGCCACGTTCAGCACGCCGTACAGCCAGAAGGTGTTTGGGCTGCCGATGGTGTCGATCAGCGTCAGGAAAGTCGCACCGATGATCATGTTGGCGATCCAGTTCGCCATCGTGGAGCAGGTGACGCCAAAATCGCGTCCGGCCAGCGGCTGGATTTCCGAGCACAGCACCCAGATCAGTGGGCCCGCACTCATCGCAAAACCGGTGATAAAGATCAGCAGCACGATTACGGCGGTGTACTGCTCGCTTGGATTGGTGATGCCGCTGTGGAACATGTAGCCAAGAATGCCCATGCACACTGCCATCCCGGCGAAGCCCAGCTTGAGGATCGGTTTACGTCCCCATCTGTCGACCAGGCCGATGGCGATAAAGGTTGCCAGCACGTTGGTCAGTCCTGCGATCACCGTGCCCCACATCTGCTCGCGCGTGGTGGAGAAACCGGCGATTTCAAAGATTTTTGGCGCGTAATACATGATCACCGTCATGCCGGTGAACTGCTGCATAAACTGCAGCAGTACGCCCATATAGGTGGATCGGCGGAAGTGCGGGTTGTGGCGAAACAGCTGCCAGCCGCGCTGTTTCATCTTCACGCTTTCACGGATCTGATCCAGCTCGTACTGGGCTTCTTTATCGGAGTTACGCAGCAGCTTCAGCACCTTACCTGCCAGGGCGTGACGATCTTTCATCGCCAGCCAGCGCGGGCTTTCTGGCAGGGTGAGCACACCGAGGAACAGCACGATGGCCGGGAAGGTGATCACCCCGAGCATCCAGCGCCAGTGGCCGCCAGCACTCAGTGCGGTGTCGGACAGGAAGGCGGCGAGAATACCGATGGTGATCATCAGCTGATAGAGGGAAATCATGCTGCCGCGAATCCGCTCCGGCGCGATTTCAGACAGGTATAGTGGGGCCGTAAAGGACGCCACGCCCACCGCCAGACCAAGCACAAAGCGGAACACGGAGAGCACCGCCATGCTGTCTGCAAAGGCGCAGCCCACGGAGCCGATCATGAACAGGATGGCACCGAGCAGCAGGCTTTTACGGCGACCGAGGCTGGAGGACATCGGCCCGCTGCACAGGGCGCCGAGTGCGGCGCCGAACATCATCACGCTGACCACAATTTCCTGGTGATGGCTGCTGAGGCCAAATTCATTGGCAATAAAGGGTAAAGCCCCGGCAATCACCCCCATATCAAGGCCAAACAGCAGGCCAGCGAGGGCGGCAAGAAAGCAAACAAGCAGCGTTTGCCGGTTGGTTTTTGTAGGGTTCAATGCTGTGTTCATAATGACACCTTGATTGTTTTCGTTTTTTTAAAGCTGAAAAAGACCGGCTGGCAGTCCGGTTAACGTGGTGGAGATGCTTAACAGCGCACCCTCCGTTTCATTCGGTCGCTCAAGCCCGTCGCGGGCTGAAGTGATGTACAGCTCATTAAGATCCGGACCGCCGAAGGTACAGCTGCTCGGCTGGATGACGGGGAGAGCAAGGCTGTCCAGCTCCTCAAAGTTCGTCTCGCAGAGTTGATACCGCACCAGGCGCGACTGTCCCCAGCGAGCGTTGATCAGCTGGCTAAATATCCGCTCAGGTAGTCGTTCCGGTATGTCGGCTCCTGCAGCGGCTTCTGTCCTTCCCCTTGAGCCATCGCCATCCCGGTACAGGTCTGGGCCAGTTGCTCAAAGCCAGGCAGGTTCTGCCACGGACCGCTGTGACCATAGCAACTGAGGTTGACCGCAATCAGATGCGGATTCAGATGCACCATTTCCGGCACCGACAGGCCGTAGCGCGCCAGCGCTCCCGGACGGTAGCTCTGCACAAATACGTCGCCGTCACGGACCAGCCGTGCCGCCGTTTGCCTGTCTTGGCGAACTCAAATTCACGGGTTTCGGGGATCATCACTTCTGACGGGATTTTCACCTGATTACCGGTGCCTAAATCGTACAGGTGGATTGG
Source organism: Lelliottia sp. (assembly GCF_045627565.1). NCBI lineage: Bacteria > Pseudomonadati > Pseudomonadota > Gammaproteobacteria > Enterobacterales > Enterobacteriaceae > Lelliottia > Lelliottia sp. The sequence goes on along the minus strand of NZ_JAZQNX010000033.1, from coordinate 1,088 downwards.
CAGGTCTTTCACCGCTCCCCCCGCCTGCGGACCACGTATCTGCACGCACCAGCCGTTGCTGATGAAGCTTTTCATCATATTGGCGGCAAAAGCGAACGACGCGCTGGTCCACAGATATTTCTCATGGTCCGGGCCTTTCACCTGCTCCACGTAGTTGAAGCTGCGTACGGGCACGGTGTCCGGGCCATACGGCAGGCGACCGAGCACGCGTGGCATCACCAGTCCGAGATAGCGGGAGTCATCCGTGTCGCGGAAAGATTTCCACTTGATGTACTCCGCACGGTCAAAATAGTTGCCGATATCTTTAATCGCGGCCACATCCTCCATCGAGTCCTTCAGGAAGAATCTGGGCCCTGCGGAGCCGATAAACGGCATATGGGCAGCGGCGGAGACTTTCGAAATGTTGCGCATCAGCGCCACGTCCTGCGGACTGGCGTCAAATTCGTACGCCGAAATCACTGCCGCAATCGGCTCTCCTCCGGGGGTATCGTACTCACTCGTATAAGAGTGCCAGTACAGTCCACTCTGGATAAGCTCCGGCGCATCCTCAAAATCCTGGCGCAGATCGTCTTTGGAGACATCGAGAATTTCGGTACGCACGTTCTGACGGTAATCGGTGTTGTCCACCAGATGCTTCAGCCCGCGCCAGAGTGACTCCACCTTCTGAAACTCCGGATGGTGCATCACCGCATCCAGCTGGCGGCTGATTTGATAATCCAGTTCGGCAATGTGGTGGTCAATAAGGGTTTTGTCGAGCCTCTCCACTTTCTGGCCGGATTTACGGATACAGTCCATAAAGACCTGCACGCTTGCCGTGATGCGCTCATTCGTATCCGCATCGGCCATCGCAGCGTCGTCCTGCCAGATGCTCAGGTCACTCAGGCTGGACGCGGGTTTCAGGTTGATTTTTTCAAACAGCGAGGCATATACCCCTTCAGATGCGGAACGTTCCCGGACGAGGGTCTCGCCTGCAGATACAGCCGTTTCATTCAGTACAGACATGAGCATTTTCCTTAATTTTTTCCGTCAGTCTTTCGGGGCCAGGGCGGCAATTTCACTGCGCAGTTCACTGCTGAGGGCCGGGTCGC
>NZ_JAZQNX010000032.1:0-110503 GCF_045627565.1 Lelliottia sp. | reverse complement strand
TAATACGTTTTCCTCATTCAGAGTCAAGCGTTTATTTTCGCTTTTCTCTGCCGGCGTTCATCGCTGAACCCCGCTGACCCGGCGGCTTGTATTCCGTTGTTCCGTGTCAGTGGAGGCGCATTATAGGGAGTTATTCTGAGGTGACAAGAGGAAATTTAAAATTAATTTCCAACCGTCTCTTTTTTACCCAAAAGCGCGTTAAAGCGCTAGTTTTTCGAGCGTTTCAAAGCCGTAACGCTGTAAAACGGGTAAAAGTTGCTCAGTCTCAGGGGTTAACGCCATACAAAAGGCAATGTTCTTATCACTGGATTTAGCCTCTGGCGCTTCATGCTCCAGCAACCAGGCTGTCCGTCGGGCGATCGCCGCGCCGGAATCCACAAGACGTGTTCCTTCCGGCAACACCTCCAGCAGCTCATCCTGTAATAGAGGGAAATGCGTACAGCCCAGCACCACCGTATCTGGCGGTTCAGCCATCCGCAGCCATGGGCCGAGAATGCGTCGCAACTCTTCCAGCGAAACGGGTTCACCGTGCAGCTTCGCTTCGGCCATCTCCACCAGCTCAGCTGAACCTAACATTGCAATCTTGCATTCATTGGCAAAGCGGTCGATGAGCTCACGCGTATAAGGACGCTTCACCGTTCCGCGTGTCGCTAATAATCCAACGATGCCATTCGCCGTCAGACGAGCTGCAGGCTTAATCGCCGGAACGACACCCACAACCGGGAACGGGAATTTTTCACGCAATGAAGGAAGAGAAACGGTACTCGCCGTATTACAGGCAATGACGGCTAATGCTAAGGGGTAGCGCGCCTGAACGGCTGTGACGATTTCAACCACACGTTTGACAATAAAGTCCTCGCTCTTTTCCCCATACGGAAAGGCGACATTATCGAAAGCATAGATGTAATGAAGATCCGGCAGAAGATGCCGAATCTCATCATAGACCGAAAGCCCACCGACGCCGGAGTCAAAAACCAGCACGGTGGGACGTGGATCAGAAGGTGTAGCTGCCAGACAAGGTGTATTCCCGTCCTGCAGTTTCGTAGCCATAAACTGTCTCGTAATCTTTATCGAACAGGTTGGCTATTTTACCACGAACTGTGAGATGTGAGGTGACAGGATATGAAACTGCGAGATCCCACACGCTTACACCCCCCATTTGCACGCGTTCAGTTGCAAAGGTATTAGGATCGACGGCCACATCGTAACGTGTGCCCAGATAGCGATAGGCCAGGTTCCAGTCGAAATCCCATACCTGCGTATCCAACTGGTATTTCACCTGTTGCTTAGAACGACGGGCAAGCACCTGATTGGTCGTGGCATTGCGCGGGTCGACATAATCGTAAGAAATCTGATGACCGACCGGGCCGGTATCAAACTCTGCCGTAGCTTCAACCCCTTCGATACGCGCTTTATCGACGTTATAAGGACGATTTCTATTGCCATAGCCAATCAGGTTATCGACGTCATTACGATAAGCGCTGACACGCCAGGTCACCGGACCTGTTAGCCCTTCAAAGCCACCCTCCCACTGTTCACTCTCTTCTGGCTTGAGATCGGGATTACCGTATTGCGGGCTGTGTATCTGGCTCATCGTTGGCGCTTTATACGCTGTACCGTAAGAACCGATGATGCGATAACCGTCAACGAACTCCCACGCCGCGCTGGTTTGCCAGGTGCTGTGGTTACCGAAGTTAGAGTTATCATCATGACGTGCCGCCGCTTCCAGCGTGACGCTATCAAACTGCTGCATCGCAGAAAGGAAAACGCCGGTGTTATCCTGCTTAAAGCCCTCTTTAAGAAGACCCGTGCCCGCCTGTGTCTGCTGCTTCTGCCAGTCCACACCCGCACCGATGTTACCGTGGCCTACGGTAAAGGTGTTCATCCATTGTGTGGTGTATTGCTTCACATCATCCATAGTAGAAGAGGCGGCATAGCGACCTTTACTCGGATCGTAGTTCTGGTCTTTACTGCGACCGTAACCCGCCACGAGCTGCGTCTGATAAATGCCCTGCTTGTAACGTAGTCCGGTATCCCAGTTCTGGCTGTATAACTGACGCGTATCCGGCGTGCCGGTAAAATTGAAATTATCGTCGTAACTGTCATACCCGTCGTAGGCCGTACGGTTGTCATAGCCAAATCCGCGAACGAAACCACTCAGGCTGTCGGTAATCTGCTGTTCGATAGAGCCGTACAGCGACTTACTCATAAAGCCATCACGATCGGGCTGACGCGGTGCATCCTGCGCATCGATATCAAAACCGCGGGTGTAGGTATAGTTACCCGCCATTGTGATTTTGGTTTTATCCAACACCTGCTGGAATGAACCATCGTAAGACTGATAGCCCTTCGAACCGACACTCGCGGTGATGTCCGCGCCAGGCTTATCACGCCCAGTGATAATGTTGATCACGCCGCCAACCGCATCGGAACCGTACAGCGCCGAGCGCGGGCCGCGAATGTATTCGATACGTTGAATGAGGGATGTTGGGATTTGGCTCAGATCCGCAACGTTGCTGATACCCGCATTGTTCAGCGGGATACCATCGATCAGCACCAGGACGTGACGGGATTCTGTACCACGAATAAAGGTAGACGCGTTTGCACCCATTCCGCCGCTTTGCGCAATATCTACGCCCGGTAAACGCTGCATGACTTCGACGACGCTTTTTGCCTGCCAGCGTTCAATATCTTCACGCGTCACAACAGAAGTTGGTGCCAGAACGGTATTTGCCGGTTGTTCGAAACGGTTTGCTGTGACCACCAATGAGTCAGCGCTATCCTGCGCCCAGCCCGAAAATGCCGTGACGGAGAGTGCCGTCATCAGCGATACTTTTTTAATCATTTTTAAAGCATCCACAATATAAGAAGGATGCCGCAGGCGTCATCTATAGCACGCGATGATGAAACCAGATGCGACGTAATTCCGGCAGGTCTTCGGGCTTAGTGGCGTTTTACGGATGAAGACTTCCCATTTTCACAGTGTCTACAACTCTCATCCCGCCAGTCTTTACCGCTGCGCGTCAGCTCCAGATTTGCACTGGATTCCCTTTTCACTTACATGAGACCGGAAACAGAATGCTACAATTAGAAACGTATAGATGTCCAGACAGCTATGCATGATTAAATCTGGACATCCCCTGTACAGTGCTTACAATCCCCGCGAAATTCTTTACCACTCAGGATGCATGATGACACCCGAACACCTCCCGACAGAACAGTACGACGCGCAGCTGGCAGAGAAAGTTGTCCGCCTGCAAAGTATGATGACGCCTTTTGCCGCGCCCGTTCCCGAGGTGTTTCGTTCTCCTGTCAGCCATTACCGCATGCGTGCTGAGTTCCGTATCTGGCATGACGGCGACGACCTGTATCACATCATTTTCGATCAGCAGACCAAGTCCCGCATCCGCGTAAACAGTTTCCCGGCAGCCAGCGAATTAATTAACCAATTAATGACGCTGATGATTGAAGGCGTGCGCAATAACCCCCAGTTGCGCCATAAATTGTTCCAGATTGATTACCTGACTACCCAAAGCAATCAGGCCATCGTCTCGATGCTGTATCACAAAAAGCTGGGCGACGAATGGCGCAAAGAAGCCGAAGCGCTGCGCGATACGCTGCGGGTGCAGAATATCAACGTTCATCTGATTGGCCGCGCGACCAAAACCAAAATCATGCTCGATCAGGATTACGTGGATGAACGCCTGCCGGTGGCCGGTAAAGAGATGATTTATCGTCAGGTCGAAAACAGCTTCACTCAGCCAAATGCGGCCATGAATGTGCAAATGCTGGAGTGGGCGCTGAGTGCAACGGAAGGGTCAAAAGGCGATCTGCTGGAGCTGTATTGCGGTAACGGCAACTTTTCGCTGGCGCTGGCGCGTAACTTTGAGCGCGTGCTGGCCACCGAAATTGCCAAGCCGTCTGTCGCCTCCGCGCAATACAATATTGCCGCCAACCATATCGATAACGTGCAGATCATTCGTATGGCGGCAGAAGAGTTTACGCAGGCAATGAACGGTGAGCGTGAATTCAACCGTTTGCAGGGTATCGATTTGAAGAGCTACCAGTGCGAGACGATTTTCGTCGATCCCCCGCGCAGCGGGCTGGACAGCGAAACAGAGAAGATGGTGCAGGCGTATCCGCGTATTTTGTATATTTCCTGCAACCCGGAAACGCTGTGCAAGAACCTGGAAACATTAAGCCAGACGCACAAGGTTGAACGTCTGGCACTGTTCGATCAGTTCCCCTACACGCACCATATGGAGTGCGGCGTACTGTTAACGTTGAAATAACGCCATCATTCAGGGAGCTGGTGCTTACGGTGACGCATTTTGATGCCAATCCAGAACACCAGCGCCACAGACAGCACGGCGGGCAGGAAATTGGAGCCGATATCAGGATACTCCGCGCGCACGACGGTGCTATACAGCAGGACACCCAGAATAAAGAACGCCGCCGCCAGGCCCGGTAAACCTACCGGCATGGTGCGGTTCTGATAACGCTGGTGCAGACAGTAAACCGTCAGCACCAACGCGATCATCGGGAAAATCGAAAACGGCACAATCGAGCTAAACACCGCTGCAAACGTACCATTAATTGATAAGCCAGCGATCAATGCCAGCAACAACGTACCTTTATCCTGACCTGACTGTTTCATTACTCACCCTTCGTCGATTTGATGCGCCGACCTTTCTTGTTCACGGCGATACCAGTAATAAGCGCCTTTGGAAATCATCCGCAGTTGCAAGACCAGTCGCTCTTCGAGTTGTTTGCGTTGTTCAACGCCCACATCCAGTGCTTCGGCACCCGCACTGAAAACAATGGTCACCATCGCCTCGGCCTGCGCTTCCGTGAAGGCACGTGGCATATGGTTTTCGAGTTCCAGATAGTCGGCAAGTTCCGCGATAAAATGCTGAATTTCTCGCACCACAGCGGCACGGAAAGCAGCTGACGTTCCCGAACGCTCCCGCAATAACAGGCGGAATGCGTTAGGGTTGTTGCCAATAAATTCCATAAAAGTAGAGACTGACGTGCGGATCACGCTGCCCCCCTTGGCAATACGCTGACGCGCCTGGCGCATGAGCTGGCGCAACATTAACCCGCTCTCATCCACCATAGTCAGGCCCAGTTCATCCACATCCCGGAAATGACGATAGAAAGACGTTGGCGCAATCCCGGCCTCGCGTGCGACTTCGCGCAGGCTCAAACTGGCAAAGCTTCGCTCAGCACTCAGTTGACTGAATGCCGCTTCCACCAGCGAACGCCGGGTTTTCTCTTTTTGTTGTGCTCTTACGCCCATCACAATAGTTGAATCCTTCCAAAGGCCTTAAGGCACTATACCAGAGAATAAAATTAATCTGTTTGCACAGCTTTGTGAATGATTGTTTACGCGAGGTTTGTGCTCCACAGCTCGAAAAGAGCACAACGATAATTGGGTTATCCCGCCAATGATGTTACTATTCTGTTGCTTTTATGTATAAGAACAGGTAAGCCTTGCCATGTCACATTCCTACGATTACGACGCAATAGTTATTGGTTCCGGCCCCGGCGGCGAAGGCGCTGCTATGGGTCTGGTGAAACAGGGAGCCAGAGTAGCGGTCATTGAGCGCTACCATAATGTTGGCGGCGGTTGTACCCACTGGGGCACCATCCCTTCAAAAGCCCTCCGCCACGCCGTTAGCCGCATTATCGAATTCAACCAAAACCCTCTTTACAGCGATCACTCCCGCCTTCTTCGTTCCTCTTTTGCCGACATCCTCAACCATGCTGATACCGTAATTAATCAGCAGACGCGGATGCGCCAGGGGTTTTACGAGCGCAACCACTGCGAAATCCTGCAGGGTGACGCGCATTTTGTTGACGAACATACGCTGGCGCTGAAATGTCACGACGGCTCCGTTGAGACTATTACCGCCGAGAAATTTGTCATCGCCTGCGGTTCACGCCCCTATCATCCGGACGACGTCGATTTTTCGCATCCGCGCGTTTATGACAGCGACTCCATTTTGAGCCTGCATCATGAACCGCGCCATGTGCTGATCTACGGCGCAGGGGTCATTGGCTGCGAATACGCCTCCATTTTCCGTGGGATGGAGGTCAAAGTTGATTTGATCAACACCCGCGACCGCCTGCTGGCGTTTCTCGATCAGGAGATGTCCGATTCACTCTCGTACCACTTCTGGAACAGCGGTGTGGTGATTCGCCACAACGAAGAGTACGAAAGAATCGAAGCCTGCGACGATGGCGTGATCATGCATCTGAAGTCCGGCAAAAAGCTGAAAGCCGATTGCCTGCTGTACGCGAATGGCCGTACCGGTAACACCGATTCACTGGCGCTGGAAAACATCGGTCTTACCACCGACAGTCGCGGCCAGTTGAAGGTCAACAGCATGTACCAGACGGCGCTGCCGCATATCTACGCGGTAGGCGATGTGATTGGTTATCCGAGTCTGGCCTCTGCCGCTTACGATCAGGGGCGCATCGCGGCGCAAGCGCTGGTGAAAGGTGAAGCCACCGCCCATCTGATTGAAGATATTCCCACCGGCATTTATACCATTCCGGAAATCAGTTCTGTGGGTAAGACCGAACAGCAGCTGACGTCAATGAAAGTGCCATACGAAGTCGGTCGTGCGCAGTTTAAACATCTGGCGCGGGCGCAAATCGTGGGAATGAGCGTGGGAACGCTGAAGATTTTGTTCCATCGCGAGACGAAAGAGATCCTCGGCATTCACTGCTTCGGTGAACGTGCGGCGGAAATCATTCATATCGGCCAGGCAATCATGGAGCAAAAAGGTGGCGGTAACACGATCGAGTACTTCGTTAACACCACCTTTAACTACCCGACAATGGCGGAAGCCTATCGGGTAGCCGCGCTGAACGGCTTAAACCGCCTGTTTTAACGCGTCGTCAAAATGGCCATCCATCGAACTGCGGATGGCCTCTGCCAGCTGCTCATAGCGGCTGCGCAGGGGTGATCCCGGACGATAAACCAGGCCCACCGTGCGACGCGGCTCCGGTTTAATGCACGGCAGATAAACCACGCCATCGCGTCGACGCTCGCGCGGTACAGCCAGCGCAGGCAGCAGCGTAATACCACTTCCCGCCGCCACCATATTACGCAGCGTTTCCAGACTGGTTGCGCGGAAATGGGTATCTTCCTCAGCACCCGCTTCAAAGCAGAAACCCATCGCCTGATCGCGCAGGCAGTGACCGTCTTCCAGCATCAACAGCTTTTCACCCGCCAGATCGCCCATCGGTACGCGATCGCGATTGGCCCACGGGTGATCTTCGTAGATCGCCAGCATCATCGGCTCATCAAACAGCGGCACCTCAATAAACGCTTCGCTCTCCTTGACCAGCGCCAGGATCGCGCAGTCGAGCTTGCCGCTGTCGAGTTGGGCCAGCAATTGATGTGTCTGCGCTTCGTGCAGATACATTTCGAGTTTCGGGAAGGTCTGATGCAGCATCGGAATGATGAGCGGCAGGAGATACGGGCCAACAGTTGGAATCAGGCCAATATGCAGCGGACCGGACATCGCCTCGCCCTGCTGGCTAGCCATTTCCTTGAGCACTTTGACCTCGCGCAATACGGTGCGCGCCTGATCCACCAGCAACAAACCGGCCTGAGTGAACAGTACTTTACGGCTGGTGCGCTCCAGCAGCATTACGCCCAGCTCATCTTCCAGCTTGCGGATCTGACCGCTCAGCGTGGGCTGACTAACGTGGCAAGAATCTGCCGCGCGGCGAAAATGTCGGTGCTCAGCGAGTGCCACCAGGTATTCAAGATCACGAATATTCATTATTCATCCTCTATCGCCATGATAGTTCATGGCGATAGATAGCATAGCAACGAACGATTATCCCTATCAAGCACTCTGTTGAATAATACAGCACATAGACGAGGCGGCACGTGTTTGACCCTTGACGTCCCCGCCGAGTCACACGAGTTTATCCCTGACTCGAACAACTAAAGCCAACGTGAACTTTTGCGGACCCCGTGGTCCGCTTTTTTTTTGCATAAAAAAGCCCGAGGTAAAAGCAAAATGGCAACCGAAGTTGCCATTTTAATGTTTGCTCCCTCTCCCCGTGGGAGAGGGCCGGTGTGAGGGCACCAGCCCGCACTATTCAAACCAAATCAAACTAACCGGTTTTTCGCATCCGCAATCGCCTGCGCGACTTGCTTCGGTGACACGCCGCCTTTCGCCGCGCGCTTATCCAGACAGGATTGCAGCGAAAGAATCGGGTACACGTCATCGCCAATCACGGCGCTAAATTTCTGCAAATCGGCTAGCGTTAAATCTTCCAGCGGCTTGCCCTGGCGAATCGCCTCAACCACGGCTTCGCCCACAATATGGTGCGCCTCACGGAACGGTACACCTTTGGCGACCAGATAATCTGCCAGCTCGGTGGAGTTTGCATAGCCCTGCTGCGCCGCTTCCTGGCAACGCGGACGTTTCACCTGAATGCCGTCCAGCACCAGTACGCCCATATGCAGACAATCCAGCCAGGTGTCGAGTGCATCGAACAGCCCTTCTTTATCTTCCTGCATATCTTTGTTGTAGGCCAACGGCAGACCTTTCAGGGTCATCATCATTCCCGTCAACGCGCCCTGCACACGACCACACTTACCGCGAATCAGCTCCAGCGCGTCCGGATTTTTCTTCTGCGGCATCAACGAAGAACCAGAAGTAACACGATCGGACAGCTCCACAAAACCGGCTTCCCCGGAGTTGAAGAAAATCAGATCTTCGGCAAAACGCGACAAATGCACCATGCCGATAGAAGCGTTCGACAGCAGCTCCAGAACATGGTCGCGATCCGACACGCTGTCCAGACTGTTGCGGGTCGCAGAAGCAAAGCCTAACCAGCCCGCCAGCTGTTCACGGTCGATTTCGTAGGCGGTTCCTGCCAGCGCCCCGCTGCCCAGCGGGCTCACGTCCAGACGCTTCAGCGTATCCTGCAAACGGCTTTCGTCACGCGCCAGCATCTCGACATACGCCAGAGACCAGTGAGCAAACGTGACAGGCTGCGCACGCTGCAGGTGAGTATAACCCGGCATCACCGCGTCCTGATTGTTCTGCGCGGTTTCGACCAGCGCATTCTGCAGCTGACGGTTCGCCGACAGCAGTTCCATGATAGTGTCTTTACACCACAGCTTCAGGTCGGTCGCCACCTGATCGTTACGGCTACGTCCGGTGTGCAGCTTTTTACCCAACTGGCCAACTTTGTCGATCAGCTTGCCTTCCACCCAGCTGTGAATATCTTCCGCATCGCTTTCGAGGATTTGCTGCGGATCCAGGCGTACTTCTTCCAACAGATTGTTCAGCGCCTCTTCGAGCTGTACTTGCTCATCGGCACTTAACACGCCGACGGTGACCAGCGCTTTGGACCAGGCCACAGAGCCGACGATATCTTGTTCGGCCAGGCGGTAGTCGAAGCGCAAAGAGTCGTTGAACTGTTTGAACCGTTGATCCGCTGCCTGTGTAAAACGCCCACCCCAAAGTGCCATAACATGCTTCCTTAAATTCGTTTATTGATACCCCTCTGATGAGGGGAAAAATGCTTATGCCAGAATACGCGTGCCAATCGGCGTGCCGTTAAACAGCGCCGGAAGTTGTTCCGCGTGCCGCCATGAGGCGATGTCCACCGGACGGCCTAACGTGCGCGCAGCGTCCAGCGCCGCGTTCACTTTCACAATCATGCCATCCGTAATGATGCCCTGAGAAATCAGCTGCTCCGCTTTTGCCGCCGTCATCTCGGCGATACGCTGGCCTTTACCGTCCAGAATACCACTCACGTCTGAAAGCAGAATCAGGTCAGCACCCAGCGTGGCGGCCAGCGCCGTTGCGGCCTGGTCGGCGTTCACGTTCATCAGTTGCCCTTCTTCGGTGACACCGATAGAGCTCACCACTGGCAGGAAACCGCCTTCCAGCAGCGTGTTAATCAGCTTAGGCGAACCCGGCTGCGCCAGTCCAACATGGCCCAACTCTTCGTCGAGCTGCGTCACTTTTACGCTGTCGCCATCGCCCAAGTACAGGCCAACCGACGCGATATGATGTTTCTTCGCCCATGACAGCAGCGTTTTGTTCGCCGTTCCCGCCAGCGCACCGGTGATGATGTCAATCTGATCGGCAGGCGTCACGCGCAGGCCGTTCTTCTTTTTCACCGGCAGGTTAAGGCCTTTCATCAGCTCATCCACCACGCAACCGCCGCCGTGAACAATCACCAGCGGACGCTGATGGGATTCACGATAGTCAACCAGCGCGCTAAACAGACGCTCCAGCGCTTCTTCGCTGTCCAGCAACACGCCACCGAGTTTGATAATTAATGGATTCATCATCACACCTTAAATAAGAGACTGGGTTTCAGCGTAGCCAAAACGAATATTTGCGCACTGCATCGCCTGAGCGGCAGCGCCTTTAAGAAGGTTATCTTCCGCCGCCACCACAATCAGATGCTCGCCCTGAACGGCAAAGCCGATGTCGCAGAACGGCAGACCGACCACGTTTTTCAGCGCCGGAACGCCTTTATCGTACAGACGCACCAGCGGTTTGTTGGCATAGGCCAGCGTAAAGGCTTCAGAAATCTGGTCTTTGGTCACGCCCGGCTTCAGACGGCAGGTGATGGTTTCCAGAATCCCGCGCGGGAAATTGCCCAGATGCGGTGTGAAAATCACCTCCGCGCCCAGATGCGTGGTGATCTCCGGGTGATGACGGTGATTGAACACGCCATACGGTTGCAGACTCACTTCGCAAAAACTGTTGGCCATCGCCGCCTTGCGACCGGCACCGCTCACGCCGCTGGTGGCGTTGATCACTGGCCACTGATTCAGATCCAGCAGGTCAGCGTCGATCAGCGGTTTAAGCGAAAGCTGCGCCGCCGTTGGATAACACCCCGGAACGGCAATCAGATTGGCTTCTTTTATCTTGTCGTCGTTCCACTCCGCCAGGCCGTAAACCGCCTGCTCAAGCAGATCGGTATGCTGGTGAGTGAAACCGTAATATTTTTCGTAGAACGCACTGTCGTTAACGCGGAACGCGCCGGAGAGGTCAAACACCACGCAACCCGCCGCCAAAAACTGCGGGGCCAGATCGTGGCTGACTTCGTGCGCGGTGGCCAGAAACACCACATCCACGCCGCCGACAAACTCACTGATATCGGACATCGGCTGCAACGGCAGATCGACGATTCCCTTAAGTTGCGGATGCAAATCGGAAATTAACTTTCCCGCATCATTGCTTTGCGCTGAGACAGTCAAAGCGGTTATGGTCATATGAGGATGGCGATTCACGTAGCTTACAAGCTCTGCGCCCGCATAACCGCTAGCGCCTACAATCAGCGTATTCAACATCGGGTTCCTTTACGATCAACGTTAGTGTATTTTTATTCACATTTAGTGCATGAATATTGATACTATCACGACCTAAGGTATGTCAACAATGAAAATGAATTTACCACCCTTTATCGAGATTTACCGCGCCCTGATTGCCACGCCGTCCATCAGTGCGACCGAAGAAGCGCTCGACCAGAGCAATGAGTCTTTAATCAATATGCTGGCTGGATGGTTTAGCGATCTCGGCTTTAAGGTGGAAGTTCAACCCGTTCCTGGAACCCGTCATAAATTTAACCTGCTGGCCAGTGCCGGACAGGGTGCAGGCGGCCTTTTACTGGCTGGTCATACGGACACCGTGCCCTTCGATGACGGGCGCTGGACGCGCGATCCCTTCACGCTCACCGAGCATGACGGCAAACTTTACGGTCTGGGCACCGCCGACATGAAAGGCTTTTTTGCCTTTATTCTCGATGCGCTGCGTGACGTTGATGTGAAAACGCTTAAAAAACCGCTCTACATTCTGGCGACCGCCGACGAAGAGACCAGCATGGCAGGCGCACGCTATTTCTCTGAAAATACCGCCATTCGCCCAGACTGCGCGATTATTGGCGAACCGACGTCCCTGCAACCGATTCGGGCGCATAAAGGCCATATCTCTACGGCAGTGCGCGTGTTGGGCCAGTCGGGTCACTCCAGCGATCCGGCGCGCGGCGTCAATGCCATTGAGCTGATGCACGACGCCATTGGCCGCATTATGGTGCTGCGCGACTCCCTGAAAGAACGCTTCCACCACGATTCCTTCACCGTGCCGTATCCCACGCTGAATCTCGGTAGTCTGCACGGCGGTGACGCATCCAACCGTATCTGCGCCTGCTGCGAACTGCACATGGATATTCGCCCGCTGCCGGGCATGACGCTCGACGATCTCAACGGTTTACTCAGCGAAGCGCTGGCCCCGGTGAGTGAACGCTGGCCTGGCCGTCTGACCATTTTCGATCTGCATCCACCGATTCCAGGTTACGAATGCCCGCCGGATCATCAATTGGTGCAAGTAGTCGAGAAACTGCTCGGTGAGAAAACGGACGTGGTGAACTACTGCACCGAAGCGCCGTTTATCCAGACGCTGTGCCCAACGCTGGTGCTGGGTCCGGGCTCCATCAATCAGGCCCACCAGCCGGATGAATACCTGGAAACGCGCTTTATTAAGCCCACGCGCGAGTTAATTACGCAGGTTGTGCATCACTTCTGCTGGCATTAAAAACTGCCCCCTCACCCTGCCCTCGCACCAAAGGGGAGAGGGTTAGGGTGAGGGGAGTCAATCCCGCGATCTCTGTCACATTCCCATAAGCATCTCTTATCTGACGCGAAGCGAATTAAATTTCGTAAATTGCCTGCATTTATTCGTTTGCTGAACCGTTTTCGCAGCAATTGACGACAGGGGTTTTACGTGGCTTTATAAAGAGAGATGACAAAATAATGTCCAAAAGATTTTTGAATGGACATAAAACATAATGATGGGGTGTCTGGGTTTATATGAACGAACAATATTCCGCGTTGCGTAGTAATGTCAGTATGCTCGGCAAAGTGCTGGGAGATACCATCAAGGATGCGCTAGGAGAGACCATTCTCGACCGCGTCGAAACAATCCGTAAGCTGTCCAAATCCTCCCGTGCAGGAAATGAAGCCAATCGTCAGGAGCTGCTCACCACGCTGCAAAACCTGTCAAATGATGAGCTTCTGCCCGTGGCGCGAGCGTTCAGCCAGTTCCTGAATCTGGCTAACACCGCCGAGCAATACCACAGCATTTCGCCAAAAGGCGAAGGTGCCAGCAACCCGGAAGTGATTGCCCGTACGCTCAGAAAACTCAAAGACCAGCCTGAACTGAACGAAGAGACCATCAAAAAAGCGGTTGAGTCCCTTTCGCTTGAGCTGGTGCTGACTGCGCACCCGACCGAAATCACCCGCCGTACCCTGATTCACAAAATGGGCGAAGTGAATAGCTGTCTCAAGCAGTTAGATAACAAAGACATCGTCGATTACGAGCGTAACCAGCTGATGCGCCGCCTGCGCCAGCTGATTGCCCAGTCCTGGCACACCGATGAAATTCGCAAATATCGCCCAAGCCCGGTTGATGAAGCCAAATGGGGTTTTGCGGTTGTCGAAAACAGCCTGTGGGAAGGCGTGCCGAACTACCTGCGTGAATTAAACGAACAGCTGGAAGAGAACCTCGGCTATCGCCTGCCGGTCGATTTTGTTCCGGTGCGTTTCACCTCCTGGATGGGTGGTGACCGCGACGGTAACCCAAATGTGACCGCCGAAATCACGCGTCATGTGCTGTTGCTCAGCCGCTGGAAAGCCACCGATCTGTTCCTGAAAGATATTCAGATCCTGATTTCTGAGCTGTCGATGGTGGAAGCCACGCCAGAACTGCTCGAACTGGTTGGCGAAGCCGGTGCAACCGAACCATACCGCTTCTTGCTAAAAGGTCTGCGCGGCCAGTTGATGGCGACTCAAGCCTGGCTGGAGGCACGTTTGAAAGGCCAGCGTCTGCCAAAACCAGCCGGACTGCTGAGTCAAAACGAACAGCTGTGGGACCCGCTGTACGCCTGTTATAAATCACTGCAAGCGTGCGGCATGGGCATCATCGCCAACGGCGAACTGCTCGACACTCTGCGCCGCGTGAAGTGTTTCGGCGTGCCTTTGGTGCGTATTGATGTGCGTCAGGAAAGCACCCGCCATACCGAAGCGCTGGGCGAGTTGACCCGCTATCTCGGCATTGGCGATTACGAAAGCTGGTCAGAAGCCGACAAACAGGCGTTCCTGATCCGCGAATTAAATTCCAAACGTCCGCTTCTGCCACGCAGCTGGGAACCGAGCGAAGAAACCAGCGAAGTCCTGAACACCTGCAAAGCGATCGTTGATGCGCCAAAAGGATCGGTTGCGGCCTATGTGATCTCCATGGCCAAAACGCCGTCTGACGTGCTGGCCGTTCATCTGCTGCTGAAAGAAGCCGGTATCAGCTTTGCGCTGCCTGTCGCGCCGCTGTTTGAAACCCTCGACGACCTGAATAACGCCAACGACGTGATGACCCAGTTACTGAACATCGACTGGTATCGCGGCTTTATTCAGGGCAAACAGATGGTGATGATTGGCTATTCCGACTCCGCAAAAGACGCGGGCGTGATGGCGGCATCCTGGGCGCAGTACCAGGCGCAAGATGCGCTGATCAAAACCTGCGAAAAAGCAGGTATCGAATTAACGCTGTTCCACGGACGCGGCGGCTCTATCGGTCGTGGTGGTGCACCAGCTCATGCCGCACTGCTCTCTCAACCACCGGGCAGCCTGAAAGGCGGTTTGCGCGTCACCGAGCAAGGCGAGATGATCCGCTTTAAATACGGTCTGCCAGAAGTAACAATCAGCAGTCTGTCGCTCTACACCAGCGCGATTCTGGAAGCCAACCTGTTGCCACCGCCGGAACCGAAAGACGCATGGCGTCACATCATGGATGAGCTGTCGGATATCTCCTGCGACTTGTACCGCGGCTACGTGCGTGAAAACAAAGATTTCGTGCCGTACTTCCGCTCGGCCACGCCGGAGCAGGAGCTCGGCAAACTGCCGCTGGGTTCTCGTCCGGCAAAACGCCGTCCGACCGGCGGTGTGGAATCTCTGCGCGCTATCCCCTGGATCTTCGCCTGGACACAAAACCGTCTGATGCTGCCCGCTTGGCTGGGCGCGGGTGCGGCGCTGCAAAAAGTGGTGGAAGACGGTAAGCAGACTGAGCTTGAGACGATGTGCCGCGACTGGCCGTTCTTCTCCACACGCCTTGGCATGCTGGAAATGGTGTTCTCCAAAGTCGACCTGTGGCTGGCGGAATACTACGATCAGCGTCTGGTGAAACCCGAACTGTGGGCGTTAGGCAAAGAGCTGCGCGAACTGCTGGAAGGCGACATTAAAATTGTGCTGGCTATCGCCAACGACTCGCATCTGATGGCCGATTTGCCGTGGATTGCCGAGTCTATCCAACTGCGTAATATCTACACCGACCCACTGAACGTTCTGCAGGCTGAGCTGTTGCATCGCTCACGTAAGGCCGAAGAAGAAGGTAAAGAGGCGGATCCACGCGTTGAACAGGCGCTGATGGTGACGATTGCGGGCGTTGCGGCAGGTATGCGTAACACCGGCTAACGGTTTACGAATCAAAAGGCCACACTTCGTGTGGCCTTTTTTTTGTCCAAAAATTCCCCTCCTTAGATGTAGCGCAACAAATACTGACTGCTGTGGCGGTAAAGTCCAAAGAGTGACGTTCGAGCACGACGGGAAAACGCGTTTAGTAACCTCAACCTCTAAGGGAGAAATGTTATGGACCGTATCATTCAATCACCGGGCAAATACATCCAGGGTGCAGATGCCCTCACCCGACTCGGCGACTATCTCAAACCGCTGGCGAAACGCTGGCTAGTGGTCGGGGATAAGTTTGTTTTAGGCTTTGCGGAAGACACCTTGCGTCAAAGCTTCAAACAGGCAGAACTACACGTCGAAATCGCGCCATTTGGCGGCGAATGTTCACAAAATGAAATTGACCGTCTGCGCAAGCTGGCGAAAGGCGCTGACTGCCAGGCCGTGCTGGGTATCGGTGGCGGTAAAACGCTCGATACCGCCAAAGCATTAGCGCATTTTATGGATGTACCGGTGGCTATCGCGCCAACCATTGCCTCCACGGATGCACCGTGCAGCGCTCTTTCTGTCATCTACACCGACAGCGGCGAGTTCGATCATTACCTGATGCTCCCACACAATCCCAATATGGTTATCGTCGATACCAAAGTCGTGGCGGGTGCGCCTGCGCGTCTTTTGGCCGCCGGGATTGGCGATGCGCTGGCAACCTGGTTTGAGGCGCGCGCCTGCTCACGCAGCGGAGCCACCACCATGGCCGGGGGGAAATGCACTCAAGCGGCTCTCGCTCTGGCGGAACTCTGCTACAACACCCTGATCGAAGAGGGAGAAAAGGCGATGCTGGCAGCGGAACAGCATGTCGTCACGCCAGCCCTTGAGCACGTCGTCGAAGCCAATACTTACCTCAGCGGCGTGGGCTTTGAAAGTGGCGGACTGGCCGCTGCCCACGCGATTCACAACGGCCTGACGGCGATTCCGGATGCACACCATTTTTATCACGGTGAAAAAGTCGCGTTCGGCACGCTCACCCAGTTGGTACTGGAAAACGCGCCGGTAGAAGAGATCGAAACGGTTGCCGCGCTGTGTCACAGCGTTGGGCTGCCCATCACCCTGGCACAGCTGGATATCAAAGAAGATATTCCCGCTAAGATGCGCCGGGTGGCCGAGACGGCCTGCGCTAAAGGCGAAACCATCCACAATATGCCGGGCGGTGTGACGCCAGATGAGGTGTACGCTGCGCTGCTGGTCGCCGATCAATATGGTCAGCGTTGTCTGCATGAGTGGGAATAACGTCTGACATAAAAAATCCCCGCCGAGGCGGGGATTTTTATTTATGACGGATGCCTGATTACTTCACATCAAAACGATCAAGGTTCATCACTTTGGTCCATACCGCGACAAAATCTTTGACGAACTTCTCGCTGGCATCCTGGCTGGCGTAAACCTCCGCCAGCGCACGCAGAACCGCGTTCGAACCAAAGACCAGATCGGCACGCGTTGCGGTGTATTTCACCTCGCCACTTGCACGGTCGCTGCCCGCAAACAGTTCGTTGGATTCGTCTGTGGCTTTCCACTGGGTTCCCATATCCAGCAGATTTACGAAGAAATCGGTGGTCAACACGCCAACGCGATCGGTGAACACGCCATTCTGGCTGCCATCAAAGTTAGCGCCCAGCACACGCATTCCCCCAACCAGCGCGGTCAGTTCTGGCGCGGTTAACGTCAGCTGTTGCGCTTTATCAATCAGCAGCGATTCCGTTGTCGAGACATCAACCTGAGCGCGATAGTTGCGGAATCCATCGGCAATTGGCTCAAGCAGGTTAAACATCTCAATATCGGTCTGATCCTGACGCGCATCCACGCGGCCCGGCGTAAACGGCACTGTGATGTACACACCCGCCGCTTTTGCCGCCTGCTCAACGCCAACGACGCCCGCCAGCACGATGATATCGGCCAGTGACGCTTTGTTGGTCGTGCGTTGAATCGCTTCCAACGTCGGTAACGCGCGCACCGCTGCGGCGTTCACGTCCCAGTCGCGCTGCGGAGCCAGCGCCAGACGCGCGCCGTTAGCACCGCCACGTTTGTCACCGCCGCGGAAGGTGGAAGCAGACGCCCAGGCAACCGACACCAGCTCGCTAACAGACAGCCCGGAAGCCACAATTTCCGCTTTCAGACTCGCAATATCTTCTTGTGACGGATTGAACACCGCCTGCGGCAGCGGGTCCTGCCAGATCAGATCTTCTTTCGGCACTTCAGGACCGATGTAACGTGCTTTTGGCCCCATATCTCGGTGCGTCAGTTTGTACCAGGCACGCGCGAATGCTTCGTTAAATGCCTGTGGATCGTTCAAGAAGCGACGAGAAATTTTCTCGAACTCTGGGTCGAAACGCAGCGTCAGGTCGGTCACCAGCATGGTAGGTTTGCGTTTTTTCGACGGGTCGAACGGATCGGGAATAATTTCCGGCGCGTCAACGGCTTCGAACTGGATCGCGCCAGCCGGGCTGCGGGTCTGTACCCACTCGTATTTGAACAGGTTTTCGAAGAAGTAATTACTCCACTGGGTTGGCGTCTGTGACCAGACGACTTCCAGACCGGAGGTGATCGCATCTGCGCCCACGCCCGTTCCGTGTGTGCTGGTCCAGCCTAAGCCCTGGGATTCAATCAACGCCCCTTCCGGATCGACACCCACATGCGTGGCCGCCGCTGCGCCGTGCGTTTTGCCGAGCGTATGTCCGCCCGCAATCAGTGCGACGGTCTCTTCATCGTTCATGCCCATGTTACCGAACGTTGCGCGAATCGCTGCGGCTGCCGACAGCGGCTCACCGCTAGCATTTGGCCCTTCCGGATTGACGTAAATCAGCCCCATTTCAGTGGCGGCTAACGGACGTTTTGCCAGTGATTCAGGATCTCGATGGGTCAGCCAGGCTTTTTCATCGCCCCAGTTAACGTCCATATCGGGTTCCCAGACATCTTCGCGCCCGGCACCAAAGCCAAACGTACGGAAGCCTGAATTCTCCAGCGCCACGTTCCCCGCCAGGATATACAGATCGGCCCAGGAAATTTTCTGCCCGTATTTTTGTTTAATAGGCCACAGCAGACGACGTGCTTTATCAAGACTCACGTTATCCGGCCATGCATTCAGAGGGGCAAAGCGCTGCTGACCGCGACCGGCACCGCCACGACCATCCACGGAACGGTATGTCCCTGCGCCGTGCCATGCCATACGAATAAACAGGCCCACGTAGCTGCCCCAGTCGGCAGGCCACCAGGATTGAGAATCGGTCAGAAGAGCTTTGATATCGCCTTTGAGAGCGGAATAGTCGAGTTTGCTGAATTCTTTGCGGTAGTCGAAGTCTTCACCCAGGGGGTTCGAACGGTTGGAATGTTGGTTTAAGAGTTCAACGCGTAGTTGCTTGGGCCACCAGTCGCGACTGCCTGTCCCCGCGCCTGCGCTCTGATCAGACCCTCCATGGTGAAAAGGACACTTGCCGCTGGATAACGAATTATTGGTCTCTTCTGACATGCTCATCTCTCTGCTCCCTCTATAGTGTTCTTTTTAAGATATACACGCTTGCTGATAAGGTATAGTTGAGATAACCCACAGATTCGATAGTTAAATCCTTTTAATTAACCTCGGATATTGCATGGCTTTTGCATAATGCCGCGCGGAAGCGGGGGGAGGCGGAAATGAAAAACCCTCCGAAGAGGGTCTTGGTATTACAGTCCTGGGCGAACGCCGAGTGTGTGGCAGATGGCGTAACTCATCTCGGCGCGGTTTAGCGTGTAGAAATGAAAATCCTTCACCCCTTCACGACTTAAAATTTTCACCATGTCCATCGCGATATTGGCCCCCACCAGCTTGCGGGTTTCAGCGTCGTCATCCAGCCCTTCGTACATTTTCTGCATCCACAGCGGGATACGCACGTTGGTCATGTCCGCAAACTTCTTCGCCTGCTTGAAGTTCGAGACCGGCAGGATGCCCGGGATAATTTCAAGGTCGATTCCAGCGTTAACGCAGCGGTCACGAAAACGCAGATAACTTTCGACGTCGAAGAAAAACTGGGTAATCGCGCGGTTGGCACCGGCATCGACTTTACGTTTCAGGTTGAGCAGATCGGCCTGGGCACTTTTCGCTTCCGGATGCACTTCCGGGTAAGCGGCGACGGAGATATCAAAATCGCCCACGTCCTTGAGCAACGCGACCAGATCGGTGGCGTACATTTCCGGTTTACCGCTGCCCGGCGGCAGGTCGCCACGCAGGGCGACGATATGGCGAATCCCGTTGTTCCAATAATCCTGGGCGATAGCGCGCAATTCGTCGCGAGTCGCATCCACACAGGTTAAATGCGGCGCGGCTTCAAGTCCCGTGCGGTCCTTAATGCCTTTAATAATGCTGTGCGTACGGTCGCGCTCGCCTGAGTTTGCCCCGTAGGTGACGGAGACAAATTTCGGCTTCAGGCTGCTCAGGCGATCGATAGAGCTCCACAGGGTTTGCTCCATTTCACTGGTGCGCGGCGGAAAGAATTCAAAAGAGACGTTAATCTGGCCCTGCACTTCAGCCAGGCTCTGATTCAGGGCTTCCCGCTGGTTGGCGTGAAAAAAGCTCATACCTTACCTCATCAATCGCGTGATAATTATTGCTAGTTATAAACATCTATCCATTTAGACGTCTGGATGTAAAAATGACGGAAAACGCGAATGCCGTCAACTGAAATAATCAGTCATAACGGTGAGGAATGTTCAGGCAAGATGAAAGAAGTTCATGATGGTGGGGAAAGTGCGGTCTGATGCCTCCACCCCAGCCCTCTCCCACGGGGAGAGGGAGAAAATAATCCCTTCGCTACGTTGTGAAAAGGGAGACGATAATCCCTCGCCGCGCTTTGAGGGGAGAGAAAAAAGTTTCTTCACCGCGTTGTGAAGAGAGAGAAAACATTCCCTCTTATCTGCGAGGATTGAGAAAAGATCGCCCCGAGCGATTCCCTCTCCCGTGGGAGAGGGTTAGGGTGAGGGCATCAGACGAAGCAGAGCAAAAAACTACAGCAGTTGCGCCAGACGGTTAATATCCGACTGAATGGCACCTGCAGTCACATCACGCCCCGCGCCTGGCCCACGAATCACCAGCGGGTTATCGCGATACCAGCGGCTTTCGATGGCAAAGACGTTATCGCACGGCAGCAGCGCTGCCAGCGGATGCTCCGGACGCACCGCTTCCACACCCACACGCGCTTTACCGTTGGCATCGAAACGCGCCACGTAGCGCAGCACCAGCCCCATCTCCTGCGCGGCTTCCAGACGTTGCACCATCTGGTCGTTCAGCTCATCACCGTTCTCAAAGAAGTGATCGACGGAACCCTCTTCGCAGCCCGCAGGAACTAACGATTCCACACGCACCTGACCTGGCTCAATATCGTAACCCGCCTCACGCGCCAGAATCACCAGCTTGCGCATCACGTCTTTCCCGGCCAAATCCACACGCGGATCGGGTTCGGTCAACCCCTGCTGCCACGCCTGATCGACCAGGTCAGTGAACGGCACCGTGCCGTCGAATTGCAGGAACAGCCACGACAGCGTCCCGGAGAAGATTCCGCTGATGGCTAAAATGCTGTCACCGCTGTCAATCAGATCCCGCACCGTATGGTTGACCGGTAAGCCCGCGCCCACAGTAGCGTTGTACAGCCAGTGACGCCCGGTTTTTTCAAACGCATCGTGAATCTGACGATATTTATCGGTGCTGCTCGCCCCCGCCAGCTTGTTGGCGCTGATGACGTGGAAACCGTGGCTGGCGAAATCCAGATACTGATCGGCAAGCTGTTCGCTGGCAGTGACATCCAGCACCACTAAATCGTCGTACGGGTGCGCGCGCATCCACAGGAACAGCGACTCTTCATCCTGTTCAACGGCTTCGTCATTGAAGAACGCGAGCGCACGGCTGGCGTCCAGCCCTTCGTAATTGAGCAGGCTGCGGCGACTGTCTACAACGCCTGCCAGGACAAATTCAAATCCGGTACGCGCCGACAGCGTCGTTTGCTCGCGAGCAAACAGCTCCAGCCAGCGGGAACCGATATTACCTTTACCAAACAGCACCAGACCGATACGTTTTTCCGCGCGGAACAGCGTGGTGTGCAGGCCCTGAATCAGACTCTCGGTTGGCCCTTTACGCAGCACGGCGACCAGGCTGATGCCCTCTTCCGACTGCCAGGTAAATTCAACCGGTTGCCCCTTCAGCTGTTGCCAGAAACGGTGGCAATGCAGCGGATTACGAGAGACGCCTGCACCGACCATCGCCACCAGCGCCAGGCCCTGACGCAGACGGAGTTCGCCCGGCAAACCGGCTTCGTCCAGCGTTTTGAGTGCACTATCGGCCACTTCTGCGGTGTAGCAGAACTGCAGTAAATGACGATCGCTGTGTACGCCAACCGCCAGCGGACGTACCTGCGCACGTTTGAGAATTAAATCGATATCTTTATGCGCCATCTTGACGTCCTGGCCCGCAGGCACCTGGAACTCAATCAGGCAAATATCATCGTGACTGGTGACAATGCGCGCGCCCGTACCCGATGCCAGAACGCGTTCGATGCGCGTGGAACCCTGATCCGGCGTGTAGCTACAGCGCAGTTGTAGATCGATATCGCTCCCGGAAACGGGCTGCAGCGTGCGGGCGTGCAGAACCGGGGCGGCGAGACGTGCCAGCTCGCTGGCTTCGTCCAGGCGCAGCAGCGGCAGCAGACAGGCATCTTTGACTTTGCGTGGATCGGCACTGTAAACGCCAGCCACATCGCTCCAGATGGTGACGCGAGACGCTCCTGCCAGCGCACCGATTTGCGTGGCGGAATAGTCAGAGCCGTTACGGCCCAACAGCACGGTTTCACCCGCGTTGCTGCGGCTGATAAAGCCAGTGACGACAATACGTTTACCCGGATGCTGCACCAAAAGCTGTTGCAGCAGCGGATAAGACAACCCTTCGTCAACCTGCGGCTGCGCAGCGCGTTCGGCGCGCAGGAAGTCGCGTGCGTCCAGCCACGCGGCCTCCAGACCTTGCTGTTCCAACACGGCGGCCATCAAGCGTGCAGACCAGACTTCACCGTGACCGACCACTTCCGCGTAAACCGCTTCGGTAATGCCGCTGTCCAGCAGCGCCGCAAGACGCTCCAGATCGTGAACAAAAGCGCTGATCAGCCCGTCCGCCGCTTGCGCGGGCAGCAGGCCGGAAATCAAATCGCTTTGATAACGGCGTAATGTTTGTTGAACCTGATGCGCAGAAAGGCGATCGGTCTGGCTCAGTTTGAGCCAGCTAATCAACTGGTTGGTAGTGCTGCCCGCCGCCGAGACAACCATCATGTCGCCCGGCATCGAATACTCCGCCATGATCCCTGCGACACGCAGGTAACATTTCACATCAGCAAGACTACTACCACCAAACTTATGCAGTTGACGACCCTTCGCCCCTGCCTGCGCTATCACACTCATGATTACCCCTTGGCTGCGACCTGGAAGGCATTTTCCAGATCGGCAATTAAATCTTCACAGTCTTCAATACCGGTTGAGATGCGAAGCAGCGTCTCAGAAATCACGGCGGCGGCACGCGCTTCTGGCGCCATGCCTGCGTGTGTCATTGTTGCGGCGTGAGAGATCAAGCTTTCGACTCCCCCTAATGATTCCGCCAGCGTAAACAGTGACAACGCGCTCAGGAAGCGACGCAGCGTTTGCTCATCGCCATCCAGTTCAAAACTTAACATCGCGCCAAACCCTTTCTGCTGGCGCGCGGCGATCTCGTGGCCCTGGTTTTCCGGCAACGACGGGTGATACAGCTTTTTCACCAGCGGCTGGTTTTTCAGGAAATCGACAATCGCCTGGGCATTGCGTTGTGCCACTTCCATACGTGGCGACAGCGTGCGGATCCCGCGCAGCAGCAAATAGCTGTCGAACGCACCCGCTGTCACGCCAATGTTATTGGCCCACCATGCCAGTTCGGTGACAATTTCCGGATCTTTTGCAATCACTACGCCCGCGACCACGTCAGAGTGACCGTTCAAATATTTCGTGCATGAATGCAATACCAGGTCCGCCCCCAAGGAAAGTGGGTTCTGAAGCGCCGGACTGAGAAACGTATTATCCACTACACTTATCGCTCCCGCATCCCTTGCGAGCTGACAAATTTTCGCAATATCGACAACACGCAATAACGGGTTGCTTGGGCTTTCCACCAGAACGAGCTTAGGCTTTTCGGCAAGTGCTTGTTTTAGCGCCTGTTCATCATTTTGATCGACAAAGAGAACGCGATAACAGCCGCGTTTTGCCAGGCTATCAAAAAGTCGGTAGCTGCCACCGTAACAGTCGTGCGGAGCGAGCAGCAAATCGCCAGGTTTCAGGAATACCGTGGTCACCAGATGAATGGCCGACATACCGGTATTGGTCAGAACTGCGCCTGCGCCGCCTTCGAGTTCCGCCAGCGCGCGCTGGGTAACATCACGCGTCGGGTTGCCACGACGTGAATAGTCATGCGCACGAGGTTCATTAAATCCGGTGAAATTATAGGTACTGGAAAGATGAATCGGCGGGACAACGCAGCCGTACTGCTCGTCATCATTCAATCCGCTACGCACTGCGATCGTGGCCTGTTTACGCGTCATGGTGAAGGCTTCCTGGCTAATAAGGTGAAAAGTCAGGCACCAGAGTAAACACTGAACTTATGGACGTCAATACATCTGGACATCTAAACTTCTTTGCGTATAGATTGAGCAATGCGAGAATAGCCGTTAAAATGACATGCTTTAGTGCACGCTAAAGGCGCAATACCCGTGTCACGGTATCGTCCTTACGGTAAACTACGCGAGATTACGGTATAAAGCCCCATACAACCTATGGCTTTATGCCCTTATAAATGACAGAGAGGATTAAAGGTATCTCATGGCTGAATGGAGCGGCGAATATATCAGCCCATACGCTGAGCACGGTAAGAAGAGTGAGCAAGTAAAAAAAATTACGGTTTCCATTCCTCTGAAGGTGTTAAAGATCCTCACCGATGAACGCACGCGTCGTCAGGTGAACAACCTGCGTCACGCGACAAACAGCGAACTGCTCTGCGAAGCATTTTTGCATGCGTTTACTGGCCAACCCCTGCCGAATGATGAAGACCTGCGCAAAGAGCGTAGCGATGAAATTCCGGAAGCGGCGAAAGTGATCATGCGTGAACTGGGTATCGACCCGGATACGTGGGAATACTGAAGTGCAGAAACAAAAAAAGCGCCTTTCGGCGCTTTTTTTTCGGGTAGCTTATTTAGCGCCCGGGATGCTGAAACGCTTGTTGAAGCGGTCAACACGGCCACCGGTTGCAACATCACGCTGCTTACCAGTGTAGAACGGGTGGCATTGGCCGCACACGTCCAGGTTCAGATCGTGACCCACTGTAGAGCGGATTTTGATCGCGTTACCGCAAGAGCAGTTTGCAGTAATAAAATCGTATTTCGGGTGAATATCTTTTTTCATGGGGAGAACCTCAGTTAAGGCCGCGTCGCTCTTCCAGCCCTAACGCCAGACACCACGCGATGTTGATAGTAAATTCTTTGGCGTAAAGTTACACCAAAGGCGGCGAATCATACAGAATCCATTCGGTGGATGCAAACTGATCAGCACGTCTATAGCATCTAATGTGTATACTAACGCGCCACATTTCAAGTCAGGAAGATTCGATGCCCGTTGCTCACGTTGCCCTGCCCGTTCCGCTTCCCCGCACCTTTGACTATTTGCTGCCCGACAGCATGAGCGCCAAAGCGGGCTGTCGCGTAACCGTGCCTTTTGGCAAGCAGCAGCGCGTCGGCGTGGTGGTGTCGGTAAGCGACAAAAGCGAGCT
This sequence comes from Lelliottia sp., assembly GCF_045627565.1. Lineage (NCBI taxonomy): Bacteria > Pseudomonadati > Pseudomonadota > Gammaproteobacteria > Enterobacterales > Enterobacteriaceae > Lelliottia > Lelliottia sp. The sequence continues at coordinate 85,148 of NZ_JAZQNX010000032.1, read as the reverse complement.
GCCGATCAATGAATTAAAAGCGGTGGTGGAGGTACTCGACGTTGAGCCGGTTTACTCCGTAAGCGTCTGGCGGCTGCTGCTGTGGGCGGCGGATTATTATCACCACCCGATTGGCGACGTGCTGTTTCACGCGCTGCCGATTTTGCTGCGCCAGGGTAAAAGCGCCAGCCATGCCCCAACGTGGTACTGGTTTGCGACAGAAGACGGACAAGCCGTCGATATCAACAGCCTGAAACGATCGCCTAAGCAGCAGCAGGCGCTGGCCGCGCTGCGTCAGGGCAGAATCTGGCGTCATCAGGTTGAAGAGCTGGAATTTAATGACGCAGCGCTGCAGGCATTGCGCAAAAAAGGGCTGTGCGAGCTTGCCAGCGAAGCGCCTGCACTGGTGGACTGGCGCGACGGGTTTAGCGTGGCCGGTGAGCGACTGCGTCTCAACACGGAACAAGCGACCGCCGTTGGCGCGATTCACAGCGCATCTGATAGTTTTTCCGCCTGGCTGTTAGCGGGCGTGACCGGTTCCGGCAAGACCGAAGTGTATCTGAGCGTACTGGAAAATGCGCTCGCGCAGGGTAAACAAGCGCTGGTGATGGTGCCTGAGATCGGCCTGACGCCACAGACCATCGCCCGTTTTCGTGAACGTTTTAACGCCCCGGTCGAAGTGCTCCATTCCGGCTTGAACGATACGGAACGTTTAAGCGCCTGGCTGAAAGCCAAAAACGGCGAAGCGGCGATTGTGATTGGTACCCGCTCGTCGCTGTTTACGCCATTTAAGAATCTGGGCGTCATCGTGATCGACGAAGAACACGACAGTTCCTATAAACAGCAGGAAGGCTGGCGCTATCACGCCCGCGATCTGGCCGTTTACCGCGCGCACAGCGAACAAATCCCGATTATTCTTGGCTCGGCAACGCCCGCCCTGGAAACGCTGCACAACGTGCGCCAGCGCAAATACCACATGCTGCGCCTGACGCGCCGCGCGGGTAATGCGCGCCCGGCTATTCAGCATGTGCTGGATCTGAAAGGTCAGCAGATACAGGCTGGACTCGCGCCCGCGTTAATCACTCGCATGCGTCAGCATTTGCAGGCCGATAATCAGGTGATTCTGTTCCTGAACCGTCGTGGATTTGCGCCGACGCTGCTGTGCCACGACTGCGGCTGGATAGCGGAATGCCCGCGCTGCGATCATTACTACACGCTGCATCAGGCGCAGCATCATTTGCGTTGTCACCACTGTGACAGCCAGCGCCCGGTGCCGCGCCAGTGCCCATCGTGCGGCTCGACGCATATGGTTCCGGTTGGTCTTGGCACTGAGCAGCTCGAACAGGCGCTGGCACCGTTTTTCCCCGGCGTACCGCTTTCGCGTATTGACCGCGACACCACCAGCCGTAAAGGGGCGTTAGAGCAACAGCTGGCTGAGGTTCATCGCGGCGGCGCGCGCATTCTGATTGGTACGCAGATGCTGGCGAAAGGGCATCACTTCCCGGACGTCACGCTGGTGGCGCTGCTGGACGTCGATGGCGCGCTGTTTTCTGCCGATTTCCGTTCCGCTGAGCGCTTCGCCCAGCTTTACACGCAGGTGGCCGGGCGTGCAGGTCGCGCGGGTAAGCAAGGGGAAGTGGTGCTGCAAACTCATCACCCTGAACACCCGCTGTTACAGACGTTGCTCCATAAAGGCTATGACGCGTTTGCGGAGCAGGCGCTGGCTGAGCGTCAGACCATGCAGTTACCCCCGTGGACCAGCCACGTGATTATTCGCGCGGAAGACCATAACAATCAGCAGGCACCGCTGTTTTTGCAGCAGTTACGTAATCTGTTGCAGGCCAGCCCGCTGGTAGATAATCAGCTGTGGATTTTAGGCCCCGTTCCCGCGCTGGCGCCTAAGCGCGGTGGCCGGTATCGCTGGCAAATTTTGCTTCAGCACCCTTCTCGCGTGCGTTTACAGCATGTGATTAGTGGCACGCTGGCGCTCATCAACACCTTGCCAGAAGCGCGAAAAGTGAAGTGGGTTCTGGATGTCGACCCCATCGAAGGATAGAAACGATGCGAGAGGGATCGAAAAATCAAACGCTCCTCACACTTTTTATGAAAATTCTGTAACCGCTTCCATTCACTATCTGTAAAAATGAATCAGTCAGTAGTTGGTGGTCCTGCGAGGAGAAGACGTTGAAGTCCAGGAAAGAGGTTGCCCCGGCGACCATGAAAGACGTTGCCCAGAAAGCCAAAGTGTCCACGGCAACGGTGTCCCGCGCGTTAATGAACCCGGATAAAGTCTCTCAGACGACGCGTAATCGCGTTGAGCAGGCGGCGCTGGAAGTGGGCTATTTACCTCAGGCGATGGGCCGTAACCTCAAGCGAAATGAGTCGCGGACCATTCTGGTGATTGTGCCGGACATTTGCGATCCCTTCTTTAGCGAGATTATTCGCGGCATCGAAGTTACCGCCGCCGCACAGGGTTATTTGGTGCTGATCGGCGATTGCGCGCATCAGAATCAGCAAGAAAAAACCTTTATCGACCTCATCATTACCAAGCAGATCGACGGCATGCTGCTGCTCGGATCGCGTTTGCCGTTTGATGCCAGCATCGAAGAGCAGCGCAACCTGCCGCCGATGGTGATGGCGAATGAATTTGCGCCAGAGCTTAAACTGCCGACGGTTCATATTGATAATCTAACTGCCGCGTTTAACGCCGTGAACTATCTCCAGGATTTGGGGCATAAGCGCATTGGCTGTATCGCCGGGCCGGAAGAGATGCCGCTGTGCCATTATCGTCTGCAGGGCTACGTACAGGCATTGCGTCGTGCTGGCGTGACGGTCGATCCGCATTACATCGCGCGCGGTGATTTTACGCTTGAAGCCGGAGGCCTGGCGCTCGAGCAACTACTGTCGCAGCCTGTACCGCCAACGGCCGTTTTCTGCCACAGCGACGTGATGGCGTTGGGCGCGTTGTCGTATGCCAAACGCCGGGGCCTGCGCGTGCCGCAAGATTTATCTATTATCGGGTTCGATAATATTTCCCTTTCCGAGTTTTGCGATCCTCCCCTCTCGACCGTCGCGCAACCGCGCTATGATATTGGGCGCGAGGCCATGCTGTTACTGCTTGATCAGCTGCATGGGCAAACCGTCAGCAGCGGCTCGCGGTTACTGGATTGCGAACTTATTATTCGGGGCTCTACACAGGCGCTTACTTAAAGTAAACGGCTTTAAGACTCCCTCATCTGGTCAAAGGCCCGCCGCTTAAGTAACATGGCGGGCTGACGAATGCATAAATACAGCGAAACGATAGTGGCACAACGAGATTATGTACGTCGCGGCCAGCCGGCACCTTCGCGACGCAAAAAGAGCACCTCACGGAGCAAGAAAAGTAGCCTGTCCTCCGTCTCGCCCGCTATGGTCGCGATAGCCGCGGCTGTGCTCGTGGCCTTTATCGGCGGTTTATACTTTATTACTCACCACAAAAAAGAAGAGTCTGAAGCGCTTCAGGGCAACAAAGTGGCCGGTAATGGTTTGCCGCCAAAACCTGAAGAGCGCTGGCGCTATATCAAAGAGCTGGAAAGTCGCCAGCCAGGCGTGCGTGCCCCAACCGAGCCTTCTGCCGGTGGTGAAGTGAAAAATGCCGATCAGCTAACGAATGAGCAACGCCAGCTTCTGGCGCAGATGCAGGCCGATATGCGCCAGCAGCCTACGCAGCTGACCGAAGTGCCGTGGAATGAACAGACGCCACAGCAGCGTCAGCAAACGCTGCAACGTCAACGTCAGGCACAGCAGCAAGTTCAGCAACAGCAGTTGACGCAAACCCAGCCGGTACAGCAACCGCGCACGCAGCCGCGTGTGACCGAACAACCGTATCAGCAGCCCCAGCAGCAAACGCGTACCGTGCAGACTCAACCTGCCCAGCAGCCGCGCCAGGTGCAGGCGCAACAGCAGAAACAAACCGCATCAGCGCAGCCGTATCAGGATCTGCTGCAAACGCCAGCGCATAACACCGCGCAGCAGCCGAAAGCGCAGCCACAGCAGAGCGCACCGGTTACGCAGACGGCCGAAGCACCGAAACAAACGGCCGAGAAGAAAGACGATCGCCGCTGGATGATTCAGTGTGGATCGTTCAAAGGCGCAGACCAGGCAGAAACCGTGCGTGCGCAGTTGGCCTTCGAAGGTTTTGATTCACGCATCACCACCAACGGCGGCTGGAATCGCGTGGTGATCGGCCCGGTGAAGGGCAAAGAAAATGCAGACGGCACCATTAGCCGCCTGAAAATTGCCGGTCACACAAACTGCATTCGACTCGCCTCTGGGGGTTGAAACCCCCAAAATCCCCCCCATCTATCATTCTATTCAGCCCTGAGTATCAGCTCAGGGCATCTGTTTCGAATTTGTAACCAGGGGGTCTGCTCGTGACAACAATAGTAAGTATACGCCGTAACGGCCATGTGGTAATCGCCGGTGATGGCCAGGCCACGCTGGGTAATACCGTCATGAAAGGCAACGTGAAAAAAGTGCGCCGCCTGTATAACGACAAAGTGATCGCCGGTTTTGCGGGCGGTACCGCTGACGCCTTCACGCTCTTCGAACTGTTTGAACGCAAGCTTGAAATGCACCAGGGCCACCTGGTCAAAGCGGCCGTTGAGCTGGCGAAAGACTGGCGCACCGACCGCATGCTGCGCAAACTCGAAGCGCTGCTGGCTGTCGCGGATGAAAATGCCTCTCTGATTATCACCGGGAACGGCGACGTCATTCAGCCAGAAAACGATCTGATTGCTATCGGCTCCGGCGGTCCTTATGCCCAGGCCGCTGCGCATGCTTTGCTTGAAAATACTGAGCTGAGCGCCCGCGAAATTGCCGAGAAGGCGTTGGGAATTGCAGGTGATATCTGCATTTACACCAACCACTTCCATACCATCGAAGAATTGAACTCTAAAGCGTAAGGATCTCCCATGTCTGAAATGACCCCACGCGAAATTGTCAGCGAGCTGAACAAACACATTATCGGCCAGGACAATGCCAAGCGTTCCGTGGCAATCGCCCTGCGTAACCGCTGGCGTCGTATGCAGCTTGATGAAGAGCTGCGCCACGAAGTTACCCCAAAAAATATTCTGATGATCGGCCCGACCGGCGTCGGTAAAACCGAAATCGCCCGTCGTCTGGCGAAGCTGGCAAATGCACCGTTCATCAAAGTTGAAGCCACCAAGTTCACTGAAGTGGGCTACGTCGGTAAAGAAGTGGACTCGATTATCCGCGATCTGGCCGATTCAGCGATGAAAATGGTGCGCGTACAGGCCATCGAGAAAAACCGTTATCGTGCTGAAGAAATGGCCGAAGAACGTATTCTCGACGTGCTGATCCCACCGGCAAAAAACAACTGGGGTCAGAATGAACAACCTCAGGAACCGTCCGCCGCACGTCAGGCATTCCGCAAAAAACTGCGTGAAGGCCAACTGGACGACAAAGAGATTGAAATTGATCTGGCTGCGGCGCCAATGGGCGTAGAAATTATGTCTCCTCCGGGTATGGAAGAGATGACAAGCCAGCTGCAGTCGATGTTCCAGAACCTGGGCGGCCAGAAGCAAAAGCCGCGCAAGCTGAAAATCAAAGACGCAATGAAGCTGCTGATTGAAGAAGAAGCGGCCAAACTGGTGAATCCAGAAGAGCTGAAACAGGACGCCATCGACGCGGTTGAGCAGCACGGCATCGTGTTTATCGATGAGATCGACAAAATCTGTAAGCGCGGTGAATCCAACGGCCCGGACGTGTCTCGTGAAGGCGTTCAGCGTGACCTGTTGCCGCTGGTCGAGGGCTGTACTGTTTCGACCAAGCACGGCATGGTCAAAACCGATCACATTCTGTTTATCGCTTCTGGCGCGTTCCAGGTGGCTAAGCCTTCCGATCTCATTCCTGAATTGCAGGGCCGTCTGCCGATTCGCGTGGAGTTGCAGGCGCTGACTACCGACGATTTCGAACGCATTCTGACTGAGCCAAATGCCTCGATCACCGTGCAGTACAAAGCGCTGATGGCCACCGAAGGTGTGACCATTGAGTTCACCGAGGACGGTATCAAGCGCATCGCTCAGGCCGCATGGCAGGTTAACGAAACCACCGAAAACATCGGGGCGCGTCGTTTGCACACCGTGCTGGAACGTCTGGTCGAAGATATCTCTTATGAAGCCAGCGATCTGAACGGCCAAAGTATTACCATTGACGCAGATTATGTGAGTAAACATCTGGATGCGTTAGTGGCAGATGAAGATCTAAGCCGTTTTATCTTATAATCGCGGTTAATGCATTTTCATCACTGTTGATGGGGGCTAATGCCCCCATTTTTATTGGCTAAATAAAATGACTGATATCAGCCGTACTCAGGCGTGGCTCGAAAGCCTGCGTCCCAAGACATTACCTCTGGCCTTTGCCGCAATCGTCGTTGGCACCACGCTTGCCTGGTGGCAAGGTCATTTCGATCCGCTGGTTGCCGGACTGGCGCTCATCACGGCCGGTCTGCTGCAAATCCTCTCTAACCTTGCTAACGACTACGGCGATGCGGTCAAGGGCAGCGATAAACCCGATCGTATTGGGCCGCTGCGCGGTATGCAGAAAGGGGTGATTACTCAGGCGCAGATGAAACGTGCACTGATTATCACCGTGGTGCTCATCTGTCTTTCTGGCCTGGCTCTGGTATCAGTAGCATGTAAAACGACGGCCGATTTCATCGGCTTTATGGTGTTGGGGATTCTGGCGATTATTGCTGCGATTACCTATACCGTCGGCACGCGCCCTTATGGTTATATCGGTTTGGGTGATATTTCCGTACTGGTTTTCTTTGGCTGGCTGAGCGTGATGGGCAGCGGGTATTTGCAGGCGCATACGCTGATTCCCGCGCTATTCCTGCCCGCTACTGCCTGCGGATTACTGGCTGCGGCGGTTCTCAACATCAATAACCTGCGCGATATCGAAAGTGACCGTCAGAACGGTAAAAACACCCTGGCGGTACGGTTAGGCCCGGTCAACGCCCGTCGCTATCACGCGGGCCTGCTGTTGGGTGCGCTGATCTGCCTGGCACTGTTTAATCTGCTTTCATTGCACAGCTTCTGGGGCTGGCTGTTTGTTCTGTCTGCGCCGCTGCTGATCAAACAGGCGCGTTTCGTGATGCGCGAGCTAAACCCCTCTGCGATGCCGCCCATGCTCGAACGTACGGTAAAAGGCGCATTGCTGACTAACCTGTTGTTCGTACTTGGGATTATCCTGAGCCAGACGCTGCGTTAACTGACAAATATCAATTAACAATTGATGATTTTGCCAACAACGCGTTTAGCGCGATATACTGAACACATTCGCAGCAACCGAGCGTTAAACCTATGAAATACGATACTTCCGAGCTTTGTGACATCTATCAAGAAGATGTCAACGTCGTGGAACCGCTGTTTTCCAACTTTGGGGGACGGTCGTCATTTGGCGGACAAATCATCACGGTAAAATGTTTCGAGGACAACGGGTTGCTGTATGAGCTGCTCGAACAAAATGGCCGTGGCCGTATTTTGCTGGTTGATGGCGGCGGCTCCGTCCGTCGTGCGTTAATCGACGCCGATCTTGCCCGTCTGGCCCTGCAAAACGAGTGGGAAGGAATTGTGGTGTACGGCGCTGTCCGTCAGGTTGACGATTTGGAAGAGCTGGATTTGGGCATTCAGGCCATTGCAGCTATTCCCGTGGGTGCCGCAGGCGAAGGCATCGGCGAAAGCGATGTGCGCGTTAACTTCGGTGGCGTCACCTTCTTCTCCGGCGACCATCTCTACGCCGACAATACCGGCATCATCCTTTCCGAAGATCCTCTCGATATCGAGTAATAAAAAAGGCACCGAAAGGTGCCTTTTTTATGAATTCACTTTGGCCTGCATTTGACGCGGGCCATTACGCAAAGATTTCGTGTTGCAGCAAGGCGGCAAACGAAGATATCCCCAGGAGCGTAGTCAACTACGTGACTGGGGTAGCTGAGCGCAGCCAACGCCGCTACGGCGCGAAAGATGAAGCGTAATTAGACTTCTTCCATGCGGCCGAGCAATGCCTGCAGACGATCCTGCCAGCCGTTCTGCTGTTCGCGCAGCTGCTGATTTTCGCGCTCGAGCTCTTCACGACCATTCTGAGCAGAATGCACTTCCTGCGCCAGAGCGTTGTTCTTTTCTTTCAGTTCTTCGATTTCCATCTGCAGCAGTGTGATGGTGTCGATCGCCTGCTGTACTTTTGATTCCAGTTTCTCAAACACTTCTAATGACATGGTCATACCTCTTCTGAATGGCAAGGCGACGCTTCGAACTTACGCTACATCGTTCACATTTCATCAAGGAGGAGGAAAACTGAACAATGGCGTGTAAAACGCGCACAACATATTTAATGTCGATTGTATGGAGCGCGGCGTCCCCTGTCCAGCGGCATGCCGCGCAGATCGCGGTTTGCAACACTTTTCGGTCTGGTCCTGGTGCATTCGCGCCACCTACCCCTAAATTGTTAATACTTTAGTTAATGAAATGATTCAGCTCACATTTCACTACTGCCGCTAAAACACGCTTCATAGCGCGAAATCGCTCATTTTATTGACACAGCACACACATTTTGATTTCGATATTTCTCGTTTTTGCTCGTTAACGATAAATTAACAGCATGTCTACAGGACATCGTGGCTGTTCGTTGTCGCTGCGCTAACAATAAACATTCATCTTTCTTCAGGATTCCGATTATGAGTCAGACATCAACCTTAAAAGGCCAGTGCATCGCCGAGTTCCTTGGTACCGGGTTGTTGATTTTCTTTGGGGTAGGCTGTGTTGCTGCCCTGAAAGTGGCTGGCGCGACCTTCGGCCAGTGGGAGATCAGCATCATCTGGGGTTTGGGCGTGGCAATGGCCATTTACCTGACTGCAGGGGTTTCCGGCGCACACCTTAACCCGGCGGTGACCATCGCGTTGTGGCTGTTCGCATGCTTTGACGGACGCAAAGTTGTGCCGTTTATTATTTCTCAATTTGCCGGCGCCTTTTGCGCAGCGGCATTAGTTTACGGGCTTTATTACAATCTTTTCATCGACTTCGAACAGACGCATCATATGGTGCGCGGCAGTGTCGAAAGTCTGGATCTGGCCGGTATCTTCTCAACGTATCCAAACCCGCATATCAATTTTGTGCAGGCCTTCGCGGTTGAGATGGTGATTACCGCTATTCTGATGGGCGTTATCATGGCGCTGGGCGATGATGGTAACGGCATTCCGCGCGGCCCACTGGCTCCACTGCTGATTGGTTTACTGATTGCCGTGATCGGCGCATCAATGGGTCCACTGACGGGCTTTGCGATGAACCCGGCGCGTGATCTGGGTCCGAAAACCTTCGCCTTCTTTGCGGGCTGGGGTGAAGTGGCCTTTACCGGCGCCAAAGATATCCCTTACTTCCTGGTGCCGCTGTTCGGCCCGATTGCAGGGGCTGCGCTGGGCGCATTCGGCTATCGCAAATTAATTGGTCGCCACTTACCGTGCGACACCTGTGTGGAAGACGAGAAAGAAACGACCTCTACCGCACAACAAAAAGCTTCGCTGTAATCTGACTACGGGACACCTACTATGACCGACAAAAAATATATCGTTGCGCTCGACCAGGGCACCACCAGCTCCCGCGCTGTCGTAATGGATCATGACGCGAATATCGTCAGCGTGTCACAGCGCGAATTCGAACAAATCTATCCTAAGCCTGGCTGGGTAGAGCACGACCCAATGGAAATCTGGGCGACCCAAAGCTCAACGCTGGTCGAAGTGCTGGCGAAAGCCGACATCAGTTCCGATGAAATCGCGGCAATTGGTATCACCAACCAGCGTGAAACCGCGATTGTGTGGGAACGTGAAACCGGTAAACCAATCTATAACGCCATCGTCTGGCAGTGTCGCCGTACGGCCGAAATCTGCGAGAAACTCAAGCGCGACGGCATGGAAGATTACATCCGCAGCACCACCGGTCTGGTGGTGGATCCGTACTTCTCAGGCACCAAAGTGAAGTGGATTTTGGATCACGTTGAAGGCTCCCGTGAGCGCGCAAAACGCGGCGAACTGCTGTTCGGTACCGTCGATACCTGGCTCATCTGGAAGATGACCCAAGGGCGGGTACACGTTACCGATTACACCAACGCCTCCCGTACCATGCTGTTCAACATCCACAAGCTGGACTGGGATGACAAAATGCTGGAGGCGCTGGACATCCCGCGCGCCATGCTGCCAGAAGTGCGTAAATCATCCGAAGTGTACGGCCAGACCAACATCGGTGGTAAAGGCGGCACGCGTATTCCGATCTCCGGTATCGCCGGTGACCAACAGGCTGCGCTGTTTGGCCAGCTGTGCGTGAAAGAAGGGATGGCGAAAAACACCTACGGCACCGGCTGCTTTATGCTGATGAATACCGGCGAGAAAGCGGTGAAATCAGAAAATGGCCTGCTGACCACCATCGCCTGCGGCCCACGCGGCGAAGTGAATTATGCCCTGGAAGGTGCGGTCTTCATGGCGGGTGCATCCATTCAGTGGCTGCGCGACGAAATGAAGCTCATCAGCGATGCGTTCGATTCCGAATACTTCGCCACCAAAGTGAAGGACACCAACGGCGTATACGTGGTGCCGGCATTCACAGGTCTGGGCGCGCCATACTGGGACCCGTATGCGCGCGGCGCTATTTTCGGCCTGACGCGTGGAGTGAACTCTAACCACATCATCCGCGCCACGCTGGAATCCATCGCCTACCAGACGCGTGACGTACTGGAAGCGATGCAAGCCGACTCCGGCATTCGTCTGCACGCTCTGCGCGTGGACGGCGGCGCGGTCGCGAACAACTTCCTGATGCAGTTCCAGTCCGACATTCTGGGCACCCGCGTTGAGCGTCCAGAAGTGCGCGAAGTCACCGCGTTGGGTGCCGCGTATCTGGCAGGTCTGGCGGTTGGTTTTTGGCAGAATCTGGATGAGCTACAGGAAAAAGCGGTCATCGAGCGTGAATTCCGTCCGGGTATCGAAACGACCGAGCGTAACTATCGCTACAGCGGCTGGAAAAAAGCGGTGAAACGCGCCCTGGCGTGGGAAGAGCACGAAGAGTAATTTCCCTCACCCTAACCCTCTCCCCTTAGGGGAGAGGGAACTCGTCATCCCACTCTGTGATAAACTTCGTGCAATTCCTTTTGACTGCACGAGTACCCCATGAAACGTGAACTTGCCATCGAATTCTCCCGCGTAACCGAAGCCGCCGCCCTCGCAGGCTATAAGTGGTTAGGACGTGGCGACAAAAATATTGCTGACGGCGCGGCCGTTCATGCGATGCGCATTATGCTCAACCAGGTCAACATTGACGGGACCATTGTCATCGGCGAAGGCGAGATCGACGAAGCGCCCATGCTGTTCATCGGTGAGAAAGTCGGCACCGGCAACGGCGATGCGGTGGATATCGCTGTTGACCCGATTGAAGGCACGCGCATGACGGCGATGGGCCAGGCGAACGCGCTGGCGGTGCTTGCCGTTGGCGATAAAGGCTGCTTCCTGAACGCGCCTGATATGTACATGGAAAAACTGATTGTCGGCCCAGGCGCGAAAGGCGCTATCGATCTCAATCTGCCTCTGGCAGATAACCTGCGTAATGTCGCAGCCGCGCTGGGTAAACCGCTCAGTGAACTGACCGTCACTATTCTCGCCAAACCGCGCCATGACGTCACCATTGCGCATATGCAGCAGCTCGGCGTGCGTGTTTTTGCCATTCCGGATGGCGACGTCGCGGCGTCTATTTTGACCTGTATGCCAGACAGCGAAGTCGACGTGCTGTACGGCATTGGTGGCGCGCCGGAAGGCGTAGTGTCCGCTGCGGTGATCCGTGCGCTGGACGGCGATATGCAGGGTCGCCTGCTGGCTCGTCATGACGTGAAAGGTGACAGCGAAGAGAACCGTCGCATCGGCGAACAGGAGCTGGCGCGCTGCAAAGCGATGGGCATTGAAGCGAATAAAGTGCTGTCCCTGGATGATATGGCACGCAGCGATAACGTGATCTTCTCGGCAACCGGCATCACCAAAGGCGATCTGCTGGACGGCATCACCCGCAAGGGCAATATGGCCACCACTGAAACGCTGCTGATTCGCGGAAAATCACGCACTATCCGTCGCATCCAGTCGATTCATTATCTGGATCGCAAAGACCCAAATGTTCAAACTCATATCCTGTAAGGTGATTTGATCAATAGAGCTTTCCGGCCCCGCTGGGCTGGAAATCTCCCCGGCAAGAACGGAAGATAGAAACAGATATCAGCACAGGAGATCGTCATGGCGGACTGGGTAACAGGTAAAGTCACAAAAGTAACGTTCTGGACCGATGCGCTTTTTAGTATCACCGTTCATGCCCCCATTCATCCGTTCACGGCCGGGCAATTCGCCAAGCTGGGGCTGGAAATTGACGGCGAGCGCGTGCAGCGCGCCTATTCCTACGTCAATGCGCCGGACAATCCGGATCTCGAATTTTATCTGGTGACCGTTCCTGACGGCAAACTCAGCCCGCGCCTGGCTGCGCTTCAGCCCGGTGATGACGTTCTGATGGTCAGCGAAGCCGCTGGTTTCTTTGTGCTGGAAGAGATCCCCGACTGCGACACCCTGTGGATGCTGGCAACCGGTACGGCCATCGGCCCTTATCTGTCGATTCTGCAATACGGGAAGGATCTGGAACGATTCAAAAATATCGTTCTGGTGCATGCCGCACGCTACGCCGCCGATCTGAGCTATCTGACGCTGATGCAGGAGCTTGAAAAACGCTACGAAGGGAAGTTGAAAATCCAGACGGTGGTCAGCCGTGAAACGGTTGCTGGTGCGCTCACCGGACGCGTTCCGGCGCTGATTGAAAGCGGTGAACTTGAATCCGCCGTGGGTTTACAGATGAATGCGGAAACCAGCCATGTGATGTTGTGCGGCAACCCACAGATGGTGCGTGATACCCAGCAGTTGCTGAAAGACACCCGGCAGATGACCAAACATTTGCGCCGCCGACCGGGCCATATGACTGCTGAACACTACTGGTAATTAGCGGAACTTCACGTCCTGCGTGTCCTTGCCGTATTTATTCTCGCTCTGGGTGCCCACAAACGCGCCCAGATCGATGAGGGTCATGACAAAAATTACCGTCGGAATGAGTTTCCCTACCACCCAAGGTAGGACCGACGGCAGTATCGCCCAGTGACCCGCCACCAGCATCCACGCCAGAGGGATCAGCAGCGCCCACAAACCGGAACGGCCCCTGTCATGCAGACGTTTAACGATCACGGAAGCCGTTGGCCACAGCAGACACACCAGCGCAAACGCTGCCGTTTGGGTGCCCAGCCAGTTGCTGTAGGCCAGGCCGAAAAGCACCAGCATCGCGACAATCCACGTCACGATCCAAATCCAGAAATCACGGCGTCCAATACGCCCTTTGAATGAAAACAGCCACTGCTGTATGGTCATGTCAGGTTCCTTATTATCGTCTGCCGCGTAGTTTACCCTGGAGTGCCGACCTTTTGACAAGCCGGGCAGATATCGTTTTAATCATGAGCAATGACCGCCAGGGATAATATTGATGAAAAGATGGACTCACCCGATTCTGCTGTGTTTAACGATGCTGAGCGCCAGCTTTTTCCTGCACGCCAATGACGCTTCTCCCCCTGCGACTGCGCCATATCTTCTGCAAGGCGCGCCGTCGTTCGATCAATCGATCAGTCAGTTCCGTGAAACGTTCAACAAAGATAATCCCACGCTCGCGCTGGGTGAGTTTCGCGCGATAGACGGCGCAAAAGACACGCCTACCCTGACGCGTGCGGCCAGTAAAATTAACGAAAATCTGTACGCCTCGACTGCGCTTGAACGCGGTACGTTAAAAATCAAAAGCATGCAAATCACCTGGCTGCCGATTCAAGGCCCGGAACAGAAAGCCGCCAAAGCCAAAGCGCTGGAGTACATGAGCGCGATTTTGCGCGCCTTTACCCCGATTTTGACCAAAGCACAAAGCCAGCAAAAGCTGCAAAAATTGCTGACCGCCGGTAAAAACAAACGTTACTACGCCGAAACAGACGGCGCGATTCGCTATGTGGTCGCAGATCACGGCGAAAAGGGGCTGACCTTCGCCGTTGAACCGATTAAGCTGGCGCTATCTGACACACTCGGAGGGGCGAATTAATGACAAAAAGCAAAGCCTTTCGAGGGAAAATCTCTATACTGATTCACAGACCATGCTGCCCGTCAGGGCGGCCATAATCCTTAATTCGCTTTAGTAGCGTGGAGAATTGAAATGCGACATCCTTTAGTGATGGGTAACTGGAAACTGAACGGCAGCCGCCACATGGTAAACGAGCTGATCGCGAACCTGCGTAAAGAGCTGGCTGGCGTGACGGGCTGTGCTGTAGCGATCGCTCCACCAGACATTTATCTGGATCTGGCTAAACACGCTGCTGACGGCAGCCACATCGTTCTGGGTGCACAGAACGTTGACGTTAACCTGTCTGGCGCATTCACCGGCGAAACCTCCGCTGAAATGCTGAAAGATATCGGCGCAAAATACATCATCATCGGCCACTCTGAGCGTCGTACTTACCACAAAGAGTCTGACGAGTTCATCGCGAAGAAATTCGCTGTGCTGAAAGAACAGGGTCTGATTCCAGTTCTGTGCATCGGTGAAACCGAAGCAGAAAACGAAGCAGGCAAAACCGAAGAAGTGTGCGCGCGTCAGATCGACGCTGTGCTGAAATCCCAGGGCGCAAGCGCGTTCGAAGGCGTGGTTATCGCTTACGAACCTGTATGGGCAATCGGTACTGGCAAATCTGCGACCCCTGCGCAAGCGCAGGCTGTTCACAAATTTATCCGTGACCATATTGCGAAAGCCGACGCGAAAGTGGCTGAGCAAGTGATCATTCAGTACGGCGGTTCCGTTAACGCGGCAAACGCTGCTGAGCTGTTCACCCAGCCGGACATCGACGGCGCGCTGGTTGGCGGTGCATCCCTGAAAGCTGACGCTTTCGCGGTGATCGTTAAAGCAGCAGAAGCCGCTAAACAGGCTTAATGGCTTGTCCCCTCGCCCTCTCCCGACAAGGGAGAGGAAACCGTTCAGCGTCTTCTTTCCCGAGTGGCAAGATAAATGCCTGAAAGGTTTCTCCCTCTCCCATTGTGAGAGGGCCGGAGTGAGGGGAAACACAGCGCAGAATCTATAATTTCCCCAGCACGCTAAACCATAAGTAATCGAGCGGCAACAGGACCAGATAGGTCGCCACTGCCAGCGCCAGACACAGCATCATTCCCGCCTTTGCAGGCACTTTCCCAAGCCCCATCGCTACCACAATCGGCGACGCCTGATACGGCAACAGCGGCGTGGAATAACCCAACACCTGAATCATAATCACCGACAGCAGCGGGAAACCGGTCGCATCGGAAAAACTCTGCGCCAGCGTGGTGTACAGCGCCGGAACGCCGTTGGCGGTCATGATAAAGTTAAGCGCCGTGGTGATCCCCGTGAGCGCCAGGAAACTGGTGAAAGGTTTATCTGCATCCAGCGGCATCAGGTGAAGCAGCGCCTCTCCTACGGCGCTCCCAATCCCCGTCTGCGTGACGGTGATGGCTAGCCCCAAAATGCCCGCCACGTAGATACAGGTGCGCATATTCACGCCCGCTGAAAACTCCTCGCCAGTAATAAAGCCGATGCGCGGGAGCATCACCACCAGCGATGCCGCCAGCCCGGTCCACGCGGGGCCAATTCCGTGCCAGCTCTCCGTCACCCACATCACCAGCACCACAGCCAGAAGCCAGGCGAGACGTTTCTCATCGCGCCCCATCGGCTCCGGCGCAGAAACTTCTTGCGGATGTTTCGGTGAGCCGGGGAACAGCCAGCAGATCAGCCCAATCAGAATCAGCCCTTTTAGAATGCCGAGCACCGGCGTGTGCAGCAGGAGATAAGGCACGTAGTTCAGATGGATGCCGTATGAACCTTCTGCCGCGCCGCTCATCACCAGATTGGGCACATTAGCGGGCAAAATAGTCGCGGAAAGCTGGAACGTCCCGAAACCCACCGCCAGCGCCAGACCAAACCACGCACGGGAGCCGTCCGCGATGCTGGCGCGTTTAGCCATCGCAGCCACAATCGGCATCAGCAGCGCGATGCGCCCCATGTTCGACGGCATCACAAACGCCAGGGCGTAACTCAGCAGCACCACGCTTGCCACCATCAACAGCCACGAATCGGTCAGTTTTGCCGATAGCGCTCGCGCCGCCCTGTCCGCCAGGCCGGTTTTGCGAATCGCCACACCGAGCACAAATCCGCTGAAGACCAGCCAGAATGCCGATGACGCAAAGCCTCCGAAAATCACATCTGCAGGGGCAATTTTGGCGATCATCGCTGCCGTAAAGAACAGCAGCGCGGTGATAAATTCCGGCAGGAGCGAGGTCGCCCACAGCACGATGGTGATGCCAACAATGAGCGAGGGCAGAAAAAGAGGGTGAGTAAACCAGAGCGACATACCTGTCTCCTGTCGATTTTTTCAGCAAGTCTACGGCGACAGGCAGTGCGAGTAAACGCTATTTATGGTGGGTCAATTCAGGATATCGCATTGATGATCCTGTAATTCCTCAGCAGATGCGCGGTTAAGTACCAGTAAATTTCGCTCGGTCGCTAGCAGCACAAACGAACCGTCGGACTGCTGTGCCATCACCATGGCAAACCGCCCCATGTGCTCACGCGCTTGTGGCAGTTCTTGCGCCAGCATCATAAACGGGCTGCGTTTGACCAGCTCGGCTTCCGTCACCCGTCGCGCAAGATACTCATGCCCTTCCAGTCCGCCAGGAAACGGCAGCCACTGCGTGCTAATTTGTCCCTGATTCGCATCCAGCTTTTCGCGCACGTCAGGACGCAGGCAGGAGATGTGAATATGAAAATGATTTTGCGTGCGCCCGGTCGGCGAATTAATCGTGAGCGCGATGGCGCTATCCGGCACTTCCGTACCGCGCTTCATGCTCATAAAGTTGCGCGATTGCCACGCCAGCCAGAAGAAATTCGGCGTCTGCGGCTCGGTCAGCAACGGGCTTTCGGTACCGTTGATACGGTACGTCGGCATTAGCAGATATTGCAGCGGCCCGTTGCGATCTTTAAACACCACGTAACCGGCATCCGGTTTTACCTGCGCGCACGGCGCGGGATTGCGGTGCTGTTGCTGATTCACAAGACACTGTTCGAGAACGATATGGCGCAGTGCGTCAGGATTACCGGACTTCATCCAGAACCAGCCGCCCACTACAGCCACACTGACGACCAGCGCCAGTACGATAATTTTTTTCATCACGCGTTCCCTGTATCCAATTGAAGCGAAAGAGTAACGCAAAATGATGACCAAATAAAAACCCGGCGAATTTCTCACGCCGGGTCTGGTGTCATGCGGGCTGAACGCTTAGCGTTTGCTGATCTGGTCGAACGTGCCGCCGTTAGAGAAGTGCTCTTTCTGCGCTTTCGCCCAGCCGCCGAACTCTTCGTCAATGGTGAACAGCTTCAGTTTCGGGAACGCGCTGTCATATTTCTTCGCGACTTCCGGGTCGCGTGGACGATAGAAGTTTTTCGCCGCGATCTCCTGGCCTTCTGGAGAGTAGAGATACTTCAGATAGGCTTCGGCCACCGCTTTGGTGTCTTTTTTCTCAACCACTTTATCGACGATAGAAACGGTCGGTTCCGCCAGAATCGATTCGCTCGGGGTGACAATTTCGAACTTATCTTTGTCCAGTTCATGGGTTGCCAACAGCGCTTCGTTTTCCCATGCAATCAGCACGTCACCGATGCCGCGTTCTACGAAGGTATTGGTTGCGCCGCGCGCGCCGGAATCCAGCACTTCGACGTTTTTGAACAGGGACTTCACGAAATCCTGTGCTTTGGCCTGGTCACCGTTGTTATGGTGCAGCGCGTAGCCCCAGGCTGCCAGGTAGTTCCAGCGTGCGCCGCCGGAGCTTTTCGGGTTCGGGGTGATCACGGAAACGCCCGGTTTAACCAGATCGTTCCAGTCATGAATCTGTTTTGGATTACCTTTGCGCACAAGGAAGACGATGGTAGAAGTATACGGCGCGGAGTTGTCCGGTAGACGTTTAATCCAGTTTTTATCAATACGACCGCGCTCAGCGATGGCGTCTACGTCGTAGGCCAGCGCCAGGGTGACCACATCCGCTTCGATGCCGTTAATGACAGAGGTAGCCTGTTTACCGGAGCCGCCATGCGACTGGCGAATCACCACGTTATCGCCGGTCTCTTGCTTGTAGTGCGCCGCGAACGCTTTGTTGTATTGATCGTACAGCTCACGCGTCGGATCGTACGACACGTTTAGTAACTGGATGTCTTTTGCCAGAACGCTGGTCGATGCCAGCAATAACGTTAAACCCACGCCCCATTTGTTCATCGCCCAACTCTCTTAAAGTAGTGTTTTGATGAATGCAGCGTGCCAGAAAGAGAACCAATCATTAAAGAATAAAAAAAGATTGGCTATAACCTAGGGGAATAAACACCCCTCTCCGACGGGAAGAGGGGTGCCAGCAATCAATACAGTTTTTTCGCGCAGTCCAGCCAGTCACCTTTGAACGGACGCTTCATGCTTTCGATCGCGTCAACGATGTCATGGTGAACCAGTTTTTCGTTCTGAATACCGACGCAACGACCGCCATGACCCTGCAGCAGCAGTTCGATAGCGTATGCGCCCATACGGGAGGCCAGAATACGATCGTAAGGACCCGGGGAACCGCCGCGCTGGATGTGACCCAGAACCGTGGCACGCGTCTCGCGCTTGGTTTCGGTTTCGATGTATTTTGCCAGCTCGTCCACATCACAGATGTGTTCGGTAATCGCCACGATGGCGTGTTTTTTACCTTTCGCGATACCGGCTTTGATTTCGTTTACCAGGTCTTCACGGCTGAATTCCACTTCTGGAACGACGATGAACTCACAGCCGCCTGCAATGGCCGCAGCCAGGGTCAGGTCGCCGCAGTAACGGCCCATCACTTCAACGATGGAAATACGCTGGTGAGAAGAAGAGGTGTCACGCAGACGGTCAATCGCTTCAACAACCGTACCGAGGGCAGTGAAGAAGCCGATAGTGTAGTCGGTGCCTTTGATGTCGTTATCGATGGTGCCGGGCAGACCGATACATGGGAAGCCCATTTCAGTCAGGCGTTTTGCGCCCATATAAGAACCGTCACCGCCGATAACCACTAACGCGTCCAGGCCGCGTTTTTTCATGTTTTCGATAGCCACCTGACGGATGTGCTCTTCGCGGAATTCCGGGAAGCGCGCGGAACCGAGGAAGGTGCCGCCACGGTTAATCATGTCAGATACGCTGTAGCGATCGAGCTGAACCATACGGTCTTCATACAGACCCAGGTAGCCGTCATAAACGCCAAAAATTTCCAGACCTTCCGTCAACGCTGCACGCACAACACCACGAATTGCCGCGTTCATGCCTGGGGCATCACCGCCGCTTGTCAACACACCGATTTTCTTAATCATGACTACCTCTGAACTTAGGAATGCAAAATGAAATCTGTTGCCGGAAGAGGTCTATACCCGAAATATTTCAATTTGCAGGAAAGCACGGGCAACTTGAAATATAACGGGTCGATTCAACCAACCGATACTGCAAATAGTATATCAACCACTTCCAGCTGAATTGATTCAGGTCAGCCCCAATGGGGGTAATTTATCCACAAAATGCTGGCCTGGCTCACTTTTTTACAACGAATTACGAAAGCTCAAATGTCCTGGTACGACTGAGCAGGGATCCTGGTGAATAATGACGTCCGACCCCGGGAAACGCTGCAAAATCGCCTGTTCAACCTGCTCAGCAATCACATGCGCCTGAACCAGCGGCAGGTTATCTTCCATTTCTAAATGAATCTGAATAAAGCGGGTCGGCCCTGACTGCCGCGTACGAAGATCGTGAGCACCACTGACGCCCGGCCAGGAGGTGACGATATCAAAGATGTCTGCTCGTTCGGCATCGGGCAGCGCGCGGTCAAGAAGCGATTGCACAGCTTCATAACCCATTCGCAAGGCGCTGTATAAAATATAGATCCCAATCCCTAACGCAAATATTGCGTCGGCACGATGCCATCCATACCATGCGAGTCCGAGCGCAACAAGAATCGCACCATTCATCATAACATCAGACTGATAATGAAGCATATCTGCCCGTACCGCCTGACTTTGCGTTTTGCGAACCACCCAGCGTTGGAACGTTACCAGAACAATTGTGCTAATAAGTGCTATAACCGTTACGACCACGCCAACACCCGGGTCTTTCATGGGGACGGGCGAGGCCAAATGCTGAATACCGGTTAAAAAGAGAAATAACGCGGAGCCCGAAATAAACATACTTTGCGCCAGCGCGGCGAGCGATTCTGCTTTGCCGTGGCCGAACGTGTGTTCATCATCCGCAGGTTGCAGAGAATAGCGCACCACCAGCAGATTGGTTAACGACGCGGCGATGTCGACGAGGGAATCCACCAGTGCCGCCAGAATACTGACCGAGCCGGTATACCACCATGCAAAGATTTTGATGATTAGCAAACACGACGCCATAACCGTCGCGGCGATTGCGGCGCGGCTCACCAGCCGGCCATAGGATTGATTCATACACGCTCCTGTCATGCTCTGCCGCTAGTATAACGGATGCATCAGGAGGTAAAGCATGAATAAACGGTTAACAAATCAGAATGAAGCGGATAAAAACATCACCGCCATTTTCAAAGCGATCGTTTCGTCATTGCCAAAGTACCTTCCTGAAGGGTTGGGCTTTTCTGTGGCTCAAGCAGCGTCAGGATCGTCTGACCAATGTAGTTGCTCCAGTTAAAGCTATTTTGCAGCACAACCACTGCACTCTGGTTTTTTTTATCAAAACCGATATAGCTTGAATATCCGCCAATATATCCCACTTGATAGGTTATTTTCTGGCTGGCGGTTTCGTCACTGACCCAGGCGATATTAGCCGCCTCTTTTTGTCGGTAAAAATAGGTTTGCGTCACATCCGCCAGGGCGCGATCAATGGTGGGGTGTGATGTGGTACTGAAGTGCGCACGCGCATATTCAGCAAGATCGCGGGCGCTGCTATATAAGCTCGCCGCCCCCATCATATTTTGCTGAAATACCCAGTCGGGAGTGAGTGCGCCACGCGAGATAAATTTGGGTTGATCTCCTGCGTGTCCGAGCGCGCGGTAGGGATACGTCTTGAGCGATTCCGGCCTGAAGCTGCTGTTGCTCATCTGTAACGGTTTCAGGAGTTTATCCTGCGCTAATGTCTCCATCGATTTGCCGGTACGTCGTTGCAAAATATTGCTCAGAAGGGCATAGCCGATGTTGGAATACTGCGGTACCCGATAGGCTGGCGCGTCAAAATCGCTGAGATACGTCAGCAGCGAATCATTATCCAGTTGGGCATAGAAGTTTTCACCCGTTCGGAAATAGCTGAGAAGGTTCTCCAGCGTTAATAAATCCATGGGCTGACGGGGTAGACCCGAAGTATGAGTCACAAGCTGCAATAGCGTGATTTTTTTAGCATCCGGACTTAACGACGTTCCCCGTGGAAGCAGAGTTTCCAGCGTATCCGTCCAGTTAAGTTGTCCCTCATTCACGAAGAGCGTGGCAACCTCAGCGGTCACCCCTTTACTCAGCGATCCCAGTGCAAAGAGGGTATCAGGCGTAATCGCACGCTGACTCAGATCGTCCGTTACCCCATAAGAGTGGAATTCTGCCGGCCCATTATGATAGATGATCGCGACCACCATGCCGGTAACCTGCTTTTCCTGCATATATTGATTGATCATCGGATCAATATTGCGCCCGTAATATCCCACCGTCACCGGGGTGATATTTTGCTCGGGATTATCCATTTGCGACAACGTGCTGTTGGTGCAACCGGTCAGCGCCTGCAAGGGCGAAAGCAGCAGAGGTATTAAAAATTTCATCGTCAGAGAAAAACATCACTGTTAAATGGCAGACACAATGATGTCTGTCTAAAAAATGACGCAGAGCGTCGTTAACAGAAGTACATGAGCGAAAAAGATCAGAGCGTTATTGTTATCCCGCAAACCCAAGGCTCGTCGGTTTACTCTGTTTGGATTTCTGATTTTATCTTTATTTTACCGCCACTTATCTTTGGCGGTTCAGCTATCTCAGTACTACTGTTAGTAATGATAACTGAATGAACTACGTCGTCCTAGTGAATTACCGTACGTAAAAAGCGCAACGCGGGCGGTTGAATGTACTCGCAATGGCGGTAATGAAATACGCAATCGGCGTTACGCTGCGGGCAGAGTCGAGATTTTGGGCAAAAAAAACCCCCTCATCATGAGGGGGAAGACAGGGATGGTGTCTATGGCAAGGAAAACAGGGTCTACTGGTTGCTACGGGTATTGCTACTGAAAAGCGTCATATCAGAGCTTTGTTGCATCCGGGCAACCTCACGCAACTGATCCATTCGTTGCTGATGTTTCTCGTTCAAAACCGCTTGCTGCTCGGGCGATAGCAGGTGGAACATTTGATTGCGAACCCTGGCCATCTCGACCTGGCGGGCAACTTGTTCCTGCGCCATCTTTTGTGCCTGAGCGCGTACAGCGCTTTCGTCAAAATTTTCTGCAGTGACAAGGCTGTGCATTGTCTCTATTTCGCTAACATTAACAGGGGGCTGATCGTGTCTTGCCCTGTGCATCAGATCTCGCATCTGTTGACGCTGGTGTTCAGTTAAATTTATGCCGTCAAACATATGGCTTTGGCCACTGTGCTGCGTAATGCCCTCAGCTGAGGACCCGTTAACGCCGGTGATGACTCCAGCAGCCTGGCTTAAAGCACTAAACGCCAGTGTTGAGGCCATGACGGCAGCGGTAACTTTGCGCATCACTTGCTCCCAAAATCTTTCGTGTCGCGATTCAACGAAGACAGATTACGATACGTGCTGCAAACATGCGTCAGGGGGTGTAAAACAACGTAAAGTCATGGATTAGACAGCCTTGATGTCGTAATTTCTGCCTCGGAGGTATTTAAACAATGAATAAAATCCTGTTAGTTGATGATGACCGAGAGCTTACATCTCTACTAAAAGAGCTGCTGGACATGGAAGGTTTCAACGTGATTGTTGCCCATGATGGGGAACAGGCGCTGAGTCTCCTGGACGACAGCATTGACTTGCTTTTGCTTGACGTGATGATGCCGAAGAAAAACGGTATCGATACGCTTAAAGAACTACGCCAGACCTATCAGACACCTGTAATTATGCTGACCGCTCGCGGCAGCGAACTGGATCGCGTTCTCGGCCTTGAGCTGGGCGCGGATGACTATTTACCTAAACCGTTTAACGATCGCGAGCTGGTAGCGCGTATCCGCGCGATTCTGCGTCGTTCCCACTGGAGCGAACAGCAGCAGAATAGCGATAACAGTTCACCGACGCTGGAAGTGGATTCCTTGAGCCTGAACCCTGGCCGCCAGGAAGCAAGCTTTGATGGCGTCACGCTGGAATTAACCGGCACCGAGTTCACCCTGCTTTATCTGCTGGCGCAACATCTCGGCCAGGTGGTATCGCGTGAACATTTGAGTCAGGAAGTGCTGGGCAAGCGTCTTACGCCGTTTGACCGCGCCATCGACATGCACATCTCTAATCTGCGCCGTAAGCTGCCGGAGCGCAAAGACGGTCACCCATGGTTTAAAACCCTACGTGGTCGCGGTTATCTGATGGTTTCCGCTTCATGATAGGCAGCTTAACCGCCCGCATCTTCGCCATTTTTTGGCTGACGCTGGCACTGGTTTTGATGCTGGTTTTGATGTTGCCAAAACTCGACTCACGCCAGATGACGGAGCTTCTCGACAGCGAGCAACGTCAGGGCGTGATGATCGAACAACACGTAGAAGCTGAACTGGCAAACGATCCGCCCAATGATTTGATGTGGTGGCGCAGGCTGTTTCGCGCTATCGACAAATGGGCGCCGCCCGGACAACGCCTGCTGCTGGTCACCAGCGAAGGCCGCGTGATCGGTGCGGAACGCAATGAAATGCAAATTATCCGTAACTTCATTGGCCAGGCGGATAACGCCGATCATCCGCAAAAGAAAAAGTACGGTCGGGTAGAAATGGTGGGGCCATTTTCCATCAGGGATGGGGAAGATAATTACCAGCTCTATCTGATTCGACCGGCAAGTAGCTCCCAGACTGACTTTATCAACTTGCTGTTTGACCGTCCGCTGCTGCTGCTGATTGTCACCATGCTGTTGAGTTCCCCGCTACTGTTATGGCTGGCGTGGAGCCTGGCAAAACCGGCGCGTAAGCTGAAAAACGCGGCGGATGAAGTGGCTCAGGGCAACCTGCGACAGCATCCGGAACTGGAAGCCGGGCCGCAAGAATTCCTTGCCGCTGGAGCCAGTTTTAACCAGATGGTCACCGCACTCGAAAGGATGATGACTTCTCAGCAACGTTTACTGTCGGACATCTCACACGAGCTGCGCACCCCGCTGACGCGCCTGCAACTCGGCACCGCGCTGCTGCGTCGTCGTAGCGGTGAAAGCAAGGAGCTGGAGCGTATCGAGATGGAAGCGCATCGTCTGGACAGCATGATCAACGACCTGCTGGTGATGTCGCGCAATCAGCAAAAAAATGCGCTGGTGAGCGAAACGGTGAAAGCCAATCACCTGTGGCATGAGGTGTTGGATAACGCCGCGTTCGAAGCCGAACAGATGGGCAAGTCGTTTACCGTCAACTTCCCGCCGGGACCGTGGCCGCTGTACGGTAACCCCAACACGCTGGAAAGCGCGCTGGAGAATATCGTGCGTAATGCCCTGCGCTATTCGCACACGAAGATTGAGGTGGCGTTTTCGGTCGATAAAGATGGGGTCACCATCAACGTGGACGACGATGGTCCAGGCGTGAGTCCGGATGATCGTGAGCAGATTTTCCGGCCGTTCTACCGTACCGACGAGGCCCGCGATCGCGAGTCAGGCGGCACGGGGCTTGGGCTGGCGATTGTCGAAACCGCCATTCAGCAGCATCGCGGCTGGGTGAAAGCCGACGACAGCCCGCTGGGAGGATTACGGTTAACCATGTGGTTGCCGCTGTATAAGCGTTCGTAGCCCTTTGCCCTCACCCTACCCCTCTCCCACAGGGAGAGGGAATGCTTCAGTGCCATCTTTCCCCTCTCCAACAGGAAAAGAATGGCTCCGTGCAGTCTTTCTCCCTCTCCCCTTGGGAGAGGGCCGGGGTGAGGGGATAACAGTCGCGCTATTTCCCCCACAATCTCCGCGAATTATCCTCGATCTTGCGGGCAATTCGTCGCTTCTGCATCGTTCGGGTCCAGCTTGTCGACAGCCCCGCCGCAGACAAAAGCCGATGGTACTGTTCGTCATCAAACGGCATATGCCAGGCGATGGCGCAGGCATCGTAAACCGACACATCACTCAGACGCGACGCCAGCTCCAGCGGCGCATCGGCAAAAACCTGCCCCGCCAGCACCACGCGATACAGCCAGCCGGTTTTACCCGCGCTTTGCATCTGCGAGGACATATCGCTGATACCGAAATGGAAGTTGAGTTTAAAGCATGGGGAACGCGGCTGCGTGACCTGAATCAGCGCATCGCCCCAGCGATAAATGTCGCCGATAAAGACGTCTTTTTCGGTCATCCCGCCGGTCGACAGGTTTTCACCAAACGCGGGAGCGACGAAGAGATCCGCCTGCTCGGGGAATTCACGCGCCCAATGGAGATAGTGTTCGCGGGGATAATGGCACAGCGCGCGCTCAGGCCCGCCATGGATTTTCTTTTCGGCCTGCTCGTCACCCGCCAGCCCGAGATCGGTCAGGGTCAGTTCGCCGTCGACCTGCACTTTGGCGATAGCGCTCGGACGGCTACCGTCGTAATCCCTTACCTTGCCTGTAAACACGTTAACTGGATAGCGCATGTGTCATTGCTCCTTTCTGCAGAGACAAAAAAAGCGAGTCATCAGACTCGCTTCTCACAGGCGTCAATGCAACCTTATTTTTTAGCGGCGAAACGCGCTGCTGCTTCGTCCCAGTTCACCACGTCCCAGAATGCTTTGATGTAGTCTGGACGACGGTTCTGGAATTTCAGGTAGTAAGCGTGTTCCCACACGTCCAGGCCCACGATTGGGAAACCAGACACGCCAGAAACGGCTTCACCCATCAGCGGGGAATCCTGGTTAGCGGTAGAAACCACAGCCAGTTTGTCACCTTTCAGTACCAGCCAAGCCCAGCCAGAACCGAAACGGGTCGCAGCGGCTTTCTCGAATTCCGCTTTGAAAGCATCCACAGAACCGAAATCGCGCTCGATAGCGGCTTTCAGGTCGCCCTGCAGGGTGGTGCCGGTTTTCAGGCCTTTCCAGAACAGGCTGTGGTTAGCGTGACCGCCAGCGTTGTTACGCAGAACGGTTTTCTTGTCTGCTGGCAGTTGATCCAGTTTGGTGATCAGCTCTTCAACGGACAATTCAGCGAATTCTGGCAGGCTTTCCAGCGCAGCGTTCGCGTTGTTTACATAAGCCTGGTGGTGTTTAGTGTGATGGATTTCCATCGTCTGCTTGTCGAAATGCGGTTCCAGTGCGTCATAGGCATACGGCAGGGATGGCAGTGTATAACTCATAATCCTCTCCATTATTGTCGGGCGGCACAGCTGTTAATGCCGCGTAAGCAGTTGGTTCATTATAGTTAATTAAATGATATTGAAAATGATTATCAATGCCGTACTTTTTATAAGGTTATTCATTTTTGTATCATTCGTGAAATTGTGAGTCTGCTCACGCGGTTAACGCGTTGATTGCCATTTGGCAGAAAAGTGCGGCAACCTTCTGAAGGTTCGCTCACCGCTTAATTTTTACACTCATCGGGTCGGAGGGAAGCCAACGACATATAAAAACGATGAGGATGTAAAAATGAATCATGCGATTACGATGGGTATTTTCTGGCATTTGATAGGCGCAGCCAGTGCAGCCTGTTTCTATGCCCCGTTTAAAAAGGTCAAACATTGGTCATGGGAAACCATGTGGTCCGTTGGCGGTACGGTTTCGTGGCTGATCCTGCCCTGGACCATCAGCGCCATACTTCTGCCCGATTTCTGGGCCTACTTCACCTCCTTTAACGCCTCGACGCTGCTGCCCGTTTTTCTGTTTGGCGCAATGTGGGGCATCGGTAATATTAACTACGGCCTGACCATGCGCTATCTGGGCATGTCGATGGGGATCGGGATTGCCATCGGGATCACCCTGATCGTCGGCACGCTGATAACGCCAATCCTGAACGGTAATTTCGACGTGCTGCTCAACACCCATGGCGGACGAATGACGCTGCTCGGCGTGCTGGTAGCGGTAATTGGCGTGGGGATAGTCACCCGCGCAGGTCAGTTGAAAGAGCGCAAAATGGGCATCACCGCCGAGGATTTCAATCTGAGGAAAGGGCTGGTGCTGGCGGTGATGTGCGGCATTTTCTCGGCGGGCATGTCGTTTGCGATGAACGCGGCCAAACCGATGCACGAAGCCGCTGCCGCGCTCGGCGTTGATCCGCTGTACGTCGCGTTGCCAAGCTATGTGGTGATCATGGGCGGCGGTGCGCTGGTCAATCTGGGTTTCTGTTTTATTCGTCTGGCAAAAGTGAAGAATCTGTCGGTAAAAGCCGACTTCTCGCTGGCAAAATCCCTGATCGTCACCAACGTGCTGCTTTCGGCGCTCGGCGGCCTGATGTGGTATTTACAGTTCTTCTTTTACGCCTGGGGCCACGCCAGCATTCCATCGCAATATGACTATATCAGCTGGATGCTGCACATGAGCTTCTACGTGTTGTGCGGCGGGATGGTGGGCCTGGTGCTAAAAGAGTGGAACAACGCCGGGCGTCGTCCGGTGGGCGTGCTGAGTCTGGGTTGCGTGGTGATTATTATTGCCGCCAACATTGTCGGCCTGGGCATGGCGAGTTAACTACGCTGCTTTTCGACTGCGATGACGCCACTGAACCGGCGTCATCCCTACCTCCCGGTTAAACACCACCGAAAAATAGTTACTGTCCTCAAAGCCGCAGCGCATCGCCACTTCACTCACCATCAGCTCTGTATGTTGCAGCAGATATTGCGCGTGGCAAATGCGTAACTGGCGCAAATAGTGGTTCACGGTCATGCCCGTCTGAGTGCGGAACTGCTGGCGCAAGGCGCGTTCGCTGCACTGCTCTTGCTCGCAAAACTTCTCCAGCACAAAGCTGCGGTTCAGGCTGCCAGCCAGCGCGGTAATCAGCTTATCCAGCAGCGCCTCTTGCTCGTTCGCCGAAGGATTATCGGTCGCGTAACGAAAGCGTTTGAGCGTCATCACCAGTTGGGCGAACAGCAGTTCAGCCATCTCGTTCGCACTCTGATCCGCCTTCAAACTCTCCTGCTCAAGCTGCGTGATAACGGGCCTGACCTGCGCCATACCGTTGCTGCTTAAACGCCAGTGCGGCGCGCCGCGTGCATCGTTAAAGCCAGGAATGTTGCTGGCCCAGTCAACGTTCAGCTTGAGCCTGTCGGGGCAATAAATGACGTTTTGCAAAACCAGATCGTTAACCGAGGCGTAGGAATGTTTATCTTCCGCGCGGATATAAAACAGGTCACCGCGCGTAATGCGGTAAGGGCGATCGTTGAGGACGTGAAGGCCGTTGCCGCGCCACACTAGCACTAACTCGCAAAACTCGTGCGTGTGCTCAGCAAAGACATTTTGCGGATAGCGGTCCGCCACCGCGACAGCCTGTCCGGCGTTGGCAAAAAAATCAGTTTTGCGAAGGATTAACGGAACGCCCACGACACACCCCAGCGGCTAATAACCGAACATTATTAGCGGGTTCGCGATAAAAAAACGGTGATTGGCCTCGCGTTACTGAAGTGACGCATCACGACCCTGACGGATTTCGCGCGGTGACCAGCTAAACTCCCGGCGAAAAAGCGTCGAAAAGTGGTTACTGTCGCCAAAACCACAGCGATAAGCGATTTCCGTCACGCTCTCATCCGTGTGACGCAAAAGATGGCGGGCTTTGATCAATCGCAGACGGTTCAGATAGCGCTGCGGCGTCAATCCGGTGTGCTGTTTGAGCTGGCGATGCAGAGTGCGTAGGGAAAGCGAAAACACGTCCGCCACCGTCTCCCAACTCACCTCTTCGGCAAAGTGATCTTCCAGCCAGGCCATCAGTTGATTGAGCCGCGCGTCGTTATTCTCGAGACCTTCCACCAGACTGCTACGGCGCAGGAGCACCAGCAGTTGCATGAATGTCAGTTCACGGCTGGCGAGCGCATGTGATTCGGTATTTTCCTCGGCCTGCTCCATCTGGGTGACAAGCTGACGTACCTGCTGCAGCGTGGATTGATTCACTCGCCAGTGCGACGGATAGTGCCCGTCTTTTTCCTGCGGCAGCAGCTGGTTTAGCCCCGATAAAAACTGGAACGCATCCGGAGAACGATAGAGCACATTCGTCAGGCACAGGTTGTCGGTATGTTCATACATGTGCCGGTCGTGGTCGCGTACAAAACAGACCGTTCCACCGCTGATGGTGTACGGCTGGCCGTTAAAAACGTGAATGCCCGTACCATGCTCAACAATCACAATTTCATGAAAATCATGGTGATGTTCCGGAAAGGCCGCCTGTGGCAGGCGCGGCTCAATCGCAACGGGCGAATGTCCGGAAGGGAAAAAATCCACGCTGTGCAGAACGGTCATAACGGCCACCACCAATGAGAAATGTTCTCAAAATAGTAATTAAGGGCCGCGATTCTCACCTTCAATTTTCGACAGTAAAGCGCGCAAAGCCTGTCGGATTTTTAAGAAACAGCGGGAAAGATCGGGAAATGCGGCAATCGTCACATGGCCTGACATCCGCGCCAGAACTGGAAACTGTGAACTCCCTCACGTTCATCTTTGATTCCTTGCCAGCCGCGGATTTTGGCTGTCAGTGGCGAGAAGGTCTGTTTTTCTTTCCTTTCTTACACTCTCCGGTAATGAATTAAAGAAGGACCGGAACATGACTCTTCGCCATTGTGTCGCTGTCGATTTAGGCGCCTCCAGCGGTCGCGTAATGCTGGCCTGCTACGCCCCTGAACAGCGCACGCTGACTCTTCGCGAGATCCACCGTTTTGTTAACTGCCTGCAAAAACAGGGCGGCGTGGACACCTGGGATATTGACAGCCTGGAAGCTGAAATCCGCACTGGCCTGAACAAGGTCTGCGAAGAAGGCATTCTGATTGACAGTATCGGGATTGATACCTGGGGCGTGGATTACGTCCTGCTGGACCGCGACGGCGCGCGCATCGGTTTGCCGGTATCTTATCGCGACAGCCGCACCGACGGCGTGATGGCCCGCGCCATTGAACAGCTCGGCAAAGCGGATATCTACGGGCGCAGCGGCATTCAGTTTTTACCGTTCAACACGCTGTATCAGCTGCGTGCGCTGGCGGAACAGCAGCCAGAGTTGATTAAGAACGTCGCTCACGCGCTGCTGATCCCGGACTACTTCAGCTATCGCCTGACCGGCAATATGAACTGGGAATACACCAACGCCACCACCACGCAGTTGGTCAACATCAACTCGGATAACTGGGATGAAAGCCTGCTCAACTGGACCGGCGTCTCCGCCGCCTGGTTTGGCACGCCGACGCATCCCGGCAATGTGA
The DNA here is from genome assembly GCF_045627565.1 of Lelliottia sp. Lineage (NCBI taxonomy): Bacteria > Pseudomonadati > Pseudomonadota > Gammaproteobacteria > Enterobacterales > Enterobacteriaceae > Lelliottia > Lelliottia sp. Next base: position 54,484 of record NZ_JAZQNX010000032.1, on the reverse strand, counting down.
TCGGTCACTGGATTTGCCCGCTGGGCAATCAAATCCCCGTTGTCGCGGTAGCAAGCCACGACACCGCCAGCGCCGTGATTGCCTCTCCGCTCGCCAGCAAAGACGCGGCGTATCTCTCGTCCGGCACCTGGTCGCTGATGGGTTTTGAGAGCAAAACGCCGTACACCAGCGATGCGGCGCTGGCTGCCAACATCACCAACGAAGGTGGCGCGGAAGGCCGCTATCGGGTGCTGAAAAATATCATGGGGCTGTGGCTGCTCCAGCGCGTGCTGAAAGAGCAAAACGTCTGCGACCTGTCGGCGCTGATTGCCGATACCGAAACGCTGGCGGCATGCCGTTTCGTGATCAACCCAAACGACGATCGCTTTATCAACCCGGCCAATATGACCGCCGAAATCCAGGCCGCCTGTCGCGAAACAAACCAGCCTGTTCCGAACACTCCTGCTGAACTGGCGCGCTGTATTTTCGACAGCCTCGCCTTGCTGTATGCCGACGTGCTGCAGGAGTTGGCAACGCTTCGCGGTAAACCATTCAGCCAGTTACACATCGTGGGCGGCGGCTGCCAGAACCGGCTGCTGAATCAGCTGTGTGCCGACGCCTGCGGGATCACCGTCGTGGCGGGTCCTGTCGAGGCGTCCGCGCTCGGCAATATCGGTATCCAGTTGATGACGCTGGACGAACTCACCAACGTGGACGATTTCCGCACCGTGGTCACGGGCAACTACGCCCTCACCACGTTTACCCCTCATTCCTGCCATGAAATTGCCCGCTACCGAGCGCAGTTTCAGCAAAAACGACTGACTAAGGAGCTTTGCGCATGACCACTCAACTTGAACAAGCCTGGGAACTGGCTAAACAGCGTTTCGCCGCCGTCGGCGTGGATGTCGAAGAGGCGCTGCGTCAGCTCGATCGTCTGCCGGTTTCCATGCACTGCTGGCAAGGCGATGACGTCGCAGGCTTTGAAAATACCGGCGCCGCGCTGACAGGGGGTATTCAGGCCACCGGTAACTATCCGGGGAAAGCGCGTAACGCGACCGAGCTGCGCGCCGACCTGGAGCTGGCGCTGAGCTTAATACCCGGCCCAAAACGCCTGAATCTGCATGCGATTTACCACGAAGCCCCGGAGCCGGTCGCGCGTAACGAAATCAAACCGGAACACTTTAAGAACTGGGTCGAGTGGGCAAAAGCCAACAAGCTCGGGCTGGATTTCAATCCGTCCTGCTTCTCGCATCCGCTGAGCGCCGACGGTTTTACTCTCTCTCACGCAGATGATGAAATTCGCCAGTTCTGGATCGACCACGTCAAGGCCAGCCGCCGCGTGTCCGCCTATTTTGGCGAACAACTGGGCACGCCATCGGTGATGAACATCTGGATCCCGGACGGCATGAAAGACATCACCGTCGACCGTCTGGCCCCACGCCAGCGCCTGCTGGCCGCGCTCGATGAGATCATCAGCGAAAAGATAAATCCGGCGCATCACATTGATGCCGTGGAAAGTAAGCTGTTTGGTATCGGCGCGGAGAGCTACACCGTCGGCTCGAACGAGTTCTATATGGGTTACGCCACCAGCCGCCAGACCGCGCTATGCCTGGATGCCGGCCACTTCCATCCAACGGAAGTGATCTCCGACAAAATCTCTGCCGCCATGCTCTACGTGCCGCGCCTGCTGCTGCACGTCAGCCGTCCGGTGCGTTGGGACAGTGACCATGTGGTGCTGCTGGATGACGAAACCCAGGCTATTGCCAGCGAAATCATCCGTCACGATCTGTTCGACCGCGTGCACATTGGGCTCGACTTCTTCGACGCCTCTATCAACCGCATCGCCGCGTGGGTAATTGGTACACGCAACATGAAAAAAGCCCTGCTGCGCGCGCTGCTTGAGCCTACGGCTGCACTGAAACAGCTCGAAGAAAACGGCGATTACACCGCGCGTCTGGCGCTGCTGGAAGAGCAAAAATCCCTGCCGTGGCAGGCCATCTGGGAAATGTACTGCCAGCGCAACGACGCGCCAGCCGGTAGCCAGTGGCTGGACAACGTACGGGCATATGAGAAAGAGGTGTTGAGTCAGCGCGGGTAATTTTGCCCTCACCCCCGCCCTCTCCCACAGGGAGAGGGAGCAAACCGAGCGGCCCTCCACCAAAAGGCAGAGGGAGAAGACCGAGCGGCCCTCCACCAGAAGGCAGAGGGAGAAGACCGGGCTGCCCTCCACCAGAAGGCAGAGGGAAAAAACCGAGCGGCCCTCCATCAGAAGGCAGAGGAAAAAAACCGAGCGCCCCTCCACCAGAAGGCAGAGGAAAAAAACCGAGCGGCCCTCCATCAGAAGGCAGAGGAAAAAAACCGAGCGGTCCTCCACCAGAAGGCAGAGGGAGAAGACCGCACCGAATAGTCCCCTCTCCCTGTGGGAGAGGGCTAGGGTGAGGGCAGCAGGCCTCACCGAATATCAGATTTTGTAGGCCGGGTAAGCGCAGCGCCACCCGGCACTTTGAAGGAAAGAGAAACTATGCAGACCATCACCAACGCCTGGTTCGTCCAGGGCATGATTAAAGCCACTACCGACGCCTGGTTGAAAGGCTGGGACGAGCGCAACGGCGGCAACCTGACGCTGCGTCTTGACGATGAGGATATCGCCCCGTTTGAAGCAGACTTTCACCACAATCCGCGCTATATCGCGCTGAGCCAGCCGATGCCGCTGCTCGCCAACACGGCATTTATCGTCACCGGCTCCGGTAAGTTCTTCCGCAACGTGCAGCTCGATCCGAGCGCGAATTTAGGCGTGGTAAAAGTGGACAGCGATGGCGCGGGCTATCACATTCTTTGGGGGCTGACGAACGAAGCGGTACCGACGTCTGAGCTGCCAGCGCATTTCCTCTCCCACTGCGAACGTATCAAAGCGACCGATGGGAAAGACCGCGTGATCATGCACTGTCATGCCACCAACCTGATCGCACTGACTTACGTGCTGGAGAACGACAGCGCGTTTATCACTCGCAAACTGTGGGAAGGCAGCACCGAATGTCTGGTGGTGTTCCCGGACGGCGTGGGCATCTTACCGTGGATGGTGCCGGGTACCGACGAGATCGGCCAGGCGACGGCGCAAGACATGCAAAAACATTCGTTGGTGCTGTGGCCATTCCACGGTGTGTTCGGCAGCGGTCCAACGCTGGATGAAGCCTTTGGCCTGATCGATACTGCCGAGAAATCCGCCGAAGTGTTAGTCAAAGTCTATTCCATGGGCGGAATGAAACAGACCATTACTCAGGAAGAACTGATTGCACTGGGCAAACGCTTTGGCGTGACCCCGATGAAATCGGCGTTAGAGCTGTACAAATAAGAACATCGCGCCCCGCTCACTGAGACGGGGCGAAACCACCTGCAATCCCTACACAAATCACTTATTCAGTGGAGTAAAAGCAATGAAAATAAAACTAAGCTTAATCCTCACCGTTGCCGCTCTGGCGTTGTCCGGTTCCGCAGTAGCAGAAGTCAAAATCGCCCTGGTGGCGAAATCCCTCGGGAATGGATTCTTCGAAGCCGCGAACGTCGGCGCGCAGGAGGCGGCCAAAGAGTTAGGTGATGTCAAAGTGATTTACACCGGTCCAACGACGACCACCGCCGAAGCGCAGATCGAAGTGCTGAACGGGTTGATCGCACAAGGTGTCGATGCGATCGCCATTTCCGCTAACGATCCGGATGCCCTGGTTCCGGTGCTCAAGAAAGCCATGCAGCGCGGCATCAAAGTGGTGTCGTGGGATTCTGGCGTGGCGAAAGCCGGGCGTCAGATCCATCTAAATCCTTCAAATAATGCGCTGATCGGCGAAACCAACGTCAAGCTGGCGGCAGATGCATTGAAAGCCCTTAACGTGGAAAAAGGGGAGGTGGCGGTACTGAGCGCGACACCAACCTCTACCAACCAGAACACCTGGATTGCCGAGATGAAAAAGGTGCTGCCGAAGTACCCGTCCGTCAATCTGGTGACCGTGGCCTACGGCGACGATCTCTCTGACAAAAGCTACCGCGAAGCGGTTGGCCTGCTGAAAACCTATCCTGATTTAAAAGTGATTGTCTCGCCATCCTCCGTCGGCATTGTCGCAGCCGCGCAGGCAGTGAAAGACCAGGGCAAAATCGGCAAAGTGTATGTCACCGGTCTGGGCTTACCGTCTGAAATGGCGGGCGCAGTGAAATCCGGCGCGAGCAAAAGCTTTGCTATCTGGAACCCCATCGATCTCGGCTATGCCGCAACCTATCTGGCGGACGATCTGGTGAAAGGCACCGCCACCAAAGATGAAGCCAGCATGGGCAAACTGGGCAAAGTGAAGCTGGATGCCGACGGCAGCGGCGCGATGGCTGAGCCGTTCGTCTACGATGCCAGCAACATTGATAAGTTCTCTAAGATTTTCTAATCCCCACTCCCTCTCCCAAAGGGAAAGGGAACGTTAACCCCCCCTCTCCCACAGGGAGAGGGCCGGGGTGAGGGCATCAGACCGCACGCCCCCTAACCCTCTTCCGAGGGGAGGCGGATACTACGGAGAACTATCATGACCCCATTGCTTCAACTTAAGGGCATCACCAAGATTTTCCCTGGTGTGCGCGCCCTTGAGAACGTGCAGCTTGAGCTTTGGCCCGGCAAAGTCACCGCCCTTATCGGCGAAAATGGCGCGGGCAAATCGACGCTGGTCAAAGTAATGACCGGCATTTACCAGCCTGAAGAGGGCGAAATCCTCTACAAAGCGATCCCCATTCAGCTCCCAACACCGGAATCGGCGCACAAAGTCGGGATCACCGCCATTCACCAGGAAACGGTGCTGTTCGATGAACTATCGGTCACCGAAAATATTTTCGTCGGTCAGTATCTGCACAAAGGCTTTTTCAAAAAGCTCGACTGGCCGGAAATGCACCGTCGCGCGCAGGAGATTTTGTCGCGTCTCGAGGTACAGATTGACCCGCGCGCCACGCTCAAAACCCTGAGTATTGCCCAGCGTCATATGGTGGCTATTGCCCGTGCGCTGTCGTTTGAGGCGCAGGTAGTTATCCTCGACGAACCCACAGCCGCGCTGTCTCAGCATGAAATCCTCGAGTTCTATCACATCGTTGAGCGCTTAAAGCAGGAAGGCAAAGCCATTCTGTTTATCTCGCACAAATTCGACGAGATTTTCGAACTGGCGGATCACTACACCATTTTGCGCGACGGCGTGTTTGTCGGCGCGGGCGCGATGAATGAGATCACCGAAGAACGCATGGTCTCAATGATGGTGGGTCGTGCTATCACCCAAACCTTCCCAAAAGTGGAATGCGAAAAAGGCGACACGGTACTGGAGATCAACGATCTCTGCCATCCGACGGAATTCGCGCACATTTCGTTCTCACTGCGCAAAGGCGAAATCCTCGGCTTTTACGGCCTGGTCGGTGCAGGACGTACCGAGCTGATGCAGGCGTTGTCTGGCGTCACGCGCCCGTCTTCAGGGGAAATCGTGCTGAACGGCAAAGCGCAACAGTTCCGCCAGCCGTCCGATGCCATCAAAGCGGGGATTGTCTGCGTGCCGGAAGAGCGGCAAAAACAGGGGGCGATTATTGCCCTGCCGATTGCGCAAAACATCAGCCTGCCGCAGCTCGGCAAGCTCAACCCCAACGGCGTGTTGAATGACCGCCGCGAATGGGCGCTGGCGGACGAATACGCGACGCGTCTGCAGGTGAAAGCCTTTAGCTGGAAACAGCCGGTCGAAACCCTCTCCGGTGGTAATCAGCAAAAAGTGGTGATCGGCAAATGGCTGGCGACGCATCCTGACGTGATAATCCTCGATGAGCCGACAAAAGGCATCGATATTGGCTCAAAAGCGGCCGTTCATCAGTTTATGTCCGAGCTGGTTGGACAGGGGCTGGCGGTAATTATGGTCTCGTCGGAACTGCCGGAAGTGATGGGTATGGCTGACCGCATTATCGTGATGCACGAGGGGCTGATGGTGGCCGAATACCAAGCAGGTGATGCGACGGCGGAAACCATCGTCAGCGCGGCCAGCGGTGCAAAACAGGAGGCGGCGTAATGATCAAGCAACTGTTGAAGCACCGTGAGGCGCTGCTCGGCGCGGTGATCGTGCTGATGATTCTCGCCATCGGTAGCCGCGTGCCGTCATTTATCGCGCCGGGCAATCTGGTGGAGATGTTCAACGACACCGCCATTCTGATCATTCTCGCACTCGGTCAGATGATGGTATTGCTGACCAAAGGCATCGACCTGTCGATGGCGGCAAACCTGGCGCTGACCGGGATGATTGTCGCGCTGATTAATTTCCATTATCCGGATGTTCCCGTCTGGGCGCTGCTGATTCTGGCCACCGGGCTTGGGTTGCTGATGGGCGCGATCAACGGCCTGCTGGTGTGGAAGCTCGGCATCCCGGCGATTGTGGTGACGCTCGGCACCATGAGCATTTACCGCGGAATTATCTTTTTGCTCTCCGGCGGCGGCTGGGTGAACTCCAACCAGATGGGCACGGATTTTCTCGCCCTGCCGCGCACAGCGATTTTAGGTTTGCCTGTGCTGAGCTGGTGTGCGGTTACTGCGCTGCTGTTGGTGGGCTATTTCCTACGCTACAGCCGCACCGGACGCGCCCTTTACACCGCGGGCGGCAACGCGACGGCGGCGTATTACACCGGGATTAACGCCGGAAAAATGCAGTTCGTCAGCTTCTGCCTGTCGGGCGCGCTGGCCGGATTCTGCGGCTATCTGTGGATCTCGCGCTTCGCGGTGGCGTACGTCGACGTGGCAAACGGGTTTGAGCTGCAAGTCGTGGCGGCGTGCGTAATTGGCGGCATCAGCACCATGGGCGGCACCGGACGTGTCCTGGGCTGCCTGTTCGGCGCGCTGTTCCTCGGCGTTATCAATAACGCGCTACCGGTGATTGGCGTTTCGCCGTTCTGGCAAATGGCGATTTCCGGCACGGTGATTGTGATTGCGGTGCTGCTCAACGAGCGCGGCAATAAACGCAAAGGACGGCTGATCTTGCGCGATGCAGCGCTGGCACGTCAGAAACAGGCGGTGAACTCATGAGCAAAATAATGACGTCGGAAGAGATGAACAATACGCCTGCGCCAACGGGAATTTTCCAGCGTCTGCTGTGCTGGGAAGGATTTTTGCTGGCCGTGACCCTGGCGGTGTTTGTGGTCAATGCTTTCGCCTCGCCCTATTTTCTTGATATCTGGAATCTGTCGGACGCGACGTTTAACTTCACCGAAAAGGCGATCATCGTGCTGCCGATGGCGATGCTGATTATCGCCCGTGAGATCGATCTGTCAGTGGCGTCCACTATCGCGCTGAGTTCCACGGTGATGGGCTTTTGCGCGGCGGCGGGCGTGGATACGCCGCTGCTGGTGTGCGTGGGATTGGGCGTCGGGCTGCTGTGCGGATTGTTCAACGGCCTGCTGGTGACCCGCTTTAATCTGTCGTCGATTGTCATCACCATCGGCACCATGAGCCTGTATCGCGGCATTACCTATATTTTGCTCGGCGACCAGGCGCTGAACAGCTATCCCGAAAGTTTCGCCTGGCTGGGTCAAGGCTACGTGTGGGGCGCGCTGTCATTCGAATTTGCGCTGTTTATCGTGCTGGCCGCGGTGTTTGCCTTCGTGTTGCATCGCACCAACTTTGGCCGACGCACCTACGCCATCGGCAACAATCCGACCGGGGCCTGGTATTCCGGCATCAACGTGAAACGTCACAACTTACTGCTGTTTGCGCTTGTGGGGCTGATGTCCGGGCTGGCGTCGGTATTGCTCACCTCGCGTTTAGGCAGCACGCGCCCGACGATTGCGATGGGCTGGGAATTGGCAGTGGTGACGATGGCAGTGCTCGGCGGCGTCAATATTCTCGGCGGGTCCGGCAGCATGGTGGGCGTGATTATCGCCGCCTTCCTGATGGGGCTGGTGACCTTTGGCCTGAGCTTGCTGAATGTGCCCGGCATTGTGATGTCGGTGATCATCGGCGCGATGCTGATTGTGGTGATCTCCCTGCCAATTATCACCCGCCGGATGATGCAACGAAGACGGATTTGAGTCCCCTCACCCTACCCTCTCCCAAAGAGAGAGGGGGAAAAGCCGCACCGAGCAGTCCCTTCTCCCCTCTGCGGAGAAGGTTGGGCGAGGAGAACAGGATTTCCCAAAATCAATGTTAAGGAGAATTATCATGAGCTTTATGTTGGCGCTTCCCAAAATCAGCCTGCACGGCGCGGGCGCAATCGGCGATATGGTCAATCTGGTGGCAAACAAACAGTGGGGAAAAGCGCTGATTGTTACCGACGGACAGCTGGTGAAAATGGGGCTGCTCGACAGCCTCTTCACCGCGCTGGACGCCCATCAGATGTCTTATCATCTGTTCGATGACGTGTTTCCAAATCCCACCGAAGCGCTGGTGCAGAAAGGGTTCGCGGCGTATCAGGATGCGGACTGCGATTACCTAATCGCTTTCGGCGGCGGCAGCCCGATTGATACCGCGAAGGCGATTAAAATCCTGACGGCGAATCCTGGCCCGTCCACCGCTTATTCTGGCGTAGGGAAAGTCAAAAATTCAGGCGTGCCGCTGGTGGCGATCAACACCACTGCAGGCACGGCGGCGGAGATGACCAGCAACGCGGTGATTATCGATACCGCGCGTCAGGTGAAAGAGGTCATTATCGATTCAAACATCATTCCGGATATCGCCGTGGATGACGCCAGCGTGATGCTCGATATCCCCGCCTCCGTCACAGCCGCAACGGGAATGGATGCGCTGACGCACGCCATCGAAGCCTATGTGTCTGTTGGCGCGCACCCGCTCACCGACGCCAACGCGCTGGAAGCCATTCGCCTGATCGCGCTTTGGCTGCCGAAAGCGGTTGATGACGGGCATAACCTGCACGCCCGTGAGCAGATGGCTTTTGGGCAGTATCTGGCGGGCATGGCGTTTAACAGCGCCGGTCTGGGTCTGGTGCACGCTCTGGCGCATCAGCCGGGCGCGACGCACAACCTGCCGCACGGCGTGTGCAACGCTATTCTCCTGCCGATCATCGAAAACTTTAACCGACCCACTGCGATAGCGCGTTTTGCCCGCGTGGCGCAGGTAATGGGCGTCGAGACGCGTGAAATGAGCGACGAAACCGCAAGCCAGTCAGCGATTCAGGCCATACGCGACCTGAGCACGCGAATCGGTATTCCATCGGGATTCAGCCAGCTTGGCGTAACCAAAGCGGATATCGAAGGCTGGCTGGACAAAGCGCTCGCCGACCCGTGCGCACCGTGCAACCCGCGTACCGCCAGCCGCGACGAGGTTCACGAGCTGTATCTGGAGGCATTATGATCCGCAAAGCTTTTGTGATGCAGGTAAACCCAGATTCACACGACGAATATGAGCGCCGCCACACGCCGATCTGGCCAGAACTTGAATCAGTGTTGAAAGACCACGGTGCGCACCATTACGCCATTTATCTGGATAAAGCCCGTAATCTGCTGTTTGCGACTGTCGAGATTGAATCGGAAGAGCGCTGGAACGCAGTGGCACATACCGACGTTTGCCAGCGCTGGTGGAAACACATGCGCGACGTGATGCCCTCAAATCCGGACAACAGCCCGGTGAGTGCAGAACTGAAAGAGGTGTTTTACCTGGATTAAGCGTTTTGCGCTGCCGCATGAACTGCGGCAGCGTCCTGGTTTTAACTGGCCTGTACCGTGTTCCCTCTGGCCGCAATCTGCTGTTTGCTACTCAACGTAAACGCCGATATCACCGTCACCGTCAGTACAATACAGCCTAGCATCAGGTAGGTATCCTGGAAGCCGATCCGGTCATACATATTTCCGGCAAAGGCGGACAGGAAAATCGCCGCCGACTGTTTGGCAAAATTGAAACCTATCAGATAGATCGTCGCAGACAATCGGGTATCAAACACGCCTGTGATGTATTTAAACGCGCCCACCAGCAGGAACGGCACTTCCAGCGCATGCAGCATTTTCAGGGCGATCACTTCTACCACCGTGGTGGCGAACGACGAGCCGATAATGCGCGTCGCCATGATCAGGCCCGCAATCAGCAACGTATTTTTTGCGCCAATGCGGTTAATGATCCACGGCGAGCAGAACATGATAATCGCGTTACAAATTTCCCCTGCCGTCGTCGCAAATCCAAAGGCTCGCGTGCCTTCTTCTGGCGTGGCGAAGAATGATTTAAAGAAGGTGGCAAACTGCTGATCAAACACGTCATAGACGCACGCCACGCCAATCACATACAAGATAAACATCCACATTCTGCGCTGACGGAACAGGCTAATGACGGTTTTCGCGGTGATTTGCGGCTGGTTGGCACCGAGCGCGTTCATTACTTCAGCCGTCTGGTTTGGCTTAGGCTTCGCAACGACTAACAGCAGCATAAGCAGCAGCGCCGCGCCGGACCCCATCCAGAACACCAGCGACGGATCGATGCTGAACAGCACGCCACCCGTTGAGGCGCACAGTCCCCAGCCCAGACAACCGAACATGCGCGCTTTGCCATATTCGAAGAAGCTGTTGCGGCTGACGCGTTCAATGTAGGCCTCAATGGCACCAGACCCCGCCGAGAAGACAAAGCCGATATACAGCCCGCCGCTCAGCGCCCCAAGCCAGATACTGGTTTTTAACAGGGGCGCGAAGACGTACAGGAAGAACGGCGCGAATAAAAACAGCAGCACCGCGATTATCCACAGCAGATGTTTTTTCAGCCCCAGTTTGTCAGAAATCACGCCCAGCACTGGCTGGAAGGCGATCGCAGAAAGCGAAATACAGGAGAAAACAATCCCGGTATGGGTTTTGTTCAGGCCGATGACGTCCGACAGCCAGATCGGCAGGAACGGAAAACAGGTGGCCATGATAAAGAAGTAGAGAAAGAAGAACGCCCCGAAAATCCAGAAATTAGGGTTGCTTTTGTGGGTACAGGCAGTCGTGTTCATTATTTTTATCCTCAACTGAGGGCCGGCTATCCGGCCCGTCACCTTTACACGCGTTCAACGCCAATCAAAATGGCGGTTTCCGGATCCAGAATCGGCAGCGCAATGCCTGCCTGCATCAACCATTCACCGCTCACCGTTTGCGGTGCTTCCATCCACGCGGGGAGTTTGCGCATGGTGTGCCCGCCCTCGCCCGTCAGACGGATATTCGGATGATCGAGCAGCGTGATGCGGTACTGCGCGCTCGCCTCAAGGCCCGGCATGCGCAGCGGCATCATTAGCGTGTAATCTGGCATCGTTAACTGGCTGACAATAAACAACCCCTGCCCTTTGTCGCCACTCACTATACCGTGCGCCAGCGTGCTGGCATCCGGCATATCCACGCGCCACTGCGTGCCGTGATGAATCACCTCGCGCCACTGCTTGTGCAGCGCGGCATAGTGGCGATAACCGTCTCGCTCGTGCTCGTCGACGCCCAGCGGATCAAGTTCCAGTCCCATATGACCAAACAGCGCGGTCAGGCCCCGGAAGGCGATACTGTGCTGGCGGAAAGTGGCGTGGCATTTATGATGACCGATATGCGCACCCATCACTTCCGGCGGGAAGAAATAGCTCATGCCGCGCTGGATGGTGTTGCGCTCCAGCGCGTCATTGTTGTCCGACGCCCAAAAACGGTGGCAGCGGGTCAGCACTTCGTAATCAATGCGCCCACCACCCGACGAGCAGGATTCAAATTCAACCTGCGGGAAACGTTCGCCCAGCACATCTAACAGACGGTAGAACTGGCGGGTTTGCGCGTCGGCAGCGGCTTTACCGTTATGGCCGGGCTGCACCAGCTCGCGGTTCATGTCCCACTTCACGTAATCAATCGCGTGTTCACCGAGCAGCCAGCTCAGGCGTTCGAGTAAATAATCAAAGGCTTCAGGAATGTTCAGATTGAGCACCCACTGATGGCGTCCAGTGGCCTGCGCGTAGCCCGGCAGGGCGAGCACCCAGTCGGGATGGGCGCGGTACAAATCGGAATCAGGGCTGATCATCTCGGGTTCGACCCAAATCCCAAACTCCATGCCGAGATTTTTGACGTGATGAATCACCGGCGTTAAGCCATCAGGATATTTTTTCTCATCGAGATACCAGTCGCCCAGCGCGCCGTGGTCGTTATTGCGCCCCTTAAACCAGCCGTCGTCGATGATAAAACGCTCCACGCCCAGCCCGGCGGCTTCGTCCGCCATTCGCATGATGTATTGCGGATCGTGGTCGAAGTAGATCCCTTCCCAGGTATTGAGATGCACTGGACGTGGTTTGTTTGCCGGGAAGCGAATAATATTTTCACGCAGATAGCGGTGGAACTGCTGGCTCATGCCGTTCAGACCGTGGGCGGAATAGCTGGCGTACAGGCGCGGCGTCCACAGCGTTTCGCCCTCTTCCACGGCCATTTCGCCCGGCAGATAGAGCGCTTCAGCCTGAACATAACGACGTCCGTCCGTTTTGGCTTCGGCGCGCAGGCGGTGGTTGCCGCTCCAGCCTAAATGTACGCCCCACACGTCGCCGTGCATTTCGTTGAACGATGGAGTGCCGGTCATCAGCGCCGGGAAGTGTTCGTGGGAAGAGCGCCCGCGACGGCTTTCGATCACAAAGCTGTCGTGCTCAAGCGAAACGCGGTGCGGTTGAAATTCGCGGATCCAGCGGCCATGAAAGGCCATCACTTCCTGCGCACGCTCGGCAATTGGCAGCGTGACGGCGAGCCTATCGACCTGCCACGGCTGCGCGCGTAAGTTCGTCAGGCCGTGACGCACCACCAGCACGCCGCTGTCATCAAGGGCGATTTCACTGGTGAGACGTAACCCTGCATTGTCATCTTCGGCGGTAATCGACAGACGTTGCCCTTCCTGCGTCACAGCAACCGTTTTAAATATCGGTGAACCGTCGAGTCCCTGACGATGGCCTTCAATGCCGGGCGCGCCAAACAATCCGTGGCCCAGCTCAGCCATCAGCGTCAGCGGGGTATCAACATCCAGTCGGCCGTTCGCAATGGGGCGGGAAAGGCTTTGCACATCTTGCGGGGAAAAGTGGCGAAGATGCGGCCCCCAGTAAAGAATTTCGGCGAACGGGTGCGTTTTAATCACCACGTCAACCGTATCGCTTTCGAGTCGTAAAATGAAATCGTGCATCGGACATCTCCTGTCATCAGATGTCCTGAGTGTTGATCCGAAACGTTTCGGATACCAACCCAAACGTTTCGGATTTGTGATCGGTTTACAATTTTAACGAGTTTAGGCGGTTTCGCCTGGCGAGAATTCAGGTTGCCACAGCACCTGAAGTTGAGCGAGGTCATCGCCGCCGATAAGCTGGCGCACCATGTCAGCAATTTGTTTGCCCACGCCCTGCCGGGTGGATTGGATCACCGCCGCCACGTCGGTCTCGACGATGCTGTCCTGCGGCAACCCGTCGTACACGATCAGCGCCACCGCGTGCTCGCCGTGTAAACGCCCGGCTTGCGCCAGCGCCATCGCGGCCCCGTCACCGTGGGTGTTGCAGTCGGTGATGATGGCGGTCGGCGGTTCTGTCAGCGCCAGCAGCGCTTGCGTGGTGTTGTAACCCGCGCGACGAGAAGGCGGCATCGCGCGCAGCCATTCGCTGGACAGCCCGGCTTCACGCAGTGCATCAAGATAACCCTGGCGACGCTGGGTGATGAACGCCTGATTATTGCTTTCACCCAGCAGCGCAATACGCTGATGACCTTTTGCAATCAGCCAGCGGGTGGCGTTATACGTCCCGGCGTAGTTGTCGAAATCAAACCAGGCGTAAGGCTGCGGCAACTGACTGCGCCCTAACGCCAGGAAAGGGAATCCCGCAGCCTGAAGCTGTTCAAGACGCGGATCGTGATCGAGCGTATGCGCCACAATCAGCGCATCAACGCGACGGCTTTGCACCATACGCATATAGCTGTGTTTGTCGGCCAAGTCGTCGTCAGCGATCAGCAGCAAGTCGATCTCATGTCGCGCCAGTTCGTGGCTAATTTCGCCGACCATGTCCATAAAAACGCTGTTATTGAGCGGAACCGGATGCACCGGAAATACCAGCCCAACGGCGTCGATTTTTCCCATCTTCAGGCGGCGGGCAAAGGTGTTGGGGCGATAGCCACGGCGCTGCGCTTCGGCTTCAACGCGCGCGCGCGTCTCGCTGGAAACATCATCATATCCGTTGAGGGCGCGGCTGACGGTGGTAACCGACAGCCCCAGTTCTTTGGCAATGGCTTTAAGCGACATGATTTTCCGTGTCCTGCTGTTTAGTTTTGTTCCGCCACCATAAGCGCATATGTATCTTGCTCAAGGGCTTTAAAGATATGTGGCTGGTCAGCGGGATAGCAAATATAGTCCCCTTCACCTAGCTCTTCGGGGGCTTCCGTCAGGCCAACCAACGCCCGGCCCTGCGTCACAATGATATGTTCCACCGACCCCGGCGGATGTGGCTGCGAAATTCTGTCCGCGCCCGGCTGAGCCATCAGCATATACACATCGCGACGAGCACCCGGCGGGCATGCGGCCAGCAAAATCGCCTGATAATGGGCATGTTCGGCGGTCACTTTGGTCCCTTCGCCACGACGAATCACCTGCGTGTTGGGCTGTTGCGGCTCCAGTAAACGGGCAAACGGAATGCCGAGCGCGACGCACAGCGACCATAATGTTTCCAGGCTTGGATTGCCGTTACCGGACTCTAACTGGGAAAGCGTGGATTTGGCGATCCCGGCACGACGCGCGATTTCCGCCAGTGAAAGCCCGGTCCGCGTACGCTCTCGCACCAGACTTTTGGCGATAACGCTAATTGGCTGCGTCATAAAAGGGCCTCTGTTCTATAAATCGAACGAATCGTTCATCTTGTAAAACGACATTGATGCGTTCATTATAATGGAAACTCGTTCGATATGGCTAAAATTGTATGAAGCATTATTTCTCCTGCCTGAAAGGCGACACGATAAAAGCGATCGTCCTGGTGTGTCTGGCCGTGGGCGTCGTTGGGGTGTCTTATGGTTCGCTGGCGATGGCGTATGGTTTCCCGATTTGGGTGCCGTTTGTCCTTTCACTCACCGTGCTGGCGGGGGCGTCGGAATTTATGTTTATCGGCATTGTCGCCAGCGGCGGAAATCCGCTGGCCGCCGCAGCAGCGGGGTTGCTGGTCAATGCGCGTCATGTTCCGTTTGGCGTGACGGTGCGTGAATTGGTCGGCAAACGCGGCGCGAGCTTTTTGGGCTGCCACATCATGAACGACGAAAGCGTGGTGTTTGGCCTGTCGCAAAAAACGCCGGAGCAGCGCAAAGCAGCCTACTGGCTGTGCGGTTTGGGCGTCGCCATCATCTGGCCGCTCGGCACGCTGCTGGGCGCAGGGGTTGGGAAATTATTGCCTGCCCCGGAGACCATAGGTCTGGACGCCGTGTTCCCGGCCATTCTATTGGCTTTGGTGGTGCCTGCGTTTAAGAACCGCACCACGCTTATCCGTGCCTGTAGCGGTGCGGCGCTGTCACTGGCGGCGGTGCCGTTTGCACCCGTCGGTTTGCCGGTGCTGCTCTCGTTACTGGGCCTGGCTGCGAGGAAGAAATAATGGGCAATATGACGATTTTCATCCTCGGCATCGCCATTTTATCGGCGGGCACATACCTGATGCGCCTTGGCGGCGCGAAGCTGGGCAATCGTTTAGCGCTTTCTGAGCGTTCTCAGGCGCTGCTTTCCGATGCCGCAACGGTGCTGTTATTTTCCGTGGCGCTGGCGACCACGTTTTACGAAGGCGAACATTTTGCTGGAATGGCGCGGGTGACCGGTGTGGCGTTTGCGGTGTTTTTGGCGTGGCGGAAAATGCCGTTGATCGTGGTGATTTTTGCGGCGGCGGTGGTCACCGCGCTATTGCGCGTGGCAGGCATAAACTAAAAAAGCGCCCCAGGGGCGCTCTTTCGACAGGTGATTCGCTTATTTAGTCAGTTCAGCGGTCATGTGAACCTGGTTACCGGTGAATGCCTGAGTAATTTTATACGATGACGCGCCCGCTTCTTGTGCCTGAGCCGCAATTTTCGCTTCTGCACCATCGATGGTGGTTGCGGTCGCGGTCACTGACTGAGCAGCAAATGAACCGAAAGAAGTAGCCAGTGCGATTACTGCAACAAAAGTTTTGATGTTTTTCATGATTTAAATCCTGTTCGTTAGTTGTTTAGATAAGGCGTTGTGCCTTGATGTGATAAATAATAGACCTCATCACCGACAACTAAAAGCGGAAGGATTTGCTCAGGTCATTCAAATTAATTGATCAATAATCAGGCGCTGCGGATGCGTATAAATCGTGACGCGCCCCGGCTTACAAAAGCCCACCAGCGTCAGATTGCAGCGCTGCGCCACCTCGACCGCCAGCGTCGTCGCTGCTGAGACCGCGAACAGAATTTCAACGCCACACATCGCGGCTTTCTGCACCATCTCATAGCTTGCGCGGCTGGACACCAGCGCAGCGCCCTGCTGCCACGCGTCGCTTTCTCCCGCGCGGCGGCCCAGCAGTTTATCCAGCGCGACGTGACGTCCCACATCTTCGTGTCCACCTGCAATTACACCCGACGGTAAAACCCAGGCGGCGGCATGCGTGCAGCCACTCAGTTGACCAATGGGCTGTACGTCGTTGAGATGGTTCAGGGCGTGATCGAGCTGCCGGAGATTGAACATCTGGGTAAACGGCAGCGGGATAATCGGCTTGCCGATATCGTTGAGTTGCTCGACACCGCAAACGCCGCAGCCCGTGCGACCAGCCAGCGCGCGGCGACGTTCTTTGAGTCCCATAAAGCGGCGGCTGGACAGCTCGATTTGCACTTCCAGGCCGTTGCAGACGTTAACAACGTCCATGCCGTAGATTTCCTGAGGCTGCTCGATAATGCCTTCAGAGAGCGAAAAGCCCATGGCGAACAGCTCGAGATCTTTGGGCGAGGCCATCATCACGACATGGGAAATACCGTTGTAAACCAGCGCAACGGGTACTTCCTCCGCCAGAAAATCAGGGACGGAATGGGTAATGTGGGGGGGTCTGTGTACCGAATGTTCCACCACACCCGCAGGCAATGGAGACGTTTGGGTATCACGATTCTGTTTTGACACAACGGTATTCCTGAGCAACCACGTAGGTGAGACCTGCTATTGCAGCATAAACCGCAGGCCACGCGCATAGTATGGATCAACTTTTCGGCTCCCATACCCTTCAAGTTTACCTACTCCTTCTGGAGAGGCACAACGTTGACACCGATACATAGTCGTAACATCCCCTAAGCAAATTGTGATTGATATCACGTTTTATAATCATCACAGTGATAATACGCTCACTTTGTTTTAACACGGCGGGAACAGGCTTACCGACATTGTGGTATTCTCAACATATCCCTCGTGCAAATGGGGGAATAAATCAATTTTTCACCTTTGTGGTTATTTCTCATCCATAAAGTAAAACAATAATGCCCCTAAATAACTCGCCTAACGGGTTAAACGCCCGCTGTCCGAGGAATGAAGGGTGGCAATGTCGAAACAAGGAGTGACCCATGCAGGTCAGCAGAAGGCAGTTCTTTAAGATCTGCGCTGGCGGTATGGCAGGCACGACGGTAGCCGCACTGGGCTTTGCCCCAGGCGTCGCGCTCGCGGAAACACGGCAGTACAAACTGCTGCGCACCCGTGAAACCCGTAATACCTGCACTTACTGCTCTGTCGGTTGTGGGCTGTTAATGTATAGCCTCGGCGACGGCGCGAAAAACGCTAAAGCATCTATTTTCCATATCGAAGGTGACCCGGATCATCCGGTCAACCGTGGCGCGTTGTGCCCGAAAGGCGCAGGTCTGGTGGATTTCATCCACTCAGAAAGCCGCCTCAAATTCCCCGAGTACCGCGCACCTGGCTCTGATAAGTGGCAGCAAATCACCTGGGACGACGCGTTTGATCGCATCGCTAAGCTGATGAAAGAAGATCGCGACGCCAACTTTATGCCGCAGAACGCGGACGGTGTAACGGTCAACCGCTGGCTCTCCACCGGGATGCTCTGTGCCTCGGCGTCCAGCAACGAAACCGGCTATTTAACGCAGAAATTTACGCGTGCACTCGGTATGCTCGCGGTCGACAACCAGGCGCGTGTCTGACACGGACCAACGGTAGCAAGTCTTGCTCCAACATTTGGTCGCGGTGCGATGACCAACCACTGGGTCGACATCAAAAACGCCAACCTCATCGTCGTGATGGGTGGGAATGCGGCAGAAGCGCATCCGGTGGGATTCCGCTGGGCGATGGAAGCCAAAATCCATAATGGCGCGAAACTGATTGTGATCGATCCCCGCTTCACGCGCACAGCGTCAGTGGCGGATTTCTATACCCCTATTCGATCAGGTACTGACATTACTTTCCTGTCAGGCGTTTTGCTGTACCTGCTCACCAACGAAAAATATAACCGTGAATACGCCGAAGCCTACACCAACGCCAGCCTGATCGTGCGTGAGGATTATGGCTTTGAAGATGGCTTGTTCAGCGGTTACGACGCCGAAAAACGCAAGTACGACAAAACCAGCTGGAACTACGAGCTGGACGAGAACGGCTTTGCGAAACGCGACACCACGCTGACTCATCCGCGCTGTGTATGGAACCTGCTCAAAGAGCACGTTTCCCGTTACACGCCAGATGTGGTCGAAAACATCTGCGGCACGCCAAAAGCGGATTTCCTGAAAGTCTGCGAATACATTGCAGAAACCAGCGCCAAAGACAAAACGGCGTCGTTCCTGTATGCGCTCGGCTGGACGCAGCACTCCGTCGGGGCACAGAACATCCGCACCATGGCGATGATTCAGCTGCTGCTCGGCAATATGGGCATGGCAGGCGGCGGCGTGAATGCCCTGCGCGGTCACTCCAACATTCAGGGGCTCACCGACCTTGGTCTGCTGTCACAAAGCCTGACGGGCTATATGACGCTGCCAAGCGAGAAGCAGACCGACCTGCAGACCTATCTGACTGCCAACACGCCGAAACCGCTGCTGGAAGGCCAGGTCAACTACTGGGGCAACTACCCGAAATTCTTCGTCTCGATGATGAAGGCCTTCTACGGCGACAAAGCGACGGCAGAGAACAACTGGGGCTTTGACTGGTTGCCGAAGTGGGACAAAGGGTACGACGTGCTGCAGTACTTCGAGATGATGCACCAGGGCAAAGTGAACGGCTATCTGTGCCAGGGCTTTAACCCGGTCGCCTCGTTCCCGAACAAAAACAAAGTAGTGGAATCACTGTCGAAACTGAAATTCCTGGTCACCATTGACCCGCTCAATACCGAGACCGCGACGTTCTGGCAGAACCACGGCGAGTCGAACGACGTCGATCCGTCGAAGATTCAGACCGAAGTGTTCCGTTTGCCATCGACCTGCTTCGCCGAAGAGAACGGTTCTATCGTCAACTCTGGCCGCTGGCTGCAGTGGCACTGGAAAGGTGCAGATGCCCCTGGCATCGCCATGAACGACGGTGAGATCCTGGCTGGTATCTTCATGCGCCTGCGTAAAATGTATGCGACCGAAGGCGGCGCGAATCCGGAACCGGTTCTGAACATGACCTGGAACTATTCGACGCCTGAAAATCCAGCACCCGAAGAAGTGGCGATGGAGAGCAACGGTAAAGCATTGGCGGATATTATCGATCCGGCCACCGGCACCGTGCTGGCGAAGAAAGGCGAACAGCTGAGCACCTTTGCGCATCTGCGCGATGACGGCTCAACCTCCAGCGGCTGCTGGATCTTCGCCGGTAGCTGGACGCCGAAAGGCAATCAGATGGCTAACCGCGATAACGCCGATCCATCGGGTCTTGGCAATACGCTGGGCTGGGCGTGGGCGTGGCCGTTGAACCGCCGCATTCTGTATAACCGCGCATCCGCCGATCCGCAGGGCAATCCGTGGGACCCGAAACGCCAGCTCCTGAAATGGGACGGCGCGAAATGGGGTGGCGTCGATATTCCGGACTACAGCGCCGCCGCACCAGGCAGCAACGTGGGGCCGTTTATCATGCAGCCTGAAGGGATGGGCCGCCTGTTTGCTATCGATAAGATGGCGGAAGGGCCGTTCCCGGAACACTACGAGCCGTTTGAGACGCCGCTGGGCACTAACCCGCTGCACCCGAACGTTATCTCTAACCCGGCCGCCCGTATCTTTAAAGGCGATCTGGAAGCGCTGGGTAAAAAAGATAAATTCCCGTATGTCGGCACCACTTACCGCCTGACCGAGCACTTCCACTACTGGACTAAGCATGCGCTGCTTAACGCCATCGCACAGCCGGAACAGTTTGTGGAGATCGGTGAGAAGCTGGCGAATAAGCTCGGCATCGCCCACGGCGACACGGTGAAAGTCTCGTCTAACCGTGGCTACATCAAAGCCAAGGCGGTGGTGACTAAACGTATTCGCACGCTGAATGTTCATGGCCAGCAGGTGGATACCATCGGTATTCCGATTCACTGGGGTTACGAAGGCGTGGCGAAGAAAGGCTTTATCGCCAACACCCTGACGCCGTTTGTCGGTGATGCGAATACGCAGACGCCGGAGTTTAAGGCTTTCCTCGTGAACGTGGAAAAGGTGTAAGGAAGACGACTTATGGCTTATCAATCGCAAGACATTATTCGTCGTTCCGCGACTAACGGTTTCACGCCCGCGCCTCAGGCGCGGGACCACCAGCAGGAAGTGGCGAAGCTTATCGACGTCACCACCTGTATCGGCTGTAAGGCCTGTCAGGTGGCGTGTTCCGAGTGGAACGATATCCGTGATGAAGTGGGGCATAACGTCGGGGTGTACGATAACCCCGCCGATTTGACCGCGAAATCCTGGACGGTGATGCGTTTTTCGGAAGTGGAACAGAACGACAAACTGGAATGGCTGATCCGCAAAGACGGCTGTATGCACTGCGCCGATCCGGGCTGCCTGAAGGCGTGTCCGGCTGAAGGGGCTATCATTCAGTATGCCAACGGCATCGTCGACTTTCAGTCCGAACAGTGCATTGGCTGCGGCTACTGCATCGCAGGCTGTCCGTTCGACGTCCCGCGCATGAACCCGGAAGACAACCGCGTCTACAAATGTACGCTGTGCGTTGACCGCGTGAATGTCGGCCAGGAGCCGGCCTGTGTGAAAACCTGTCCGACGGGCGCTATCCACTTTGGCTCCAAAGAGGATATGAAAACGCTGGCGGGCGAGCGCGTGTCCGAGCTGAAAACCCGTGGTTATGACAACGCAGGTTTGTACGATCCGGCGGGTGTTGGCGGGACGCACGTGATGTATGTGCTGCACCATGCCGACAAGCCGAATCTGTATCACGGCCTGCCGGAGAACCCGGAGATCAGCGCGACCGTGAAGTTCTGGAAAGGTATCTGGAAACCGCTGGCCGCCGTTGGCTTTGCAGCGACGTTTGCCGCCAGTATCTTCCACTACGTCGGCGTCGGTCCTAACCGTGCGGATGATGAAGAAGACAATCTTCATGAGGAAAAAGACACGCCTCGTGACGATCGTGAGGAGGAGCGCAAATGAGGAAACGTGACACCATCGTGCGCTA
This sequence comes from Lelliottia sp., assembly GCF_045627565.1. Classification (NCBI taxonomy): domain Bacteria; kingdom Pseudomonadati; phylum Pseudomonadota; class Gammaproteobacteria; order Enterobacterales; family Enterobacteriaceae; genus Lelliottia; species Lelliottia sp. The sequence goes on along the minus strand of NZ_JAZQNX010000032.1, from coordinate 32,976 downwards.
CACCGCGCCGGAACGTATCAACCACTGGGTCACCGCTTTCTGCTTCATGCTGGCGGCGATAAGCGGACTGGGATTTTTCTTCCCGTCGTTCAACTGGCTGATGCAAATCTTGGGCACCCCGCAGCTGGCGCGAATTCTGCACCCGTTTGTGGGCGTGATTATGTTTGCGTCGTTCATCATCATGTTTTTCCGTTACTGGCACCATAACCTAATCAATCGGGATGATATCTTTTGGGCGAAGAATATTCGTAAGATCGTCGTCAACGAGGAAGTGGGTGACACCGGGCGTTATAACTTCGGCCAGAAATGCGTATTCTGGGCGGCGATTATTTTCCTGGTTCTGCTGCTGGTGAGCGGTGTGATCATCTGGCGTCCGTACTTTGCGCCTGCTTTCTCAATCCCGGTGATCCGATTTGCGCTGATGCTGCATTCATTTGCCGCAGTCGCGTTAATTGTGGTTATCATGGTGCATATTTACGCGGCCCTTTGGGTCAAAGGCACCATTACCGCGATGGTGGAAGGATGGGTTACCAGCGCATGGGCGAAGAAACATCACCCGCGCTGGTACCGTGAAGTCCGCCGGAAACAGGAAAAGTCATCTGAATGAGCATTCGCATAATCCCGCAAGATGAGCTGGGTTCGAGCGAGAAACGCACGGCGGATTACATTCCGCCGTTGTTATTCCCCAGACTCAAGAACCTCTACAACCGCCGCGCAGAGCGTCTGCGCGAGTTGGCAGAGAACAATCCGCTTGGCGATTTCTTGCGCTTCGCTGCGCTTATCGCCCATGCGCAGGAAGTGGTGCTGTATGACCACCCGCTGCAAATCGACCTGACCGCGCGCATCAAAGAAGCGAACGCACAGGGCAAGCCGCCGCTGGATATCCACGTTTTGCCGCGCGATAAACACTGGCACACGCTGCTGCAATCACTGATTGCTGAGCTGAAGCCGGAGATGAACGGCCCGGCACTGGCGGTTATCGAGAATCTGGAAAAAGCCTCTGCGCTTGAACTGGAAGAGATGGCGAGCGCGCTGTTTGCTGCCGATTTTGCGTTAGTCAGCAGTGATAAAGCACCGTTTATTTGGGCTGCGCTGTCGCTCTACTGGGCGCAAATGGCCAGCCTGATTCCGGGCAAAGCGCGCGCTGAGTACGGTGAAGCCCGCCAGTTCTGTCCGGTCTGTGGCTCAATGCCCGTCACCAGCATGGTGCAAATCGGTACGACGCAAGGCTTGCGCTATTTGCACTGCAACCTGTGTGAAACCGAGTGGCATGTGGTGCGCATAAAATGCAGTAACTGCGAGCAGACCCGCGATTTGAACTACTGGTCGCTGGAAAACGAAAACGCTGCGGTAAAAGCCGAAAGTTGCGGTGATTGCGGGACGTACCTGAAGATTCTTTATCAGGAAAAAGACCCGAAAGTCGAGGCCGTCGCAGACGATCTCGCCACGCTGGTACTGGACGCGCACATGGAGCAAGAGGGCTTTGCCCGTAGCTCTATCAACCCGTTCCTGTTCCCGGGTGAAGGGGAGTAGTCTCCATACGGGCCCGGTTAGCGAATATGCAGCCGGGCTTTTTTAATGTGAAAGCGCAGGGATGACGTGCAGTGGATCGTTGGCAATCGCACGGAGCAGCGCTTTTGCAGGACCGGTGGGTGAACGTCGCCCTTGTTCCCAGTTACGCAGAGTATCAACGCTAACAGAAATTAAATTGGCGAATTTGCTTTGCGAGAGTCCGGAAGCCTGACGAATCTCTTTGATTTTCAGCGCATCAATTTGAAAGGTCCGAGATGGCTGACGTTGACCCTCAGCAATCTCATTCATTTGAGCCATGCTTTGCGTTAAACGCTCAAATAACATCTTATCCACTCCCCCCTCATTAAGCTTTTTCAGCACCGCTTTCTCTCTTGCTGACAGGTCATCTTTGATCCCTTTACGGTAAATCAGCAGCAATCTAATTTCACTGTTATGGATACGGTGATAATAAATCACCCTCACACCACCCCGCTTCCCTTTGCCTCCTGCAAGCCAACGGCTCTTACGTAGGCCCCCGTATTAGGGATCACGTCGCCATGGTCGGGTTGTGTGGCAAGGAACACCTGGAATTCGTGATATTGAACATCATCCAGAAGAAGTTTGACGTCTTGCGTGAAGATTTCCGTTTCAGTGAATAGCATTAAATATACGCCATTGGCTTATGGTAATAAATGCCTAATGTACGTCATTGACGTACCCCTCATTGAATACGTTAGGGGGATACATCATAGAATGCTACTTATTGCGCTGACCGCGTTTCGTCTATGCGTGCCGCTTTCCAGAAGCGCAACGCGCCTACTCTTCCTCGTTCCCGCCCTCTTCAAAGGCACCATACGGTTTCGCAGGCAGGACGATATAGGTTCCCTCGAACACAGCGCCCGACGTCTCGTCGCCAAACAGCTCTACCTGCATCTGCACGCGGGCTTTACGTCCACGCGCCAGACGGTCAAGATCGCCGCTCAGGCAGCCTAAATCGGCAATAGCGCTCGGTTTACCGCTGATGGGCCTGCTGTAACGGATATGCGCATCGGCAAGAATAATGGTCCCGCCAAGGTGGCGTTCGCGCAGCATCAGCCAGATCAATCCCCAGCCCGTCAGCGTCGCCAGCGAGAACAGACTCCCGGCGAACAGCGTGTGGTGCGGGTTTTGATTGCCAATTTCCGGCATGGTGGTAATGAATTTCTGGCCGGTATATTGCTGGATGCGCACGCCCATTTTCTCACTGAGCGGAATGTGCTGATACCAGGCCTGCTGCAGCTGACCGCACCAGTCGCCGCGGTGCAGAATATCGTCGAGAGAGGCGATCGGTTTGATCATCAGAAAATGCCGTATCGGCGTGGTTTGCGGCGCGGTGATTTCGCCTTCGTTGACGAATCCGAGCTTAGAGAAAAACTCGACCGCATCTTCGCGGGCACTGCAGGTGACGCGCTTTACGCCCTCCTGACGGGCCACGGACTCCAGCGTCATCGCCATCAGCGTGCCCAGACCTTTGTCCTGTACGGAGGGATGCACCGCCATAAAGCGGATGGAGGCTTCATAGTCGGCGTTGATGTATAAGCGGCCTACCGCAACCAGATTCCCCTCTTCGTCCACCACCATCTGATGGTGCGCCATCGCATCCCAGGCATCACGCTCTGAGCCTTTCGGCTGATGCAACGGTTTGCGCAGCATTTCCCAACGGAAATGGTAGTAAACCTCTAACTCTTCTTCTGTTTGCGGTACGCGTAGATGATACATAGCGGTACTCTCTCTTGTTACCCGCGGCCAGGCCGCCAGCTGGCTCATACCTGCAGCCAGAAGGTGACGGGGCCATCGTTCACCAGCGAGACCTGCATATCTGCAGCGAATCGTCCGGTTTGCGTATTCATTTCCTGTTGGCGACAACGCTCAACAAAGTATTCGTACAACGCCTCTGCACGATCGGGCGCTGCCCCTTTTGAAAATCCTGGGCGCATGCCACGGTCGGTATCGGCCGCCAGCGTAAATTGCGACACCACCAGCACGCTGCCACCGGCCTGCTGAACGTTGAGATTCATCTTACCGTCTGCATCGCTGAAAATGCGATAGCCGAGCACTCGCTCGCACAAGCGATTGGCTTTTTGCTCGTCGTCATCCTTTTCGACACCTAACAACACCAAAAGTCCTGGGCCAATTTCACCCGTCACCTCGTCCTCCACGGCGACGCTGGCACGGGTTACGCGCTGAATCAATGCAATCATGGTTGGTCTGCTTCTTCTTGTTCTGCGGCTAATTTGAGTTTGCGGTATTCCCCGAGAGTGACAGTTATTTCCGCCCCAAGCAAGACGATGCACCAGGTCCAGTAGACCCAGACGAACAGAATCGGCACGACAGCCAGCACGCCATAAATCAGCTGATAGGAAGGGAATGTGGTGATGTAAAGTGCGAAGCCTTTTTTTCCCAATTCGAAGAGAATGGCCGCAACCAGGGCACCGACAATGGCATCACGATTAGGGACACGAAGGGTCGGCACAATGCTGTAAAGGAGCCAAAAGGCGAGCCACGACAAAATCAGCGGAAAGATCCGCAGCACGTTATCGATCACCGTGTTCAGCTCGCTGGCCCAGCGCAGAGACAGCAGATAAGAACTGATGGCCAGACTTGCCCCAGCCAGCAGCGGGCCGAGGGTTAAAATCATCCAGTAGACGGCGAAAGAGTAAACTTTTGGCCGCACTTTTTTGCTGCGCCATATGGTGTTTAATGCGCTGTCGATGGCATACATCAGCAGCAGCGCCGTGACGATCAGCCCGCAGGCACCGACTGCCGTCATCTTACTGGAGTTGGCGACAAACTGTTCGATATAACGCTGGATGACGTCGCCCGTAGCGGGCATAAAGTTAGCGAAGACAAAGTGTCGCAGCTGGACGCTGACTTCCGAAAACATCGGAAATGCAGCGAACAGCGCAAAAATCACCGCCACCAGCGGCACCAATGAGAGCAATGACACGTAAGCGAGGTTGCCCGCCAGCGTGGTCATGTTGTCCTCATCAATGCGCTGCCAGAGCAGTTTTACCCAGGCCCGAAACGGACGGGTGTGATGTGAGGCTTTTTGATGAACGTTTTTTAACATACCTGCTTCGCAAAATAGTTCGGTATCGTCTCTTTTCCGGTCACCAGAATTGAGGTGATACCCAACTGGTTAGCACCCTCTATATTATCGGCATTGTCGTCAAAAAAGACCGCATCGGCGGCGGAGAAACCTTCGGCCTGCAAGACGGCCTGGTAAATTCGCGCTTCCGGTTTACGCATGCCCATCTCCTGGGAAAGGTAAATTTTATCGGCTGCTGCGCGGATCTCCGGATATTCCTCCGGCCAGAACGTGGTGTGAAGACGGTTGGTATTGGACAGGACTACCACGCGATGCCCCTGCTCACGCAGTTTGTGCATGATGTCGACAACATCCGGACGTATCGCCACAAAGACCGCCTGCCAGCCGTGGGAAAATTGCTCGTAGCTCAGCGGCAAATCCATTTCATGGCACATCGCTTCTGCAAAGGCCTCATCGCTGATTTCACCGCGCTCGTGCTGATGAAACGCCTCGCCCATGGCGAAGTTCTGTTTGAGCGTCGCCAGCGGCACACGGCTAAAATCGCTCCATGCGCCCAGCACCCGATTGAAATCGATATCAACGATGACATTTCCTAAGTCAAAGATATAAAGCATGTTTATCTCCCTTTGCGCCGTGAAGAAATAACTGTAGCGGGAAAGATAAGCTTTGGCTATGCGCCAGATTCAGCTTAAAGAAAGAGAGCAAAAAACCCGGTGCGATGTGGACCGGGTCTGCCTGTCAGGGAGATTAGCCTGCCTGCTGTTCGTCGCTGGAGCTGACTTCGACCAGCTCAACATGGCTGTTTCTAAGAAGAGATTGCAATGCGGTGCCGGGAAGCTCATCGGTAAACAAGGCGGTCGCCTGGGCGACATTACCAATCTCAACGGCGGCGGAGGCCTGATATTTTGTATGATCGGCCGCCAGTAAAACATGCCGGGCATGGGCAATCATCGTTTTTACGACGCTGGCTTCATTGACGTCAAACTCCATCATTGCCCCGTCGGATTCAATGGCTCCGACGCTGGTCACCAGGTAATCTGCCCGAAAACCTGAGACAAAAGCCGTGGCGGCAGGGCCAATAATACCGCCGTTATGCGCACGCAACGTACCGCCCGGTACCATCACTTCAAAACGCGGATTTTTGTAGAGAATATGCGCCACCCGCAGACTGTTAGTGATAATGCGCAGATGGTTGTGATTCAGCAGGGCGCGCGCCACATGTTCCACCGTGGTGCCAATGGTGATGAAAATCGTCGAACCATCCGGGATGTAATCAGCAATGGCTTCGGCGATTGCCCGTTTCTCCTCAGTCAGAGAGACTTCACGCTGTTCAAACGCCGTATTCACCACGCTCGACGCACGGCCCGCGCCGCCGTGATGGCGCGTAATCAATCCCTGCTCGCTGAGCTTGCGAATATCCCGCCGCACCGTTTGCGTTGAGACATCCAGCAGTTGCGCCAGTTCATCAATGTTCATGTAGCCACGATCGGCGATCAATGTGAGCAGTTGATCGTGCCGTGGATTACCGGTCATTTCGGTAAGGCTCATGGGCTGTCCTCTGAAAACCATCACGCCCCGCATTTTATACAAAAAGTGACAAGAAAGAGCGGGTTTGATCACAGTCGGGGATTCCCGCCCGTCCGCCGGGGCGGGTGCATTTTAATGCCGCGACGGCGCTGGCGAAGCGCACCGCTTCCTGTGCGGGCTGATTCTGCGCCAGTCCCACCGCCAGTGCACCATGAAAAACATCTCCTGCTCCAGTGGTATCCACGACGTCGATCTGAAAAGCAGGCAGATGGCTCAGTGCCCCCTTTTCAAGCCAGTAGCAACCGTCTTTGCCCTGCGTGACGTACACATGTCCATTTGTGAGCGTTTTTGCTTTTTTCAGGGCGCTTTCAGCCTCGGCGATTTGCGTCAGACGCTGCAGGCCCGGGGCGGAAAAGGCGGCGTGATCGCTTAAGGCCACCAGATCGGCAATATCCTGCGGGGTGATATCTGCATCCAGAACCGTCGTAACCCCTTGCTGACGAGCCAGGGTTAACGCCTGTTTTGCGCCGTCATGCCAGCGTACGTCTGCCAGCACCACATCCCACTGTGAAAAGTCGATATCCTGCAGCCAGTCCGCTTCCTCCGGGAGATCGGGGCTGGGGTAGTTGGCAATAATCCGTTCGCCGCTGGCATCGACCAGCACCGCCGATTGCGAAGAGCGTGCGCCCTTAAAAATCCGGGTAAAGCGCGTGTTTACTCCCAGGGACTCCAGCTCCGCGAGGAGCCGACTGCCAGTATCGTCATCGCCCACCCGCCCAATAAAGTCCACGTCAGCCCCCAGTTTCGCCGCAGCCACCGCCGCAGTGGCCGCCGGACCACCGCCCACTTCCGTGTAATTGTTTGCCACATATTTGCCTCCCTCTTTGGGTAAATCAGCGAGATACCAGATGCGATCCAGCACGGTAATGCCAACACAAGCGATTCGAGCCATGGTGATTCCTTCCCTCAATTGAATGTGACCATTTTAATTTCATGAAATGTTTAAAAAGTGACCCATGTCTATTTTTTGACTATAAATTACAAATACGATCAAAAACAGACACCACAAACGCTCACGAATAGACAAACTGTGACAATAACGCATTAGCAGGAGAGAGGCATGTCAGTGATTGCATTTATTGGTCTGGGGCAAATGGGCGCGCCGATGGCGAGCAATCTGCTCAAACAGGGTCATCAGCTTCACGTTTATGACGTTAACCCGCAGGCGGTTCAGGCGCTGGTCGAAAAAGGTGCGACGCCTGCCGCGACGCCTGCCGATGCCGCCAGAGGGGCGGAATTTATCATCACGATGCTGCCAAACGGCGATCTGGTCCGTGCCGTGTTATTCGGTGAGAACGGGGTTTGCGACGGCTTATCCCGTGATGCACTGGTCATTGATATGTCGACCATTCATCCGCTGCAAACCGACAAACTCATCGCTGAGATGGTCGAGCGTGGTTTTAGCATGATGGACGCGCCTGTTGGCCGGACATCCGATCATGCAATCGCCGGAACACTGCTGCTACTGGCAGGCGGTACGTCGCAGCAGGTTGAACGCGCCACCCCGGTGCTGATGGCGATGGGAAACGAGTTAATCGAGGCAGGTGGCCCGGGGATGGGCATCCGCGTGAAGCTTATTAATAACTACATGAGTATTGCCCTAAACGCGTTGTCCGCCGAGGCCGCCGTGCTGTGCGAAGCGTTGGGTCTCTCCTTCGATGTGGCCCTTAAGGTCATGAGCGGCACGCCGGCGGGCAAAGGGCATTTCACTACCTCGTGGCCCAACAAAGTGCTGAAAGGCGATCTTTCTCCGGCGTTCATGATCGATCTCGCGCACAAAGATCTGGGCATCGCGCTTGACGTGGCTAATCAGCTGCACGTTCCCATGCCGCTGGGCGCGGCCTCTCGTGAAGTTTATAACCAGGCGCGTGCCGCCGGGCGCGGTCGCGAAGACTGGACCGCCATTCTTGAACAGGTTCGCGCATCTGCCGGGCTGAACAACCAACACTGATAAAGAAAAGGACTATTGCATGACGACGTACACCCTGAAAGATATCACCCGACCTTCCGGCGGTTTTTCCATGCTGGCGGTCGATCAGCGTGAAGCGATGCGCCTGATGTTTGCCGCTGCGGGTGTGCCTGCACCGGTGACCGATCTGCATTTAACCGATTTCAAAGTGAACGCGGCAAAGATTCTGTCACCTTATGCCTCGGCGATTCTGGTCGATCAGCAATTCTGCTACCACCAGATCGTGGAACAAAACGCGATAGCAAAAAGCTGCGCCATGATTGTCGCCGCAGACGAATTTATTCCGGGCAATGGTATCCCAGTCGACAGCGTGGTGATTGATAAAGGTGTTGATGCACAAGCGGTAAAACGCGACGGCGGCAAAGCGCTCAAGCTGCTGGTGCTGTGGCGCAGTGACGAAGATCCCGCACAACGCCTGGAGATGGTGCGTAATTTTAACCAGCTTTGCCATGCGAATGGCTTGCTCAGCATTATCGAACCCGTTGTGCGCCCACCGCGCCGGGGTGATGTTTTTGACCGCGAGCAGGCCATTATCGAGGCAGCAAAAGAGCTGGGTGACAGCGGCGCAGATCTCTACAAAGTCGAGATGCCGCTTTACGGCAAAGGCACACAGCAAGCCCTGCTGAATGCCTCGCAAAAGCTGAATGAGCAGATCAACATGCCGTGGGTGATTCTCTCGTCCGGTGTCGATGAGAAGCTGTTCCCGCGTGCGGTGAGCGTGGCGATGCAAGCAGGGGCGTCTGGCTTCCTCGCCGGACGAGCCGTGTGGTCTTCCGTAGTGGGTCTGCCGGATACCGAGCTGATGCTGCGCGATATTTCTGTGCCGAAACTGCAACGATTGGGCGAAATCGTCGACGAAATGATGGCTCGCCGCTAGAAAAGGACATGAACATGAAATGGTTTAACACTCTCAGCCACAACCGCTGGCTGGAACAAGAGACCGACCGCATTCTGGATTTCGGTAAAAACGCCGCCGTCCCGACCGGTTTTGGCTGGCTGGGCAATAACGGTCAGGTGCGAAGCGATATGGGCACGCATCTGTGGATCACCGCACGCATGCTGCACGTCTATGCGGTCGCCGCCGGAATGGGCCGCCCCGGCGCGTATGCGCTGGTCGATCATGGCATTAAAACCCTGAACGGCGCGCTGCACGACCGGCAGTACGGCGGTTGGTACGCCTGCGTGAATGACGAAGGCGTGGTCGATGCCTCCAAACAGGGTTATCAGCACTTCTTCGTCCTGCTGGGGGCCGCCAGTGCGGTCACCACCGGTCACCCTGACGCGCGTCCGCTGCTTGATGAGGCCATCGCCGTTATTGAGAAATACTTCTGGAGTGAACAGGAACAAATGTGCCTGGAATCCTGGGATGAAGCCTTCAGCAAAACCGAAGATTACCGCGGCGGCAACGCCAATATGCACGCGGTCGAAGCGTTTCTGATCGTCTATGACGTTACGCACGATCGTAAATGGCTCGATCGTGCCCTGCGCATTGCGTCAGTGATTATTCACGACGTCGCCCGCAAAGGTGAGTACCGCGTGAATGAGCATTTCGACACCCACTGGAACCCCATCCGCGATTACAACAAGGATAACCCCGCGCACCGTTTTCGTGCCTATGGCGGGACGCCGGGCCACTGGATCGAGTGGGGCCGTCTGATGCTGCATCTGCGCGCCGCGCTGGAAGCTCGCTTTGAAACCCCACCAGAATGGCTGCTGGAAGATGCAAAAGGCTTATTCCACGCCACGATCCGTGACGCCTGGGCACCTGATGGCGCCGACGGGTTTGTCTATTCCGTAGGCTGGGACGGTAAACCGATTGTGCGTGAACGCGTGCGCTGGCCGATTGTTGAGGCCATGGGTACGGCCTATGCACTCTATACCGTCACCGGCGATCCACAGTACGAAGCCTGGTATCAGAAATGGTGGGATTACTGCATCAAGTACCTGATGGATTACGAAAACGGCTCATGGTGGCAGGAACTGGACACCAACAATGAAGTGACGACGAAAGTCTGGGATGGCAAACAGGATATCTACCATCTGTTGCACTGTCTGGTGATCCCTCGCCTGCCGCTGGCACCGGGGCTTGCGCCTGCCGTCGCCGCCGGGCTACTCGACAGCCAGGCCAAATAACAATACTCCCAAAACGATGGAGATCGTATGACTACCCTACATGATGTAAACCTGACCACGCTCAACAATGGCTTTACGTTACGCTGGCAAAACCGGCTGATTTTAGCCCATACCGATGAAGCACCCTGCCTGTGGATCGGCACCGGTGTGGCGGATATCGAGATGTTTCGCGGTAATTTCAGCATCAAAGATAAGCTGAATGAAAAAATCGCACTGACAGAGGCGACCGTCACCCACCAGCAAAACGGCTGGGCGATTCTCTTTACCCGTGGCGATACGGTGAGTGCCACGCTGCTTGTCGGGGCAGACGATCAGGGCCGGCTTGAAATTAAACTCAAAAACGATGCCGCCAGCCATAACCGCATCTGGCTGCGGCTGGCGGCAAAGTCTGAGGATCACATCTACGGCTGTGGCGAACAGTTCTCGTATTTCGATTTGCGCGGAAAACCCTTCCCGCTGTGGACCAGCGAACAGGGCGTGGGGCGTAACAAACAGACGTATGTCACCTGGCAGGCCGACTGTAAAGAGAATGCGGGCGGCGATTATTACTGGACCTTCTTCCCGCAGCCAACCTTTGTCAGCACGCAAAAGTATTACTGCCACGTTGATAACAGCTGCTATATGAATTTTGATTTTAGCGCGCCCGACTTCCACGAACTGGCCTTCTGGGAAGATAACGCCACGCTGCGCTTCGAATGTGCAGAAACTTATATCGATCTGCTGGAAAAATTAACGGGGCTGCTAGGCCGTCAGCCTGAACTGCCAGACTGGGTTTACGATGGCGTGACGCTGGGAATTCAGGGCGGGACCGACGTTTGCCAGCAAAAGCTGGACACCCTGCGCAACGGTGGCGTGAAGGTAAATGGGATTTGGGCGCAGGACTGGTCCGGCATCCGCATGACCTCTTTCGGCAAGCGCGTGATGTGGAACTGGAAGTGGAACAGTGAGCTTTATCCGCAGTTGGATGAGCGTATTGCGCAGTGGAAGCGCGAAGGGGTGCAGTACCTTTCGTATATCAACCCGTACGTCGCCAGCGACCGTGACTTGTGCGAAGAGGCGTCAAAACGCGGTTATCTCACCAAAGACGCTGACGGGAAGGATTACCACGTTGAGTTTGGTGAGTTTTATGCCGGCGTCATTGATCTGACCAATCCGGAGGCTTACGCCTGGTACAAAGAGGTCATCAAAAAGAATTTAATAGAACTCGGGTGCGGTGGCTGGATGGCCGACTTTGGTGAGTATCTGCCGACCGACACCTTCCTGCACAACGGCGTTAGCGCTGAGATCATGCATAACGCCTGGCCTGCGCTGTGGGCAAAATGTAACTACGAGGCGCTAGAAGAGACCGGCAAGCTCGGGGAGATCCTGTTCTTTATGCGGGCAGGTTACACCGGCAGCCAGAAACACTCCTTGATGATGTGGGCAGGCGATCAGAACGTGGACTGGAGCCTGGACGATGGTCTGGCCTCGGTGATCCCGGCGGCACTGTCGCTGGCGATGACCGGACACGGCCTGCACCATAGCGACATTGGCGGTTACACCACGCTCTTTGAGATGAAGCGCAGTAAAGAATTGCTGTTGCGCTGGTGCGATTTCAGCGCCTTTACTCCCATGATGCGAACCCACGAAGGCAATCGCCCAGGCGATAACTGGCAGTTTGACAGCGATGCTGAAACCATCGCCCATTTTGCCCGTATGACCACCGTCTTCACGACCCTCAAGCCTTACATCAAAGACGCCGTGTCCCGAAACGCCAAATCTGGCCTACCGGTGATGCGCCCGCTCTTCCTGCATTACGAGGATGACGCCCATACCTACACGCTGAAATATCAGTATCTGTTTGGCCGCGATCTGCTGGTTGCGCCAGTGTATGAAGAGGGCCGCAGCGACTGGACGCTGTATCTGCCACAGGACAACTGGGTCAATGCCTGGACCGGAGAGCGCTATCAGGGAGGCGAAGTGACCGTTGCTGCGCCTCTCGGTCAACCCCCGGTCTTCTGGCGCGAGCAAAGTGAATGGGCCGATCTGTTTGGCCGCTTACGTCAACTCTGATAAGGCTCGCCCGCAGGGAAACCTGCGGGCAGACGGAGAATAATAATGAGTCAACATGCATCCGATCCGGCAACCCTACGACTGCCGTTTAAAGAAAAACTCGCCTACGGAATGGGCGATTTAGGGTCCAATATTCTGTTAGATATCGGCACCTTGTACCTGCTGAAGTTTTACACCGACGTGCTGGGGTTACCGGGCACGTATGGCGGGATTATCTTTTTGATTGCCAAATTCTTTACCGCCTTCACCGATATGGGCACCGGCATCATGCTCGACTCGCGGCGCAAAATCGGGCCAAAAGGCAAGTTCCGCCCGTTCGTGCTTTATGCGGCGTTTCCGGTGACGCTGTTAGCTATCGCCAACTTTGTCGGCACGCCGTTTGAGGTGACCGGCAAGACGGTGATGGCCACGGTGTTGTTCATGCTGTATGGCCTGTTCTTCAGTATGATGAACTGTTCCTACGGCGCCATGGTGCCCGCGATCACCAAAAACCCCGACGAGCGCGCCTCGCTTGCTGCATGGCGACAGGGCGGCGCGACGCTGGGTCTGTTGCTCTGTACCGTGGGGTTTGTTCCGGTGATGAACCTGATCGAGGGGAACGACCAGCTCGGGTATATCTTTGCCGCTACCCTCTTCTCTCTGTTCGGGCTGTTCTTTATGTGGTGGTGCTATCGCGGCGTGAAAGAACGCTACGTGGAGGCACAGCCGGCGCACCCGACGCATAAACCGGGGCTGTTACAGTCGTTTCGGGCGATTGCGGGTAACCGACCGCTGTTTATTTTGTGCATCGCCAACCTGTGTACGCTGGGCGCGTTCAACGTCAAACTCGCCATTCAGGTCTACTACACCCAATACGTCCTTAACGATCCGATTTTGCTGTCCTATATGGGCTTTTTCAGCATGGGCTGCATTTTCATCGGGGTCTTTTTAATGCCCGGCGCCGTGCGTCGCTTCGGTAAGAAAAAAGTCTATATCAGCGGATTGCTGATCTGGGTGGCAGGCGATCTTCTTAACTACTTCTTTGGCGGCGGTTCAGTCAGCTTTGTTGCGTTCTCGTGCCTTGCTTTCTTCGGTTCTGCGTTTGTGAACAGCCTGAACTGGGCGCTGGTGTCCGACACGGTCGAGTACGGCGAATGGCGTACCGGTGTGCGTTCGGAAGGAACGGTCTATACCGGCTTTACCTTCTTTCGCAAGGTGTCGCAGGCGCTGGCGGGCTTCTTCCCCGGCATTATGCTGACGCAAATCGGCTATGTACCGAATGTGGTGCAGTCGGCAGGTACGGTTGAAGGGTTGCGGCAGCTGATCTTCATCTATCCCAGCCTCCTCGCGGTGATCACCATCGTGGCGATGGGCTGTTTCTATAATCTCAACGAAAAGATGTATGTACGCATTGTTGAAGAGATAGAACAGCGTAAGCGTCCGGCCTGAATGAACTGTCTTAGCGCTCTCACGGGCGCTACGAGGATCGACTATGAATCACACTCCTGATCCGTTAACCCTGAAACTGAGCCTGCGAGAGAAGTGCGCCTATGGGATGGGCGATTTTGGCTCTAACCTGATGCTGTGTATTGGCACGCTGTATCTGCTGAAGTTTTATACCGATGAGCTGGGTCTGCCTGCCTTCTATGGCGGCATTATTTTTCTGGTCGCCAAGTTCTTCACCGCTTTCACCGATATGTTGACCGGCGTGTTGCTGGACTCACGGCGTCACATTGGCGCACGGGGAAAATTCAGGCCTTTTATTCTCTATGCTTCCGTTCCCGTTGCGCTTGCGGCGGCGGCGCAGTTTGTGGCGAATGATTTTAACCTGACGGTGAAAACCGCCCTCGCTACCGTTCTGTTTATGCTGTTCGGGTTGTTCTACAGCCTGATGAACTGTTCTTATGGGGCGATGGTTCCGGCGATCACCAAAAACCCGAACGAGCGGGCGCAGCTGGCCGCGTGGCGTCAGGGGGGTGCCACGGTTGGCTTGCTGCTGTGCACGGTGGGCTTTATGCCTGTCCAGGCACTCTTTGTCAGCCAACCGTCGCTGGGCTACCTCGTTGCGGCTCTGCTGTTTGTGACCTGCGGGCTAGTCTGCATGTGGTGGTGCTACAGCGGGGTGAAGGAACGCTATGTCGAGGTTTCGCCCGATCATCACAAACCCAGCATTTTAAAATCCTTCTGCGCCATCTTTCGCAATCCCCCACTGCTGGTGTTATGCATCGCCAATCTCTGCACGCTGGCGGCGTTTAACATCAAGCTCGCCATCCAGGTCTATTACACCCAGTACGTGCTGAACGATATTCATCTGCTGTCGTGGATGGGATTTTTCAGCATGGGCTGCATTCTGGTAGGCGTTTTCCTCGTGCCTGGCGCGGTAAAGCGTTTTGGTAAGAAACAGGTGTATTTAGGCGGGCTGGCGCTGTGGGCCGTGGGCGACGTGCTGAATTTCTTCTGGGGGAGCAGTTCCACTACGTTTGTACTCTTCTCCTGCATGGCCTTTTTCGGCACCGCGTTTGTCAACAGCCTGAACTGGGCGCTGGTGCCCGACACCGTGGACTATGGCGAGTGGAAAACCGGGATTCGCGCCGAAGGGTCGGTGTATACCGGGTATACCTTTTCACGCAAGATTTCCGCCGCACTTGCCGGTTTCTTGCCGGGCATCATGCTCACGCAGATTGGCTATATTCCGCATGCCGTACAAAGCGCGGGCACGCTGCTGGGGTTACGTCAGCTGATCTTTCTCTGGCCCTGCGGGCTAGCCATTATTGCGGCCATTACCATGGGTTTTTTTTATAAACTCAATGAAGCGCGCTTCGCTTTTATTATTAAGGAGATAAGCGAACGGAAGAAAAAAATGGGCGAAGTAACGCCCTTGAATAACGAAAATAAAACCTCACCCGTCACTTTATAACAATAAACCCAGCCGGTATTCCCTTTCTGTTCATCAGGAGGGGCGGCCTTTCTGTACCTGACACATGGAAGAATTATGAAAAAAATAGCGACAGTACTCCTCGTTTCGTCTGTGTCTGGCTCCGCTTTTGCGGGTGCCTATGTCGAAACACGTGAAGCCTACAACACCGCCTCTGAACGCCATGAGGTGATCCTGCGAGCCGGTTATAATTTTGATATGGGCGCGGGTCTGATGTTCACGAACGCCTATGACGTGGGGAAGTGGGATGAAATTAAGCACAGCTATAACGAAATCGAAGGATGGTATCCCTTATTTAAACCGACGGCTAAGCTCACTTTTCAGCCAGGCGGGTTAATCAACGACAATAAAGATGGATCGGGAGGTGCCCTTTATCTGGATACCAATTATAAATTTGCCGACGCGTTTAATCTGACGCTTCGTTATCGCTATAACCATAATAATTATGATACGCCTGACTTTAACGGCGAGATGGATAAAAACGATACCCATGAGTTTGCCAATTACTGGAATTTCAAATTAACCGATTCGTTGTTTTATACCTTTGAGCCGCATTTTTTCCAACGGGTGAATGATTACCACAGTAAAAACGGTAAGGATCATCACTGGGAAATTACCAACAAGTTTAGCTATAAAATTGACCGGAACTGGATGCCGTATCTGGAACTTCAGTGGCTGGACAGATGGAATGATTACAACCGCGAGCAGTACCGAATTCGCCTGGGGTTGCGCTATTCGTTCTAATAAAAAAGCCGCTGAAATCAGCGGCTTTTTACGTTCCGGGCGAGGATTACGCCCACCCGGTATACGGCGTCGTTACAGGCGTCGTATTAGTCTTTGCTGCCACGGCCCGCACGTTTACGGTCGTTCTCAGTCAGGTGACGTTTACGGATACGTACGGAGGTAGGGGTAACTTCTACCAGTTCGTCGTCATCGATAAATTCCAGAGCCTGCTCAAGAGACATTTTCAGTGCTGGAACCAGCGTGGTCGCTTCGTCAGTACCGGAAGCACGCATGTTGGTCAGTTTCTTACCGGTCAGGCAGTTTACAGTCAGGTCGTTAGAACGACTGTGAATACCGATGATCTGGCCTTCGTAAACTTCTGCACCGTGACCCAGGAACAGCTTACCGCGATCCTGCAGGCTGAACAGTGCGAACGCAACTGCTTTACCCTGGCCGTTAGAGATCAGCACGCCGTTCTGGCGCTGGCCGATTTCACCCGGTTTAACGTCATCGTAGTGGCTGAACGTGGAGTACAGCAGACCAGTACCAGACGTCATGGTCATGAACTCGGTACGGAAGCCGATCAGGCCACGTGCCGGGATCAGGTAATCCAGACGAATACGGCCTTTGCCGTCAGGGATCATGTCTTTGACATCGCCCTTACGCTCGCCCATTGCCTGCATCACAGAACCCTGGTGCTGTTCTTCGATGTCCAGCGTCACGTTCTCGAACGGCTCTTGCATACGGCCATCGATCATACGGTTGATAACTTTCGGACGGGACACAGCCAGTTCGAAGCCTTCACGACGCATGTTTTCGATAAGAACGGACAGGTGCAGCTCACCACGACCGGATACACGGAACGCGTCCGCATCTTCGGTTTCTTCAACACGCAGTGCCACGTTGTGCACCAGCTCTTTGTTCAGGCGGTCAAGAATCTGACGAGAGGTAACATATTTACCTTCTTTGCCACAGAACGGAGAGGTGTTGACGTTGAAGAACATGGTTACTGTTGGTTCATCAACAGACAGCGCTGGCAGCGCTTCGACATTTTGCGGATCGCAAAGGGTGTCGGAGATGTTCAGTTCGCCCAGACCGGTGATCGCGATGATATCGCCCGCTTCAGCTTCGGTGGATTCAATACGCTCCAGACCGAGGTGAGTCAGTACTTTACCGACTTTACCGTTACGTGTTTTACCTTCGCTGTCGATCAGTGTGATCTGCTGGTTAGGTTTCACACGGCCACGTTTGATACGACCGATGCCGATTACGCCAACGTAGTTGTTGTAATCCAGCTGGGAGATTTGCATCTGGAACGGACCGTCAAGATCAACGCTCGGTGCTTTAACGTGGTCAACGATAGCCTGGTACAGCGGGGTCATGTCTTCCGCCATATCAGTGTGTTCGTTGCCCGCGATACCCATCAATGCTGATGCATAGATGATTGGGAAGTCGAGTTGCTCGTCGCTTGCATCCAGGTTTACGAACAGGTCGAAGACCTGATCCACAACCCAGTCAGGACGCGCGCCAGGACGGTCAACTTTGTTGATAACCACGATTGGCTTCAAACCATGGGCAAATGCCTTTTTGGTTACGAAGCGCGTCTGCGGCATTGGGCCATCCATTGCGTCAACGACCAGCAGAACGGAGTCTACCATGGACATTACACGTTCAACTTCGCCACCGAAGTCGGCGTGCCCTGGGGTATCAACGATGTTGATACGGTAGTCATTCCATTTGATAGCGGTGTTTTTAGCGAGGATGGTAATCCCACGCTCTTTCTCCAAATCGTTGGAGTCCATCACGCGTTCGGTGGCTTCCGCACGATCATTGCTGAACGTACCGGATTGCTGTAGCAGCTTGTCAACCAGGGTAGTTTTACCATGGTCGACGTGCGCGATGATGGCGATATTACGCAGATTTTCGATCACAACTTTGCCTCAGGCATTTAGAAATAGCGCGTTATTGTACACGGATTAATCGCAGGACTAAACAGGATCACAAACATCCTCCGCAAACAAGTATTGCAGAGTTGCTTTGTGATCGCTTTCACGCAGCGTAAAAAGTGCACTTTAACGGAAATCGCACCATTATGGTGCTCAATGTTCACATCGAAGCACTATAATGGTGCAATGTGACGTTCGTGGTGCAGGTCGTTTGCACTATGGTGTGCATGATAGCGCCTTTTGGGGGTAATTTGAAAGTTGGCACAGATTTCGCTTTATAAAAATACGGCAAAAAGATGGCGACAACGCCAGCCTTACACAGAATTGAAGACCTCGTTACCACGACGACAATGACCAATCCGGGAGAGTTAAGTATGTCCGCTGAACACGTTTTGACGATGCTGAACGAACATGAAGTGAAGTTTGTTGATCTGCGCTTCACCGATACCAAAGGCAAAGAACAGCACGTCACAATTCCTGCTCACCAGGTAAATGCCGAATTCTTCGAAGAAGGCAAAATGTTTGACGGCTCCTCTATCGGTGGCTGGAAAGGCATTAACGAATCCGACATGGTGCTGATGCCAGATTCAACGACTGCGCTCATTGACCCGTTCTACGAAGAGTCTACCCTGATTATCCGTTGCGACATTCTTGAGCCAGGCACGCTGCAGGGCTACGATCGCGACCCACGCTCTATCGCTAAACGCGCTGAAGAGTACCTGCGCTCTACTGGCATTGCAGACACCGTTCTGTTTGGGCCAGAGCCTGAATTCTTCCTGTTCGACGACATTCGTTTTGGTGCGTCTATTTCCGGTTCCCACGTGGCTATCGATGATATCGAAGGCGCATGGAACTCCTCCACTAAATACGAAGGCGGTAACAAAGGTCACCGTCCTGGCGTGAAAGGCGGTTACTTCCCGGTTCCTCCGGTCGATTCTTCACAGGACATCCGTTCTACTATGTGTCTGATCATGGAAGAGATGGGCCTGGTAGTTGAAGCTCACCACCACGAAGTGGCGACAGCGGGCCAGAACGAAATCGCGACCCGCTTTAACACCATGACCAAAAAAGCGGATGAAATTCAGATCTACAAATATGTGGTGCACAACGTTGCTCACCGCTTCGGCAAAACTGCGACCTTTATGCCAAAACCAATGTTTGGCGACAACGGTTCCGGTATGCACTGCCACATGTCCCTGTCCAAGAACGGCGTAAACCTGTTCTCTGGTGACAAATATGCGGGTCTGTCTGAGCAAGCGCTGTTCTACATCGGCGGTGTTATCAAGCACGCTAAAGCGATCAACGCCCTGGCAAACCCAACGACCAACTCCTACAAGCGTCTGGTCCCAGGTTATGAAGCCCCTGTTATGCTGGCTTACTCCGCGCGTAACCGTTCTGCTTCTATCCGTATCCCTGTTGTGGCATCTCCGAAAGCACGTCGTATCGAAGTGCGCTTCCCGGACCCAGCCGCTAACCCATACCTGTGCTTCGCAGCACTGCTGATGGCGGGTCTGGACGGCATTAAGAACAAGATCCATCCAGGCGAAGCCATGGATAAAAACCTGTATGACCTGCCGCCGGAAGAAGCGAAAGAGATCCCACAGGTTGCGGGCTCTCTGGAAGAAGCACTGAACGCGCTGGACGCTGACCGTGAGTTCCTGACGGCGGGTGGTGTGTTCACTGACGATGCAATCGATGCTTACATCGGCCTGCGTATCGAAGAGAACGACCGCGTACGCATGACTCCGCACCCGGTTGAGTTCGAGCTGTACTACAGCGTTTAAGTAAGCATTAAAGAAAACCCTATTCGGCGGATTTCTTGTCGCAGCAAGGCGGCAGCTAAGTGAACCCCCGGGAGCACAGACAGCTATGTGACCGGGGAGAACGAAGACAGCCAACGCAGTGGTGGCGAGAAAGACGCGAGAAGATTTTTGTTGCCGTGGAAACTTTCAGCCCATCTTCGGATGGGCTTTTTTCTCCACCAACAGACTGATCTGACGCGCTTTTCACGACGAAAAAGCTATACTGCACTAAATTAGTGCACCCACTCCAGGAGACTGCTGAATGGCAACTGGCGCGCTGCCCGATGCTGGGCAGATCCTCAATTCTTTAATCAACAGTATCTTACTTGTCGATGATGAGCTGGCGGTCCATTACGCCAACCCTGCGGCGCAGCAGTTGCTCGCCCAAAGCTCACGCAAATTATTCGGCACACCTTTACCGGAACTGTTGAGTTATTTTTCACTGAATATCGCGTTGATGCAGGAAAGTTTGGCTGCCGGTCAGGGGTTTACCGACAACGAAGTGACCCTGGTTATCGACGGACGCTCGCATATTCTCTCGTTAACGGCGCAACGCTTGCCGGACGGCCTGATTTTACTGGAAATGGCGCCGATGGATAATCTGCGTCGGCTCAGCCAGGAACAGCTTCAGCATGCACAGCAGATTGCTGCACGCGATCTGGTGAGAGGCCTTGCCCATGAAATCAAAAACCCATTAGGCGGTTTACGCGGTGCAGCACAGCTATTGACCAAGGCGCTGCCAGACCCTGCGCTGGCGGAATATACCAACGTCATCATTGAGCAGGCCGATCGCCTGCGCAATCTGGTTGACCGTTTACTTGGGCCGCAACAGCCGGGTATGCACGTAACGGAAAGTATTCATAAAGTGGCGGAGCGGGTCGTGAAGTTGGTGTCGATGGAACTCCCACCGAACGTCAAACTGATTCGCGATTACGATCCGAGCCTGCCGGAATTACCGCACGATCCCGACCAGGTTGAGCAAGTTCTGCTGAACATCGTGCGCAATGCTCTTCAGGCGTTAGGCCCCGAAGGCGGCGAAATTGTTTTACGTACCCGCACGGCATTCCAGCTGACACTACACGGCGTGCGCTATCGCCTGGCGGCGAGAATCGACGTTGAAGACAACGGGCCGGGTATTCCATCGCACCTTCAGGATACGCTTTTCTACCCGATGGTGAGCGGCCGTGAAGGCGGCACCGGGCTTGGGTTGTCCATTGCCCGCAATTTGATCGATCAACACTCCGGCAAAATTGAATTTACCAGTTGGCCGGGTCATACCGAGTTTTCGGTTTACCTGCCAATAAAAAAATAAGGTGACGACGATGCAACGAGGGATAGTCTGGGTAGTCGATGATGATAGTTCCATTCGCTGGGTGCTCGAACGCGCGCTTACCGGAGCAGGATTAAACTGCACCACCTTTGAAAGCGGTAGCGAAGTGCTTGACGCGCTCATCACCAAAACCCCGGACGTGCTGCTTTCTGATATTCGCATGCCGGGAATGGACGGGCTTGCGTTACTGAAGCAAATCAAGCAGCGCCACCCAATGTTGCCGGTCATCATAATGACCGCACATTCCGATCTGGATGCGGCCGTGAGTGCTTACCAGCAGGGTGCGTTTGATTATTTGCCCAAGCCGTTTGATATCGACGAAGCGGTAGCGCTGGTTGAGCGCGCGATCAGTCATTATCAGGAACAGCAACAGCCGCGCAATGCGCCAGTGTTTGGGCCAACGACCGATATTATTGGCGAAGCGCCTGCCATGCAGGACGTGTTTCGCATCATTGGGCGTTTATCACGCTCATCCATCAGTGTTTTGATTAACGGTGAGTCCGGGACAGGTAAAGAGCTGGTTGCTCACGCCCTGCACCGCCACAGCCCGCGTGCGAAAGCGCCGTTTATCGCGCTGAATATGGCGGCGATTCCAAAAGACTTGATCGAGTCGGAACTGTTTGGCCACGAGAAAGGGGCCTTTACCGGCGCGAACACCGTTCGTCAGGGGCGCTTTGAGCAAGCCGATGGCGGGACGCTGTTCCTTGATGAAATCGGTGATATGCCGATGGATGTGCAGACTCGCCTGCTGCGCGTACTGGCCGATGGTCAGTTCTATCGCGTCGGTGGGTATGCCCCGGTAAAAGTGGATGTGCGCATTATCGCCGCGACGCACCAGAATCTGGAGCAACGCGTTCAGGAAGGCAAATTCCGTGAGGATTTGTTCCACCGCCTGAACGTTATCCGCGTTCATCTGCCGCCGCTGCGCGAGCGCCGTGAAGATATTCCCCGTCTGGCACGCCACTTTTTGCAGGTTGCTGCCCGCGAGTTGGGTGTAGAAGCCAAACTCCTGCATCCGGAGACCGATGCTGCATTAACTCGTCTCGCCTGGCCCGGAAACGTGCGCCAGCTTGAAAACACCTGCCGCTGGCTCACCGTGATGGCTGCCGGTCAGGAAGTGTTGATCCAGGATTTACCGAGTGAGTTGTTTGAAGCGACGGCCCCAGAGAGCAGCAACGGGCAGTCATTGCCCGATAGCTGGGCGACGCTTCTGGCGCAATGGGCGGATCGCGCGCTGCGTTCCGGTCATCAAAATTTATTGTCAGAGGCACAGCCAGAGATGGAGCGTACGTTGCTGACGACCGCACTTCGCCACACTCAAGGGCACAAACAGGAAGCGGCTCGACTGCTGGGTTGGGGGAGAAATACCCTGACGCGTAAGCTGAAAGAGTTAGGAATGGAATAAGTTAAGTTCAAACCGGAGGCTTGTGCCTCCGGTTTATTGCTTAAATAACTCTTGAGAACTGCTGCAGTCTTGCCTTCTGGCGGAGATAGGCGTCAAAACACATGCAGATATTACGAATTAATAAGCGCCCTTTCGGCGTCACCTGAATCGCTTTATCCGTCACATCCACCAGCCCATCTTTCGCCAGCGGGGCGATCAGCTTTAAATCTTCGGCAAAATAATCCGCAAAGTTAAGATCCCATTGCGCTTCTACTGGCTCAAAATCGAGGCGGAAATTACAGATAAGCGCCTTAATAACGTCGCGGCGAATACAATCGTCACGCGTTAAAGCAATCCCGCGCCACAGCGCATTCCCGATTTCATCCACCTGCTGATAATACTGCTTCAGCTCTTTCTGGTTTTGCGCGTAGCAGTCGCCGATCATGCTGATGGCGGATACGCCCATGCCCAGTAAATCGCTGTCGCCCTGAGTGGTGTAGCCCTGGAAATTACGATGCAGCACGCCTTCGCGTTGGGCGATGGCCAGCTCATCATCCGGGCGGGCAAAGTGATCCATACCGATAAACTGATAACCAGTTTCCGTCAATGACGTGATGGTTTCTTGCAGGATATCGAGCTTCTGCTGCGCAGACGGCAGGTCGGCATCTTTGATTTTACGTTGCGCCGCAAACAGCGTTGGCAGATGCGCATAGTTAAAGACACTCAGGCGATCGGGATTCAGCTCTGCCACACGTTTAAGGGTGAAGGCAAAGCTTTCAGGCGTCTGCTTCGGCAGGCCATAAATCAGGTCAATATTGGTTGAGGTAAAACCGATTTCGCGAGCATGGTTCAGGAGAGCAAAAATAAAATCTTCATCCTGCTCGCGGTTAACCAGACGCTGAACCTCTTTGTTGAAGTCCTGGACCCCCATACTCAGACGGTTGAAGCCTTCAGCCCGGAGGTGGTCGAGGACATCCAGTTCAATTTCACGCGGATCGACTTCGATAGAAATTTCGGCATCAGTATCGAACCGGAAGTTTGCCCGCAGCAGATCCATCAGGCGGCTGATTTGTGCTTTATTCAGATAGGTCGGCGTACCGCCGCCCCAGTGCAGCTGGCTAACGTGACGGCCAGCAAAAAGCGGTGCGCGGTGCAGAATTTCCTGCTCAAGGGCATCAAGATAGTGGTCGGCTTTATGCTGCTGGCGAGTCACGATCTTATTACAGCCGCAGAAATAGCAGAGCTTGTGGCAGAAAGGGATGTGAACATACAGCGAAAGCGGGCGCTCAGGATAACGCACCACGGCCTGCTGAAAATCAGCCTCACTGAACGTTTCGGCAAACTCCAGCGCAGTCGGATATGAGGTATAACGCGGCCCGGAATAGTTATATTTTTGGATCAGGGCCAGATCCCAGTCGATGCTCGGTACAGACATGTTCACTCCTTCCGTTGGTGTCGCATTCGTATACGGCGGCCCGTTTTTACCCCATTGCGGGTCATCATCCGGGTGCGCAACAACCTCTGTCGCCGCGACAACCGCCGTAGTTTAACGAATAACCACACCAGATAACATATAACCGGAAGGGTTATAAGCAGGACGATAGAGCCTGCCGGGTGCAAATGTTAGTTTCCACCTTTCAGAAGACGCATCATGTCGTCCTGCTTCTCTTCTTCTTCGTCGTCTTCATCATCTTCATAAGAAAGACCGAGCTGTTGCATCAGTTCATCAATACGGTCTAATTTGGCATCGACCCATTTCTGCTCTTCAGCATTCAGTTTTTCGCCTGCTTCAAGGCGTTCCAGCAGCGCGTCCAGGCGCTCATCATTCTCCAGCATATCCAGCTCAGCCTGCGGTGAAAGCATAGGTTTCTCGCTCTTAGGTTTGTGATGCTTGACTACTGGGGTGTCCGTCACACCCAGTGGAATTGGCGTTTTACTGCCAATGCGCGGATCTTTCTGTTTGCTGTTTTGTGCAGTAGAACCTGATGCACTGCTACCATTCGCACGGCTCCCCGCAGAATGCCCACTGTGCTTTTTAACACGTTTGCGATCGCGTGCTTCCTGATTCAGTTCTTCACGTGTTTTGCGGTGCGCTTTTGTCGGGCGTTTCGCGCCCGCTGCAGAGGTCGGTTTTTTCATGATGTCTTATCTTTAAGCCGTTTTATTCAGTATAGAATTGCGGCGAAATCTAGCAGAAAGCAAGCAAAGAAAAAAGGCGACAGAGCAATCTGTCGCCTTTTTTCCTGACTCACTACCCTAAACGGGTTTTACAATCCCTGTTCGCCAACAACTAACCCTGTTTATCCTTTAGCGGAATCATCCGTGATACGGTTCCATTTCCCTTTTAAACGCCTCCTGGCGTGTCGTCCTTGAAATCCTGAGTCTTCGCCTCCTGGCGCTCCTGACCCTCATCCTTAAGTCATAATCCTGATGGCATCCTCGCCGTGGGTGCTACTTTACCTTTTTCAGTTCTTCTGACAAGTAATGAAAGTGTACAAAAAAGGATTTTAGGAAAAATACTTAAAAACAACTCTTTGATTTTAAATGGATTGGTTATTTTAAAGCTTGGCATTAGTCTGAAATGTCCCATAGATATCATGGCGGATATCTCACAATAGAGAAGGTGTTAACGTACGCCGTATTCGCGAAGGGAAAGCCTTTTGCCTGCATTCAGGTATAATCCCTTTCAGAATAAGAATTTTGGAGACAAGTACGTGACTAACTGGAACTATCAACAGACGAATTTTGTCACCAGTGCGCCTGATATTCGCCACTTACCCCCTGATACCGGGATTGAAGTGGCGTTTGCGGGCCGTTCTAATGCAGGGAAATCCAGCGCCCTCAATACGCTGACTAATCAGAGAAGCCTGGCGCGTACCTCAAAAACCCCAGGGCGTACCCAGCTTATTAACTTGTTTGAAGTGGCTGAAGGCAAGCGACTGGTTGATTTACCCGGCTACGGCTATGCGGAAGTTCCAGAAGAGGTAAAACTCAAATGGCAAAAAGCCCTGGGGGAATATCTTGAAAAACGCCAGTGCCTGAAAGGTCTGGTTGTGCTGATGGATATCCGCCACCCGCTGAAAGATCTCGATCAGCAGATGATCCACTGGGCGGTAGCGAGTGAAATCCCAGTACTGGTGCTATTGACCAAATCCGACAAGCTGGCCAGCGGAGCGCGTAAAGCGCAGCTCAAACTGGTGCGTGAAGCCGCACTGGCATTCAACGGTGACGTGCAAATTGAGACGTTTTCATCGCTGAAAAAGCAAGGCGTCGATGTTTTACGTCAAAAGCTAGACAGTTGGTATAACGGGCTGGAACCCGCTGTAGAAGCGGAAGAGTGATAAGAAGCGCGGCGATGTCCGCGTTTTTTTGCCGAAAATTTTCTTTGCCGCAATAAAAAACGCCCCAGTCATTACTGACTGGGGCGGCTAAAATATTCAGCCAAATCCGATTACGTGAAGTAAAAGGTCTGAAAGATAGAACATCTTACCTCTGTACCCTACGCGAATAACTCTACTCTTTTTTTATCGCTGGACAAAGCACTTTTTGTAGTTTTTTTTCACTCTTTACATAGGTAAATCTAATGAATGTCACATAATGCACACTGTTATGTTGCTTACTTACATAAAAAGCGCATTACGCATCGAATCATTAGTGAGCCAGGTCCCAGTTTTCACCGCTTCCTACTTCCACCAGCAACGGCACATCTAATGTCATGCTACCTTCCATCAGTTCATGGATCTTTTTAGAAACGGCTTCCAGATCTTCGCGATGAACTTCGAACACCAGTTCATCGTGTACCTGCATGATCATGCGCACGCGCGGTTTGTCTTTTTCAAGCCAAGCATCCACTGCAATCATTGCACGTTTGATGATGTCGGCTGCCGTGCCCTGCATCGGTGCGTTGATCGCCGCTCGCTCTGCTCCAGCTCGACGAGCCGCATTGCTTGACGTGATGTCAGGGAGATAAAGACGACGGCCATCCAGCGTTTCGACGTAACCTTTTTCCTTTGCCTGCGCGCGCGTGCGTTCCATGTATTCCAGAACGCCAGGATAACGCTCAAAGTAGAGGTCCATGTATTTTTGCGACTCTTTGCGCGGAATATTAAGCTGGCGAGAAAGGCCAAACGCGCTCATGCCGTAAATCAGACCAAAATTGATCGCTTTCGCACTACGGCGCTGATCGTTGGTCACGCTATCCAGTGGCAAACCAAAAACTTCTGCTGCAGTCGCGCGATGGATATCTTTGCCTTCGGCAAACGCGGTCAGTAAGCCTTTATCCCGCGACAAATGCGCCATGATGCGCAGTTCAATTTGCGAGTAGTCGGCAGATACAATCAGATAATCTTTCGGCGCGATAAATGCCTGACGGATTCTGCGCCCCTCTTCATTACGAACCGGGATGTTCTGCAGGTTTGGCTCAGTAGAGGACAAACGCCCTGTCGCCGCAACCGCCTGATGATAAGAGGTGTGAACGCGACTGGTTTTTGGGTTAATCATCAACGGCAGCTTATCGGTGTATGTCGATTTAAGCTTGGCGAGACCACGGTATTGCAGGATCACTTTAGGTAATGGGTAATCGAGTGCCAGCTCTTCCAGTACCTCTTCAGACGTTGATGGTGCACCACCAGGCGTTTTCTTCAGCGGCTTGATACCTTGCTTTTCAAACAAGATCGTCTGCAACTGCTTGGTTGAGGACAGATTGAACGGCTCTCCGGCAATCTCATGGGCTTTTTGCTCAAGCTCACTCAATCGTAGGGCGAGCTCCTCAGAATGTTTGTGCAACACCGCCGGATCAATTTTGACGCCATTGCGCTCAATGCGCGAAATAACGGGCACCAGCGGCATTTCAATATGTTCGAATACATTCAGCGGGCCTTCCTGCTTTTGCAGTTTTGGCCACATTTTCAGATGCAGTTGCAGCGTGACGTCGGCGTCTTCCGCCGCGTAACGGCCAGCTTCTTCGAGCGCGATCTGATTAAACGTCAATTGATTCTTGCCTTTACCGGCGATCTCTTCAAAGGTGACGGTTTTATGCTTAAGCCAGCGATCTGAAAGCGAATCCATATCATGGCGGCCCGCGACACTGTTCAGAATGTACGATTCCAGCATGGTGTCATAGGCAATACCGCGCAGCTCAATGCCGTAATTTTGCAAAATACCACGGTCAAACTTAAGGTTTTGCCCAACTTTTTTCGCTTTCTCATCTTCGAGGAGCGGTTTCAGTAATTCCAGCACGCGGTCGCGGGAGATCTGATTAGGGGCATCAAGATAGTCATGCGCGACGGGAACGTAAGCCGCCATGCCAGGCTCCGTCGCAAATGACAGACCCACCATATTGGCAGAGATGTTATCAAGGCTGTCGGTTTCGGTATCAAAAGCAAAAACGGGCGCTTTTTTCAGTTTTTCTATCCAGGCAATGAGCTGAGACTCTTCAAGCACCACTTCATAGTTATCATAAGAGAGCGTCGTCGCCTCTTCTTCCACTTCGTCTTCAGCATTGACGACGATGGTGTCTTTTGGCTTCGCGGCAGGTTTACTGCCCTTAGCTTGCATCCATTTGCCGGCTTCGACATCGGTTATCCAGCGCTTGAATTCATATTGCTTAAACAGGCCAAGCAGCTCTTCAGCAATAGGCTGCTGCACCTCAAGCTGTTCACAGGTCAGTTCCAGTTCAACGTCGGTTTTGATGGTCGCCAGTTTGTAGGAGAGGTAGGCCACCTCTTTGTTCTGTTCCAGCTTCGCGGCTATGGTTTTCGCGCCGCGGAATGTTAAGCCAGCGATTTTATCCGATTCAGCATACAGGGTGTCCAGTCCACCTAACCCTTGCAGCAGCGCTTGCGCAGTTTTTTCGCCTACACCCGGCACGCCTGGGATGTTATCTGAGGAGTCACCCATCAAGGCCAGGAAATCGATAATCAGTTCTGGAGGCACGCCATATTTGTTGGCGACTTCATCTGGCCCAAGAATGGTATTTGTCATGGTATTGATTAGGGTGATACCAGGGGTGACCAGTTGAGCCATGTCTTTATCACCCGTGCTGATTAGCACCGGACGGCCTAACTTTTCAGCTTCACGCGCCAGCGTGCCAATGACGTCATCAGCTTCAACGCCAGAAACGGCCAGCAACGGCAAGCCCATTGCTTTCACCATGGCATGCAGAGGCTCAATTTGCGCACGCAAATCGTCCGGCATAGGTGGACGATGGGATTTGTAATGCTCAAACAGTTCATCGCGGAACGTTTTGCCTTTCGCGTCAAAAACGACCGCGGCATGCGATGGCTGATACTGGAGGATGAGGCTGCGCAGCATGTTCAGCACGCCGTACATCGCGCCGGTCGGCAACCCCGCGCTATTGGTCAGAGGAGGAAACGCATGATACGCCCGATAAAGGTAAGAAGAGCCATCGACGAGAATAAGAGGGTTTTCTGGGATCTGAACCATAGTGTACGTGCCTTTAATTAATTTATGGTTCAAGGATGCCACAGACGGATGAAAACATCAGTTTTTAGCGCCGTGTCCGGGAAAAGATTTCGCGATCCTGAGGATCACTCGCAAATTAAAACTGTGGATAACTTTGTGAATATTTTCATGCCATATGAATAATCATGTCATTCTAAATATCAGTTTTAATAATTTATGCTTTATGATCAACCGACTATGAAAGGATTCTACCCGTATATTTTCGGTCGCTGATTATTTACTCTGTGTGGATATTCCCTGCGCCAAAATTGTTTACGGGTGAAACTCTGTTGCAAAATCAATTCCACATAATCGCAGAGTGAAAGCATATTCGACGCCAGGTTACTGATAAAATCAGCGCCCTGCGTTAACGGTACCCTCGTTGATTATCAGTTAACCACCTTAAAAAACCCATCATGTCGAGATTTCTCGCTGCATTCACCTTACAGCTCAGTTCTGGTCACTCTCTTCGCTCTGTACCCATTATTCTCGCCAGCGTGATCAAATTATAGCTTCCGGTTCCAGTCGTTTAACGCACAGTTTCGACATTCTGTAATTTCATGATGCATTGCTGGTGCGAAGGGTTAGCGTTGTAGAGGTGAATGAAGAGTTACACGGCGATTACATTAGCGATAAGCATTTCAAACGTCGATTCCAGGGTTGGCTAAACACGCTATGGAATGATAAAGATGAGCTGATAAACAGGATTAAATTGCCAAACAAAAACGCCGGCTGTTAGCCGGCGTTTTCTTTTATTTCTTCTCAACCAGATATTTTACGGTGTCAGCATATTGCTGCACGAAAATGTCCATGCTGCTTGTATCCATACCTTGTGGGTTCACCTGATATTTGCCATTAACGAACATGGCTGGAACACCCTGCAGCTGAAGATCTGCGGCAGCTTTTTCCTGTTGGGCGACCAGGGATTTCACTACAAAGCTGTTCCATGCAGCGTCGTAATCTTCACCTTTTACACCGGCATCAACAAAGACTTTGCGAATATCAGCCGTCGTCTGAACGGTTTGGGTTTTCTGTACGGCTTCAAACATTGGGGCGGTAACTTGATCTTCCACACCTAACGCCAATGCAACAGCCCAAGCCTGGGTCAAATCTTTGCCCAATGGACCCAAGAATTCGACATGATATTTGGTCATTTTGGTGCCTTCAGGCAACTTTTTCTTCACGTTATCAGAAACGTGCAGCACTTCCTCAAACTGATAGCAATGGGGGCAATAGAATGAGAAAAACTCCAGTACCTGAGGTTCACCGGCAACAGGCTTTTCAAGGGTATTGAACTGCTTGCCATCGCTGAATTGAGCAGCGGATGCGCTAAATGCCAGAATCATACCTGCCAGCGCCAGCCATATTTTTTTCATGATCAACTTTCTCCTGATATTTCCGATTAATACATTGGCGTTAATCGCAGTGGAGGTTCATTAAGAACCTTAACCTGCTCAATAAATGTGGTTGTCTGGCTGCGCCAGTAATCTTCCCCGGTCAGCCACGGGAAGTTTTTAGGAAACGCGGGATCGTCCCAACGCCTGATTAACCATGCGAGATAATATACAAAACGCATGGCGCGTAAAGGTTCAATCAGAGCGATTTCATCTGAATTGAAGGGGCTAAATTCTTCATATGCTTCAATAATGGTTTCAAGCTGCATGCGCTGTTCCGCTTTATCACCATTCAGCAGCATCCAGAGATCCTGAACCGCAGGTCCCATTCTGGCATCATCGAGATCGACAAACAGAGGGCCATCTCGCCATAGGATATTACCGGCATGACAATCCCCATGAAGGCGCAACGTTTCTACCTGCCCATCCCAGTGCATCGCAACCGCATTAATCAGTGCATCGGTTGCTTTAAGGAAATTCGCTTTCAGGGCCTTGGGGATCAGCGTGGCGGTTTCGAAAACCTGGCGGGGTTCTGTTAAATATTCCTGAATCCCGATCGCAGGACGGGCGCTAAAGGTTTTTTTTCGCCCAGTCTGATGAATTCGACCCAGATAGCGGGCAACCCACTCCATTTGATCGATGTTATCGGACTCAAACTGACGGCCGCCCAGGCTTGGGAACACCGCATAAAAAAAACCTTTATGCGTCAGTAACGTTTGGTTATTGAATTGGATCGGCGCGGCTACAGGAATCTCATCATTCACGAGATCCAGAGCGAACTGATGCTCTTCCTGGATTTGCTCAGCAGACCACCGTTGAGGCCGATAAAACTTAACGACAAAACGCTGGCGGTCTTCATCCTGGAATTGATAGACACGGTTTTCATAGCTGTTAAGAGGTGTTAACCCGGAGTCTACGCGGATACCCTGTTCGAACAGGGCATCCATAATGGTATCCGGGTGTAATGTCTGGAAAGTAAAAGACTTGTCGTTCATCCGATCATCCGGAAATTATACGAATGATTCAGGATATCATTTCACAGAGATTTCGGTGGCGCCTCTTACAAGGTTTTACTCTTTAATTACGCCACGGGCGCGTAGAAGTGCGGTTTTAAAATCTTCTTCGTAATCTTTCTTTATCCCTGGAATCGCAGCATCTTTTGCAGAATCGCGCATTTTGAGGTGATAGATCAGAATGTCATCAGAAAGGTCGGCCAGTTCGCCGTCATAACCTGACTCTTTCGCCAGTTTCTGTAAAAATTGGATTAGATTCAGTTCCGGCTCTTTTTGCCAGGCTGGCTGGAGGAGTTCAATAACTTCATTCAGACGTTTACATTTCATTGCGATGCTCCTTTCGTTTATGGGAATACGTTATCAGGGTCAATCCCACAATAAAAGAGGCGATATTTGTGAATCAATGCAAGGAAGTACTCGCCGTGGTTCTGGCGGGTGGAAGAGCGACGCGAATGGGGGGAAGAGATAAGGGCTTACAAGAGCTAAATGGAAAGCCTTTATGGAAGCATGTGGCCGATACGCTTCGTAAGCAAGTCGATGCTATCGCGATTAGCGCTAACCGACATATCGATATTTACCAGCAAAGTGGCTATCCCGTATATCAAGACAGTCTGGACGATTATCCGGGGCCTTTAGCCGGTATGCTCAGCGTTATGCAGCAGTCTGAGCGTGAATGGTTTCTCTTTTGTCCCTGCGATACTCCTTTTATTCCAACTTGTCTTGCTGAGCGTCTGGTGAGCAATCAGAATAATGCCCCTGTCGTCTGGGTACATGATGGCGAGCGAGATCATCCTACTATTGCATTGATTAACCGAAGGTTAATTGCAGAACTGAAAACGTACCTGGCATCCGGAGAACGTCGAGTGATGATGTTCATGCGTCAATCCGGCGGTCATTCAGTCGATTTTAGCGATCAAAAATGCGCTTTTATTAACGTGAATACACCTGAAGATCTGCGAAATATACAGGGGATTGTATGAAACCCGTTTTAGCCATCGCCGCATGGAGTGGCACCGGCAAAACATCGCTTCTAAAAAAACTCATTCCTGCGCTTTGCGAGCGAGGTATTCGTACTGGGGTAATTAAGCATACCCATCACAATATGGATGTCGATAAACCGGGTAAGGACAGTTACGAATTGCGTCACGCTGGAGCCGCACAAACCATGGTTGCCAGTACGCAGCGATGGGCACTAATGACTGAGACACCAGAGAAAGACACACTCGATCTCAATTATCTTGTGAGTCGCATGGATCATTCCGCTTTGGATCTGGTATTAGTTGAGGGATTTAAGCATGAACCAGTGACTAAGATTCTATTATTCAGGAAAGGTACCGGGCATGGAGTCGATGAGTTAACGTTGGATCAGGATGTGATTGCTGTTGCCTGTGATGTTTTGCTGGCACTACAGGTGCCCATATTAGATCTCAATAACACGGATGAGATTGCCAATTTTATCCAGGAATGGCTAAAGAAGCAGTAAACATCCGGACTTCTTATCAGACTGGCTTATTTTCTGAGTATTATCACTGAAAAACACAAGCAAAAAACCCCGGGCCTTTCGGACCGGGGTTCTTCTTTATTGATGCCTGGCAGTTCCCTACTCTCACATGGGGAGACCCCACACTACCATCGGCGCTACGGCGTTTCACTTCTGAGTTCGGCAT